>CAJLXC010000009.1 GCA_905210545.1 uncultured Eubacteriales bacterium | reverse complement strand
TTTAACGAAAGTTGCAGTTTTTCGTATTTTTTCGCACAAACCCCTTGACTTTATCCTCGGCGGAGAACAGTCACCCGTTCCCCGCCGTCCGTTTACGTTACGAATTATTCCAGCACGGCTTTGATTCTTCTTACCCCGGAAGACGAGCTTTCTTCTTTTACGATTCTGAATTTGCCGAGTTCCGACGTGTTGTTTACGTGCGGCCCGCCGCATATCTGTTTGTCTACCCCGCCGATCGTATAGACCGAAACGGGCTGATCTTCGGAATCCGCGTGGAACACGCCGTACGCGCCTTCCGCTATAGCGGTTTTATAAGGCACTTCTGTGCGAACCACGTCGATTTTAGCAGCAATCGCGTCGTTCACGAACTTTTCGAGCGATTTCAACTCTTCGTCCGTCATTTTATGGTCGCAGTTAAAATCGAAGCGCAGACGCTCTTCGTTGATATTCGAGCCTTTTTGTTCCGTTTTTTCTCCGAACATTTTGCGAAGTCCCGCAAGCATTATATGCGTGGCTGTATGATATTTGGTAGTTATCTCGTTGCGTTCGGTAAGTCCGCCTTTTGCGGAAGCCGCCTGCGCCTTAGAAAGTTCCTGATGCGCCTTGAACGCTTCGTCAAAGCCCTCTTTATCGACGGCAAAGCCCCTTTCCGCGGCGAGTTCTTCGGTGAGTTCGAGAGGAAACCCGTAAGTATCGTACAATCTGAACGCCGCCTTACCCGAGATGACCGTTTCGGGGACGAAAGACGCGTCTTTTTGCGACATAAACGCGTTTTTGCGTTCTATTCCGGTAACGGTTTTATCGAATTCTTTAATACCCGCGGCGAGAGTCGCCTCGAATTTCTTTATTTCTTTTTCTATTTCGGCAAGGATATAATCCTCTTTTTCGACGAGCAAAGGATACGCTTCGTCGTAAATTTTTTCGATAAAGATTTTAGCCACGCCTTTCATTTCGGTAGCGTCTATGCCGAGAGTTTTGCAGTATCTTATCGCTCTGCGGAGAAGTCTTCTTAAAATATACCCCGCGCCCGTGTTGGAAGGAAGGATTCCGTTCGCGTCGCCGATAAGCATAACGGACGTTCTCGTATGATCCGCGATTATACGCATAGCTTTTCTCGCGGTTTCGTCTTTATCGTAGCTTTTGCCGGAAATCTTTTCGAGATAGGCGACGGGCTCTGCAAACAAGTCGGTTTTATAACCGTCGTCAAGTCCGTTAAGGAACACGAGCAGTCTGTCGAGACCGAAGCCCGTATCGACGTTTTTATGGTCGAGTTCTTCGTATTTGCCGCCGGCGCATTTTTTATATTGCATATACACGTCGTTGCCGATTTCAACGTAGCGGTTGCCCGTTAAAAAGTCGGAAGAGTCTTTGCCGTCTTCTCTCGGATAGAACCACTCGTTATCCGGTCCGCACGGCGTGCCTGCGGTGCCTTCTAATTCCCACCAGTTGTCTTTTTTGGGAAGATAAAAAATATTTTCCGGTTTTATGCCGAGATTTTTCAAAAGCTCCGCGGTTTCGTCGTCTCTTTTTACCGAATCGTTGCCTTCGAACACGGTAGAACAGATTTTGTCTTTGTCGAATCCGAACACCTTTGTCAGAAGCTCGAATGTCCAGGCGGTTTTTTCCTTTTTGAAATAATCGCCCAAAGACCAGTTGCCCATCATTTCGAAAAAGGTGAAGTGCGTAGCGTCGCCGACGGAATCTATATCCACGGTTCTGACGCAGCCCTGAACGTTGCAAAGACGGGTTTTGCCGGACGGGTGCGGTTTGCCTAAAAGATACGGCATAAGCGGCTGCATGCCCGCGACGTTGAACATAACGCCCGTAGTCCCGTCGCCTATAAGCGACACCGCGCCTATGTTAAGATGCCCTTTGGACTCGTAAAATTTTATCCATTTTTCTCTTAATTCTTTAGAAGTGAACATAATGCTTTCCTTTTTTTCGGGATTTATTTTCGGGTTATCTTAACGCCGTCTTTGCTTATGGCGACGTTATAGCCTTTATCGTTGATTTCGGCGCGGAACGCGTCTGCCGCGGCGTATTCTTTCGTGGCGCGGGCGGCTTGCATTTTATCGGCAAGCGCAAGTATTTCCGCGGGGATTTCGGTCTGTTTTTCTTTTAAAAACTCTTCCGCGTCCGATTTAAACAGCCCTAAAAGCGAGTAGGTTTTCTTTATCTGCGCTATCATCGCGCCGACTTTTTCGTCTTTCTTTTCTATTCCGGCTTTTATGGTTTTAAAATACCCGAACAAATCGCTCAGCGCGAGAGCGGTATTGAAATCGTCGTCCATAGCGGCGTTGAATTTTTCGTCTATTTCGGGATAATCGCCCCGGATTTTTATCCCCGCGTCGGTTGCGGCTTTTATCGCCGTATAGAACGACGAAAGGTGCTTCTGCGCTTCGGGGAAAAGTTCGTCCGTAACGTTTATATCTCCGCGGTAGTTGGTAGAAAGGAGCGCGAATTTAATCGTTTCGGGAGAATATTTATCGAGAAGATCGGATAAAAGCAGGCTGTTGCCGAGCGACTTGCTCATTTTTTGTCCGTTGACCTTGATAAGTCCGTTATGAATCCAGTATTTGGCGAAACGCTTGCCCGTCAACGCTTCCGTCTGGGCGATTTCGTTTTCGTGGTGCGGAAAAATAAGATCCCTGCCGCCGCCGTGAATATCTATGCAGTCGCCGAACGCTTTTCTGTTCATTGCGGAGCATTCTATATGCCAGCCCGGTCTGCCCTTGCCCCAGGGCGAATTCCAGAACGGCTCGCCTTCTTTGGCGGATTTCCACAGCGCGAAGTCGAGCGGATCTCTTTTTTGTTCGTCGTTGTCTATGCGGACGCCGTTTATAGCGTCTTCTAAATTTCTGTGCGAAAGCTTGCCGTACCCGGGAAAGCTCGCCACGGAGAAGTACACGTCTCCCTTTTCCGTCGGATACGCGCAGCCTTTTTCTATAAGCGCGGAAATGAATTTTATGATGTCGCCTATACAGTCGGTTGCTTTTATCCAGAGCGACGGTTCGTCCACCTGAAACCTTCTCATCTGCTCGTCTATACGCTTTATCATATCCTTGGCGTATTTGTCGGCGGGGATACCCGTTTCGTTGGATTTGGCGATTATTTTATCGTCCACGTCCGTATAATTGCGTGCGTATGCGACTTTATAACCTTTCTTTTCGAGATATTTTCTTATTATATCGTAAATAAGAGCCTGATACGCGTGACCTATGTGCGCTTCGCCCGATACGGTTATGCCGCACGCGTACATTTTAACTTTACCGTCTTCTATAGGAGAAAACTCTTCTTTTCTGCCCGTAAGAGTGTTATAAATTTTCATTTTCTTTTTCCTCGCGGTTTTCGTCTTTGCTCGCTTCGTCTGCGTGCGTGATTTTTTCTTCCTGCTCGTAAGAAAGCTCGAGTCCGTTTTTCACGGCAAGCTCTTCGAGCCGGCAAACCTTATCGCGCAGATGACAGATTTCTTCTTGCAACGGATCGCGTTTTTCCTGCTGAAGGTCGTTCACTTTTTCGCCGTTTATGCGGACCACCATACCCGGCACGCCCACGACGGTGGCGTAAGGCGGAACTTCTTTAAGCACTACCGCGCCCGCGCCTATTTTGGCGTATTCACCCACGGTGAACCCGCCGAGAATCTTCGCGCCCGCACTTATCATAACCCCTTTTTTTATCGTGGGGTGGCGTTTGCCTTTTTCTTTGCCCGTGCCGCCGAGCGTAACGCCCTGATAAATCACAACGCCTTCTTCTATTTCCGCCGTTTCGCCTATCACGACGCCCGTGCCGTGATCTATGAACACGCCGCCCGCGATTTTCGCCGCGGGATGAATTTCTATCCCCGTGAGAAATCTCGCGAACTGACTCGTCATTCTGGCGAGAAGCTTTAGTTTGATTTTATAAAGGAAATGCGCCCATCTGTGCCAGGACAGAGCCTTGACGCCCGAATACGTGAGAAAAATTTCGAATTTATTTCTCGCCGCGGGATCGTTTGCTTTGGCGGCGCGTATATCCTTTCTTAAATTTCTAAAAAACATATTACCGATTCCTCTTGCCTTAGTCGCGGCGTCGCGCTCGTTGCGCTAAACCACTTTCACGCCCTGTTCTTCTATACTCGCCTTTAAATCCCTCGAAAAGTTTTTATCGGTCACCATACAGTTTACGTCGGTAAGGCGAGCGAAAGTGTAAGGCGTTTTTTTGTTCACCTTGGAGCTGTCTATAAGCATAATGACGTAATCCGCTTTTTCTATAACCTTGCGTTTGACTTCCGCTTCCGACTGACTTCCGCAAGTGAAATCGCCCGTGTCGCGGATATAACCCGTGGCGGTCATAACGGCGGTCTGAATATTCACGTTGTCGATAAAATCCTGACAGGTTTTGCCGACGGTGATGAAATTGTTCTTTTTAAGGTCGCCGCCCAGAAGCGCAACGGTGGGTTTTTCTTTTCTTAAAATCGTTTCCGCAATTATAAGCGCGTTTGTGAGAATATAAAAATTATCGTCCGGCAGAGCGCGCGCGAAATACGTGGTGGTAGAACCGCCGTCTATAAACACGCAGCTTTTAGGTTCTACGAGCGCGACCGCCTTTTCCGCGATTTCGAGTTTTTCGGAAGCGTTGTAGTTTATTCTCTTAGATACGTCCGCCTCTTTGGCGCGGACGACTGAATCCATAGAAACCGCGCCGCCCGGCACGCGAAGAACGGCGTTCTGCTCTTCGAGTCGGATAAGGTCGCGGCGAAGCGTCATAGAAGACACGCCCTTGAACGCGCATTCCAGCTCGTGAACGGTGACCTTTCCGTTTTTATCTATAAACTCTTTCAGATGAAACAATCTGTCTTTCATAAAAACACCTTTTGAAATATTTTAACATTGTTTTACCGTTTTAGCAAACGGATTAAGCCGAATTAGAATATTTTTGTTAATTTTTTTCATTTTACGGAAAACTATCGCGAACCAACCGCGCCGCCGACAAATATTTTCGGGGCAAACGAACACGTTTCGCTTGATTTTCTCGCCAAATACCGTTATAATTGTTATATACATTTTAAATTTCAAGCGGAGTCGGTTTATGTTAGACTTAAAAAGGATACAAGAAGACAAAGAGCATATAAAAGCCCTTCTTAAAAAGAAAGGTTACGAAGCGGATTTCGACGCGCTTCTTTCTCTCGACGAAAAAAGAAGAAAAGTCATTTCGGAAGTAGAAGCGTTGAAAGCGGAACGCAATAAGGTTTCGGCGGAAATACCCAAACTCAAAAAAGAAGGCAAACCCGTAGACGCGATATTCGCGGAGATGAGAACGCTGGGCGATAAAATCGCGGAAGGCGACACGGAAGCCAAAGACCTCGAACAAAAGGTTTTCGATATGCTTGCGGTTATGCCGAACATTCCCGACGAAGACCTGAAAGCGGGCGAAAAAGAAAACAACGAAGTAATAAAAATTTTCGGCAAAAAACCCGAATTCGGGTTTGACGCGCAAAACCACGTGGATCTCTGCACCAAGCTCGGAATTATAGATTATACGCGCGGAGTCAAGCTTTCCGGCGGCGGCTTCTGGGTATACCGCGGAGAAGGCGCAAGGCTCGAATGGGCGCTTCTTAACTTCTTTATTTCGGAGCATTTAAAAGACGGCTACGAATTTATTCTTCCCCCGTTGCAGCTCGGTTATAACTGCGGCTTCGGCGCGGGACAGTTCCCCAAATTTTCCGACGAGGTATACTGGCTGGACGTGGACGAGGACAGAAAGAAAAACCGCTTTATGCTCCCCACGGCGGAAACCGCGCTCGTCAACCTTTACGCGGGCGAAATAGTAGACCGCAACAAGCTCCCGATGAAATTCTTCGCGTATACGCCGTGTTTCAGAAAAGAAGCGGGGTCTTATCGCGCGGAAGAACGCGGAATGATTCGCGGTCATCAGTTCAACAAGGTAGAAATGGTTCAGTACACCACGCAGGAAGGTAGCGACGAGGCGTTTAACGAACTCGTGAACAAAGCGGCTTCTTTAATGGAAAAGCTCGGGCTTCACTTCCGCATAAGCAAGCTCGCCGCGGGCGACTGCTCGGCTTCTATGGCGAGAACTTACGATATAGAGGTATGGATTCCTTCTATGGGGATTTATAAGGAGGTCAGCTCCGTTTCCAACGCGAGAGATTATCAGGCGAGAAGAAACAACACCAAGTATCGCGGCGAATCGGGAAAAACGCGTTTCGTGCATACGCTCAACGGTTCCGGACTTGCGACGTCGCGCGTGTTCCCCGCGATTATAGAACAGTACCAGAACGCCGACGGAAGCGTTACCGTTCCCGAAGCGTTAAGACCGTTTATGGGCGGACAGGAAAAAATAACCCTTTAATCCGAAGATATAAAACGATTTAAAAAGGCTGCGCCGCGGCGGAAGAATTTCCGCCGCGGCGCGATTTTTTTGAATTTTTCGTTTCGGTTTGTTATAAGTTTTGTTCTTTATCGTCTTTCTGCTGCGCCTTTTCGTATTCCGACACGACTTCTTCGTTCTTCTTCCTGAGCCGCGGGAACGCTTTGGCGAGTCGCGACTTGTTAAGCTTTTCCGTCACTTTTTTAAGCCTGCCGGCAACGACTATGGTTGCGTCGGAAACGCGTTTTCCGATAAAGTCGGAATCTTTATGGATAAGCTCTGCGATTTTAGACGTTTCGTTAAGGTTTTCTTTAAGGTTTTTCAGCTGTCTTACGTCTGTAACGAAATCTATGATAATAATAATCCACAACACGCCGAGTATAGCCGCGCCCCACCACTTGAACGGTATAAGCGAAATCAGTTTATCCGTCAGCGGAACGAGCGTTTTGAAAACCAGAAGCACCGCTAAGCCCCAGATAACGGCAAACCTTAAACACACGTAACCTTTAAAATTAAAAGGCTCTTTAGAATAATCCCACCATTTGGTTTTGAAAATCTTATCGAGAACGAAGCCCGTTATCAGTTCTAAAAAAGTCGCGAGCGCGCCGCCGACGAGAATCAGAAGCCACCACTTTTCCGCGAGCGGATTCAAAAGCAGCACGCAAACCGCCATTCCCACCCCGTAAATCGGGCAGACGGGACCGTTCAGAAATCCGCGGTTGACGAATTTACCCGTCTTCAGCGTGGCAAAAATCACTTCCTGCACCCAGCCGAGAAACGCGTAAATGAAAAAATACATCATCATATAGTAAAGCGATATATAGCCTATTATAGGTGTTTCCATACAGTTCCCCTTTACGGACGCGTCGCGCCGTTATTTCTCTATAGTGTATTTATACAAAGAAGACTTGCTCACGCCGCGCTCTCTGGCAACCCTTTTTATGGCGTCTTTTTTATCCATGCCTTCGTCCAGATACTTTTTTACGTGTTCTTCTTCCGACAGGTCGGAAAAATCTTCTTTGCCTTTTCCGTCCACGATAAGGACGTATTCGCCTTTCGGCTCGGATTTCATACCGTCTTTTAAATTAAAACGTTCCACGCCCTCGTATATTTTGGTGATTTCTTTAACCGCCGCCGCGGCTCGGTCTCCAAAAATCTCCGCAATGTCGGTTACGTCCTTTACTATATCGTGCGGGGCGGAATAAAACACGAGCGGCATATCGAGATCCTTATATTTTGAAAGGAGTTCTTTCCTTTCGCCGTTCTTCTGCGGGAGAAAACCTATAAAACAAAACCTCGCGCAGGAAAAACCCGACAGCACCAGAGCGGAAACGCAGGCGCACGCGCCCGGAACGACGGTGAATTCAAGACCGCGCTCTATAAGCGTTTTTACGAGAACGTTGCCGGGGTCGGATATGACGGGCATGCCCGCGTCCGTAACGAGCGCAAGGTTTTTACCCGATTCGAGTTTTTCCGCTATCTTCTCGCTTTCTTCTTTTTCGTTGAACTTATGGTACGAAAAAAGCGGCTTTTTTATATCGTAACGATTGAGAAGCACCGCGGAACGGCGCGTGTCTTCGCAGGCGATTTCGTCTACGGATTTTAAAACTTCTATCGCGCGAAGCGAAATATCTTTAAGATTGCCTATCGGCGTTGCCACGAAATACAACATAATAGCACCTTTCAGTTTTTAACGGGCGAAAGCACTTTAACGCCGCTTTTGCCGCCCTTTACGCCTTCTATCAAAAATAAATACGGATCTTTACCTTCGGCGTGACAGAACTGAATTCTCTTAGGTTCTATTCCGTTTTCGCGCATCACGCAAATAACGTCCGCAAGTCTGTCCGCGCGGTGAACCAAAGCCGTTCTGCCTCCGTATTTTAACGCCTTGCCTATAGCGGAAATCAATTCTTTCAGATCGAGCGCGACTTCGCGCCGACAAATCGCAACGGACGGGTCTTTGTCGTGCGCGCCGGAAGTTTTTTCCATATACGGCGGATTGCACACGATAAGCGAGAACTTGCCGTAATAGCTTTTGTCTATATCCTGAAGCCCCGTGTTGACCGCGGAGAACTTTTCGCCCAGCCCGTTTAATTCTATGCTTTTAACGGACAAATCGTAAAGCGGTTTTTGCAGTTCGAAAAAAGTCACGCTTTTTACGGCGGACGGCTCTCTGCCGTAAAGATAAAATCCCACGACTCCCGAACCCGAACAGAAGTCCGCAACGACGTCACCCGCCTTAACCCGCGCGAATTTAGCGAGCAGAACGGAATCCGAAGTAAACCGATAAAGCTCCGCGTCCTGCAGAACCCTGATACCCGAAACGCCGAGTTCTTCCGTTTCGATCATAACCGCCCTCCGTTTTCCTTGTGTTTTTTAAAAAATTAAGGCGCAAAAAATTTCTGCGCCTTAGATTTTTCAGCTATTTCTTACTCTTCTTCGGATATAGCTTCGACGGGGCAACCCGCCGCGCACGCGCCGCAACTCATGCAAGCGTCCGCATCGATGTTATACTGCGTATCGCCCTGACTTATCGCGCCTACGGGACAAGTATCCGCGCAAGAACCGCAGGAAATACATTTGTCGCTGATTTTGTATGCCATCGGAATCTACCTCCTATAAGATTTGGTAAAAATTACGTATCGCGTAATCTTATTTATATTGTACCACAATATCTCCGTTTTGTAAACACAAAACGCAAAATTATCTTCAAGATTTTTTCGGCTCCGCGTTTTCGCCGTCGGCGGATTGCTTATCTTTTTTATCGCCGTTTTGTCCGTTAGGCTTTCCGCCGCCCTTGCCGTGCTTTTTGCACTTTTTGCATTTTTTGCAGTCGGCGGTTTTTTCCTGCTGCTCGCCATCGTTTTTTTCAGCGGGTTCGGGCTGTTTTCTCCTGAACTCCAGTCTGTCCACGGGGTAGTCTTTATATACTTCGCTCCCGTCAGGCTTGGTTATCTTTATTTTGGAAATGAGTTTTAACATATCGTTGGAAACGACCACGCCCTCGCCGTCCGGAGATTTAACCGTTCCGCCGACCTTGGGCATTTTGCCGTAAACTTCCGCGTAATACTCGTTTTCGTATTCGAGACAACACATAAGTCTGCCGCACAAACCCGAAATTTTGGCGGGATTAAGGTGCAATCCCTGATTTTTTGCCATTTTTATGGTAACTTTGGCAAAGTCCGGCATACAGCCCGCGCAGCAACAGGTCCTGCCGCACGGCGCGATTCCGCCGAGCATTTTGGTTTCGTCTCTTATTCCGACCTGTCTTAATTCTATACGAGTACGGAAGTGCGCCGCAAGCGTTTTTACAAGCTCGCGGAAATCGACACGCTTTTCGGAAGAAAAAAAGAAAGTAAGCTTTTTGCCGTCGAAAGAAAATTCCGCACCGATAAGCTTCATTTCCGGACCTTCCGATCGGATAAGTCGATTTGCATAAGCCATCGCTTCGGGAATTTTCGCCTCGTTTTCCTTCATATTTTTTATATCTTTTTCCGTCGCTTTTCTTAAAACGGGCTTTAACGGATGCGTAAGTTCCGCGTCTTCGATCTCTTTAACGCCGAAAACGACTTTGCCGTATTCCGTTCCCTTTGCCGTTTCTACTATAACGAGATCGTCTTCTTTATAAACTTCGTTCTCGCTTGCGGGCGAAAAATAATACGTTTTGACCGTATTTTTAAATTTAACGCCTATTACTTTTGCCATTTATGTTTACCCTCCAGAATCGAAAACAACAGCCATTCGTTAAGCATCGCGCCGCTGCCGTTGAAATATTTTCTTTTTCGCGCCTCGTTTATTTTGTCCAGAGCATAAACGAGACTCGCCGCGTTATAACCTTTGGCGGACTTTACGCGGCTCAGTCTTTCCGCGTTGAAAACGAGATTCTCTTTCCCTTCGTAATAACACAGCATATCTCTGAAATACGCTTCTATCACGGAAAAAATCTTTTCCGTAACGACGGGAAGACAGTATCTTTTAAGCGCGTCGGGGCTTTTTGCCGCTTCTTTGGGGATTTTTCCCGCGTTCGCGCTTTTATACTCCTTTATCAGTTCTCCGATAAGAGCGTCCGCTTTTAAGGAATAATCGAGAACGTTTTTAGACGACTGCATATCGTTTATCAGTTCTTCCGCAAATTTCTCTATATCCGCAAGCTTTTCGTCAGAATAAAACCCGACGACGGACCCTACCGTTCCGTCTCCGCACGAGATAGCGTTTTTAAGCTTTTCTTCGTCCTTAAACTCCGATTTAAGCGCGGCAAAAAGGTTTTCGTCGGAGAAAGCGGATACTTCCGACTTTTTGACTCTCGACTTTACGGTAGAAAGTATGGGGAATTCGCTTCTCGCCCCGATAAGGATATAAGTCCCCGCGGGCGGTTCTTCAAGCGTTTTAAGCAATTTGTTCTGCGCCGCCGCGGTCATCGTGTCGCCCTTTTCTATCACGAAAATTTTCGCGTCGCCTTCTATCGGGCGAAGATAACTCTTTTCTATAAGGTCGTTTACGTCGGCAACGCTCACCGTTTCGCCGGACGCGGGATAAAAGGTCGCGTCGGGATAACGTTTTTCTTCAATAAGCCTGCACGCGCGGCAATTTCCGCACGGATCGGAGTTTTTACAACAGATAAGCTTTGCGAAAATTTTAAGATAATCGGACAAGAAATCACCGTCCGCGCAGACGACGAGATACGCGTGAGAAAGCTTGCCGCTCTCTTTATCGTTTTTTATCGCCTTATACGCGCTCGTATCTTTTAGCAGTGAAAACAGATCGATCATCTTAAATCCTTATCGTTTTATTCTTTAATAACCCCTTTTTCTTTAAGCGCGGCTATAATTTTCGCGTGGGTCTGCTCTCTCGTTCCCGAAGCGTCTATAACGATAAACCTTTCCGGATTTTCGGCTGCAAGCCCGAGATAACCGCGGTAAACTTTTTGGTGGAATTCCATACCGGAAATCTCTAACCTGTCGCCCGCGTCCGCGCCGCCTTTTCGCCTGAACGCGAGTTCCGGCGAAAGATTCAGAAAAACCGTATAGTCGGGCATAAAATTCTTAACCGCGTAATCGTTTATTTTTTTCACGAATTCCGCGCCGAGTCCCCGCGCATATCCCTGATAAGCGAGGGACGAATCTATATATCTATCGCAAATAACAAGCCCGCCCTCTTCAAGCACGGGTTTTATAACCTGTTTAAGGAGCTGCGCGCGCGCCGCCGCGTATAAAAGGGCTTCGCACTCGTCGGTCATTTCCGCATTGTTTTTATCGAGAATGATTTCTCTTATTTTTTCCGAAACGGGCGTGCCGCCCGGCTCGCGCGTATAATAAAACTTTATTCCGCGCGCGGTAAGGTAGCCTTTGAGCATCTCGAGCTGGCGGGATTTGCCCACGCCTTCGCACCCTTCAAACGTAACGAACGTTCCTTTCATAACGATAACCCCGTAAATAACTTTGCGCCGCGGCAAAGCTTACAACGCGCCGCCGGCAGTTGATAAAATATCCGAACAATCTCTGACTATCGCGTTTATAAACGCAATCGCCTCGTACTGAAGGTCTTCCTGCTCGGACTTAAAATCGAACACTAAAAGCGTAACTCCCGCGGCGTCTGCTTTGCCCGCGCGCTTGACGTATTTGGTTACGCTGTTTCTGCCGCCCGATAACGCGCCGAGTTCAAGCCCGTACACGGCGTTTTCTCTGCCGGCTTCTTTTTCTTTGCCGACGAGCGTTTCGTAAGACTCTTTGTTTTTTTCCTGCGCGTTTTTCGCAGACTGCTCGTAACGGGTATAACGATAAAACAAACCGTCTTTTTCGCACGAAAGCAGTTTTTCGAAATCGGACGTTTCGGCGCAGAGTTTTTTTATTCTTTCAAGCTCGTTCCGATAAGATATTTCGCCCGCTTTAAGCGCGTTTTTATAAACGCGCTTTTCGGCTCTTACGTTAAAATTCGCTATTATCTTGTCCTCGTCCAGATTATCGTAAACGAGCATATTCGTTTCGCCGTCTTTCAGAAATTTTTTAAGGTATTCTTTCGCGTCCGACAACATTCTTTCGTAATTATAGCCGTATTGATCCGCAAGCTCCGCCGCGCGGACGTTGCCGTCCTCTTTTGCCGCGGAGTCCGTGAAAATAACGTCTCCCTCGTAAACGGAAAGCCTCGTGGACAATACGTTATAATTCGAAGTAAGCGATTCGCTCGACAACTCTTTCACGTCGTAACTGAACACGTCGTCGGAAAGCATTTCGTAAAAATAACCGTCTCCGAGCGACGCTACGTTTTCGTCGTAATAAAATTTAAAGCTCTGCCCCGTAGTCAGCCTTACCGCGGAAACGGTGTAAACGAGCTCCCACACGATAATTGCCGCCACCGCGACGATTATGGTTAATATCCACTCGTACGCGAGAAAATCGGAAAGCCTTTTTTTGGTAAGTTTGTTATCCATATTCCCCTCTCCCCGTAAAACTTATTTAACGGGCTTCATCGTCGGGAAAAGTATTACGTCTCTTATAGACGCGCTGTCCGTTAAAAGCATAACGAGCCTGTCCACGCCGAAGCCGAGACCGCCCGTCGGGGGCAGACCGTACTCGAGCGCGGTGACGAAATCCTCGTCTACCTTGGCGTCGTTGCCGCCCTTCGCGCGTTTTTCCGCGACCTGTTTTACGAAACGCTCTTTCTGATCTATCGGGTCGTTAAGCTCGGAAAACGCGTTGCCCATTTCGCGCGCGTAGATGAAATACTCGAATCTCTGCGTAAACGCGGGATCGTCGGGTTTTCTCTTGGCGAGCGGAGAATTCTCCACAGGATAATCGTAAATAACGGTCGGCTGAATAAGCTTGTCTTCGACGAACGCGTCGAAAAACGCTGCCAGCACGTTGCCCTTGGTTGCGGCATCGCCCTCTTCTGCTTCTACGCCTTTGGCTTTTGCGGCGGCTCTTGCGTCTTCGTCCGTAGCCCATTCGTCGTAATCCGCGCCCGCGTATTTTTTAACGGCTTCTTTCATAGTGAGGCGTTCCCACTTTTTGCCCATATCTATTTCTACGCCCTGATACGTGATCTTGTCCGTTCCGCAGACGTTTTTCGTGATGGTTTTATACATATCTTCTATTAAATCCATCATTTGGAAATAGTCGCTGTACGCCTGATACATTTCCACGGTGGTGAATTCGGGGTTGTGAGAACGGTCCATGCCTTCGTTACGGAAGATTCTGCCCACCTCGTATACCCTGTCGAACCCGCCGACGATAAGGCGTTTTAAATAAAGCTCGGTTTCTATGCGGAGATACATATCCATATCGAGCGCGTTGTGATGCGTCTTGAAAGGTCTTGCGGACGCGCCTATTTCGAGCGGCTGAAGCACGGGCGTATCCACTTCGAGATAGCCTATGCCGTTTAAGTAATTTCTTATCTCGCTCATTATCCGCGAACGCGCGACGAAAGTCTTTTTTACTTCCGGATTAGCGATTAAGTCGATTTCTCTCTGACGATATCTCGTGTCTTCGTCTTTGAGTCCGTGGAACTTCTCAGGCAAAGGAAGCAACGATTTGGAAAGCAATTCCACGCTCTTGGCGTGTACGGATATTTCACCCGTGCGCGTTTTGAACACGAAGCCCGTTATGCCGATTATGTCGCCTATGTCGTAATCCTTGAACGCGGCGTAATCTTCGCCCAGATCGTTTACGGACAAATAGGACTGAATAGTGCCTTTGCCGTCTAAAATAACGGCGAAAGACGCTTTGCCCATTACTCTCTTGCCGACAAGTCTGCCCGCGATGCCCACCGTCTGATTTTCGAACCGGTCGTAATCCGCTTTTATATCCGCAGACAATGCGGTTCTGTCGTATTTAACCTTCTGATAAGGATCTTTGCCCGCGGCTTTGAGAGCGGCGAGCTTTTCCCTTCTTATTCTCAAAATTTCGTTAAGTTCCGCTTCCGTTTCCGGCGCGGAGATTCTGTTTTCTTCCATTTTATCCTCTCGTTAAGATATTGCGCTTAATAAACCTTTTTTACGGTTACGTTCATATACCCCGCGGGAACAGCCACCCTTACCCTGTCGCCCGCTTTATGCTCTAAAAGCGCGTTGCCTATGGGCGATTCGTTGGATATTCTGCCGGCTTCCACGTCCGCTTCGGTCGTGCCGACTATTTCGTAAGTGTATTCTTCGCCCGTTTCGTCGTCGGTGAAATCGACCTTGCTGCCGAGCGAAACGTGACCTTTCTTAGCCGAGGCGTCGCTGATGATAACCGCGTATTTGAGTTTTTCTTCTATTTCGAGAATTTCGCCCTCGATCATAGCCTGTTCGTTTTTGGCTGCGTCGTATTCGGCGTTTTCGGATAAGTCGCCGAATTCTCTCGCGGTTTTAATCCTTTCGGTGATTTCCGCGCGCTTTTCGAGTTTGAGATATTCCAGTCTTTTTTCAAGTTCTTCTTTACCTTCTCTGGTAAGTATTACTTCTTCCGCCATAATAATATATCCTCCGATATTAAGCGATTGATTTTTTCAATCGTGATTTAAATATTATATATAAAATACTTCGATTTGTCAAGCGAAAGCCCGCGCGCCCCGCCTTTTGACCGCTGCGCGGCAAAAGTTCTATAATTATTTTAACAAATCGTTTGTAAAATTTTTCAATTTTTTGAAAAAATTTTTCATTTTCCCTTGACAAATTTTCAAAATATGATACAATAGTATACGTAAAGAGAAAATAATGCCGCGCGAGGCGCGGTCAGGAATAAATTTTTCCGGGATAATATATGAAAAAAGAAGACTGCGGTTTACGCAGTCTTCTCTTTTTTTGCGGGCGAGATTATTCCTTTTCGGAAAAATCGCCGCAGCAGGTGCAGTTTTCGCCGCAACCGCAGGTTACCTTAATGCTGTCCAAGCCGCAATTGCAACCGTCTGCGTTGTGTCTGCACTTATCGACGTCGCATTTGATGTTATAATTTTTCATAACCTAAGCGTTCCCTCCTTTATTTTTTCGCGCGGAGCGGCGGTTTTCGCGCCGTCCCGCGGGATTTACCCTTTTATTATACCGCCTCTGAAAAAAACTATACCCCATAATTGTTGACAATCACCGCGATTTAGCGGTAAAATAATAAAAAGTCAGATTTACGCGCGGGAAAAAACCGCGCGTTTCAAGGAGCATCGTATGAAAGTCGTTTTACTTAAAGACGTAAAAGGTTCGGGCAAAGCCGGCGATATCATAGAAGCGAAAGACGGATTCGCGAACAACTATCTGATTAAAAACGGATACGCCAAACCCGCGGACGCTTCCGCCCTCAACGAAAACAAAGCGCAGAAAGCCGCGGCGGCGTTTCACCGCTCTGAAGAGCTGAAAGCCAACAAAGAGCTTAAAGAAAAAATCGACGGGCTTTCGGTAACCGTTCAGATGAAAAGCGGCGCGTCGGGCAAATTCTTCGGCAGCGTCACCAACAAAGAAATAGCGGACAAGCTCGCGGAAGAAGGTTTTGTCGTGGATAAAAAGAAAATCGTATTGCAAGCCAACGTAAAAACCGCGGGAGCTTATCCCGTTATCATAAAAATCTCTCCGGAAGAAACCGCCAGAATAACCGTCAACATTATAAACTGACGCGGCCGAAGTTATGAAGAAAAACAAAAAGAATCAATCGGTCGGTTTTACCGTCATAGAAGTCGACGAAAACACGTCCGAACCCAAAATCGTCGAACTCTCCGAACGAGAATACGACGAGCGGATTTCGGGAGATTTCCCCGTCCGCGAACACGCTTTTTCCGTTTCGGACGAAAACGAAAAAAGCGTGGGCAAGCAAATCGTAATGAATAAGGTGTTCGGCTTTGACGACAAAGACGCCGTCACCAAACGTCAGAAATTTTTTAAACGCCTTATGACCTGGCTGTTTATCGTAATAGTCGTGGGCGTGCTTGCCTGGACCGCGTATAACGATTTCTTTTCGGAAAAGAAACAACTGCCGCCGAGAGAATACTGGGCGGAAATTTTTTCCACTCGCTGGTACTATATAATTCTCGCCATATTGTCGCTCGCTTTGTGCTATGCGCTGAAAGCGACGAAACATTCGCTTATATCCTTCAGCCTCACGGGTAAATGGCGGTACGGCGTTTGTTTAGGCACGAGCGTTATCGGGCTTTATTACAACTACGTAACCCCGCTCGCCGTGGGCGGTCAGCCGTTTGAAATATACAACCTTACTAAAAACGGTTATTCGGGGGGAGAAGCGTCTTCTATGACGATTTCCGCATTTATACTGCATCAGATAGCTTTCGTTATCTGCGGATTCGTTTCGTTGGGGCTTTTTATCGGAAACGCTCTGGACATACCCGAAAATATGGTTGCGGCTATACCGAGAATAATCTCGATTATCGCCACGGTCGGTCTGTTGCTTGCTTTTTCCGTGCCGTTGTTCGTAATTTTGTTTTCTTTTAATTCCAAAGTCGGAGAAAAGCTCGTAACTTTCGTGTTTTTTCTCGGCAAGAAATTAAAAATCGTAAAAAACCCCGCGGCATCTAAAACGAAAACGCTCAAAAGTCTTACGACCAACGCGAACTGTCTTAAAAAACTCGCGACGAACCCCGTCGTTTTCGCGCTGGATTTTCTGATGAGTTTCGGGGAACAGCTTTCTCTTTGCTCCATCGCCTATTTCACTCTTAAATTTTTCGGCTTTGACTGGAGTTCGAGAACGGGATTCACGGAATGGTTGCAAGTCGTTCAGCTTTGCTTTATTCTTTACGCGGCGATTTCTTTTATCCCCACGCCCGGCAATTCGGGCGCGGCGGATTTATCGTTTTATCTTCTGTTCGATACGGGACTCGGATTAAGCGGAACGAACGTTTACGGCGGACTTGCTTTCCCCGCGATGATCGTGTGGAGATTTTTAAGCTTTTACAGCTTTATAATAATAGGTTTTATTTATACCGCGATAGCGAGAAAACGCAAACAAAAAACTGTAGACGAAAGTCTGTAACTTTGATTTGCTCCGATTATAATCGAATGATAAAGTTGTTGCCGCCCCGAATCGGGGCGGCAACAACTTTTTATTATCTTTAACGATTAAAGAGCTTTCATTTTCAGGCAGCGACAGCCGCTGCCATCTTAACGGGTTCGGATTCTTTAATTCTCTTTAAGTTTTCTATCGCGGCAAGGATAACAAGCGGCAACAAATACACGAACGGATCCATAGCCGCCGCCTGATCCACCATTCCGCTCATAGCGACGATAATAGCAAAGCAGGACAAATACGCGTTTTCCTTAAACCCGAGAAATATAAGCTTGTATTTCTCGAAATAAAACCATACGGAACACAATAGTCCGAAAACCCCGCAGGAAACCGCCCACTGAAGAACGGTGTTATGCGCGTGTATATAGTATTCCACGCCCGGTCTTATGCCGGGAACGGGACCATCTTTGCTTATAAATCCGTAACCGAATATCGGATATTCTTTGAACTTCGCAATGCACCACGCCCACAATCCGTTTTCGCCCGTTCTGCCGGAGCTGCCGGCTTGTTTTATTTTTTCTATAACTTTTTTCACGGCTTCGCGCCCGACGTGCGTGGTTAATTCCAGAACGACGAACACCGCAAGCACGGAAAACAAGGTTATGATAAACCCTTTCTTCTCCCGGGATTTAACGTAAGAATACACGAAAAGCGGAGTCAACGTTATCGTCGCCGAAATAATAACCCCCCTGCAGCACAACGTAATCAGATAAAACGTAAAAACGGAGAACGGGATAAGCATTAAATACCCGTGTTTTCTGTTTACGCCGAGAGCAAGACTTGCCGCCGCGCCGAGCGCGACGAAAATGGCAGCCGTGTTAGGCGGTTCCGCCGCAGTCCATTCCGTTTTAAAAATCTCTTTTATTTCCCCGAATTCTTTCAGATTGTAGCAACTTCTCTGAACGATAATATACGCAGCTCCGCACACGAACAAAAACGCGAGATACTCTCCGAGATTTTCGGTAAAATTAACCGCGATGAAATACAACAGCAGCATAACGGCGCAAAATCCCGCCGTGGCGAAAAACGCGCCGACGTTGAAGTTGCCTATAATTCCGCCCAGCATAAACGCAACGTCTAAAACAACGAGCGGAAAGAAAAGCTTTCCGAGTCTGACCCCTTTTCCGCTTTTTACGCGTTTAATAATATGCCTTACGGCAAAAACGATAAAAGACGCCGCCGCAATGCCTATGCATACGGCGTAAACCGCCCAGTTTGATTCGACGACTATGTCTTTTACAAAGAATCCCGCGTAAATCACGGGGCAAAAAATATTTTTGGGATCGTCGCAGAAAAGCAGAATCGCCGCAACGAAAAGCGCGAGCAAGCTTATGCAAGCGAGCGTGAATTCCGCCAGCCAGAACAGGAACGCGAACAAAAACACGCACGGAACGACGTATGGCGACTGTAAAGCGTTTTTAATTTTTTCAGCCATATAATCAAACCTTTTCCTTGCGCGTTTCTTTTATAAAACGAGATATTTTATCCATAGCGATTACGAGATTTTTCATGGAATACGCATAGGAAATACGCACGTAGTATTTGCCGAACTCTCCGAACGCGTCGCCGGGAACTACCGCGACTTTTTCTTTTTTTAGCAGTTCCAGCGCGAACTCCGCTCCCGTCATACCGGTGTTTTTAACGCACGGGAATATGTAAAACGCACCTTTCGGCTCGAAGCACGAAAGCCCCGCTTCCGTGAGCCGTTTAAATACGTATTTTCTGCGCGAGTCGTATTCGTCGCGCATTTCGGACACGCATTTATACCCGTCTTCCGCGCACTGCTTTAATCCCGCAAGCGCGCCGTATTGAGAAAACGCGGGCGCGCAAATAGCCGCGTATTGATGTATTTTCAATAACGCTTCGGTTACGGAATCGGGAGCGCAGACGAACCCGACGCGCCAACCCGTCATCGCGAACGCCTTTGAAAAACCGCTTATCAGCGCGACTCGTCCTTTCATTTCGGGGAAAGCGGCTATGGAGCGGTGCTTTTCACCGTAGGTAAGTTCTGCGTAAATCTCGTCGGATATGACGAGCAAATCGTGCTTTATTATAAACGGAATAACGGCTTTTATATCTTCTTCCGTCATAATGCCGCCGGTAGGATTGTTCGGGTAAGGAAAAATTATCGCTTTGGTTTTCGGAGAAACGACTTTTTCGAGATTTTCGGGCGTGAGAATAAACCCGTTCTCTCCGTCACATTCCACCGAAACGGCTTTGCCGCCGCAAAGCTCAACGCAAGGGCGGTAAGAAACGTAACTCGGGTCGGGTATAAGCACCTCGTCTCCTTCGTCTACGACGGCGCGGAGAGTAATGTCTATCGCTTCGCTCGCGCCCATTGTGATAACCGTCTGCTCGGCGGAAAATTCCGCGCCGAAACTTTCTTTAAGATACGACGAAATCTGTTGCCTTAAAGGAAGAAGCCCTTTATTTGACGTATATTGAGTGTAGCCTTTTTTTATAGCCGAGATACCCGCTTCGCGAACCACCCACGGCGTTATAAAATCCGGCTCTCCCACGCCGAGAGAAATGATTTCGGCCTGCCCGGCGGCGAGATCGAAAAATTTTCTTATCCCCGACGGCGCGATATTTCTGACTTTTTTTGTTACGAAATCTCTCATGCCTGATATATCTGCCTTTTATGCTCTTCCGCAGGTCTGGTAATCTGCCCTTCTATCTTATACTTTTTAAGTATAAAATGAGTCTGAACGCCTATTATACCGTCAATAACGGAAAGCTTTTCCGCCACGAACCGCGCCACGTCGGAAATGTTTTCGCCTTCCACGAACACGGCAAGGTCGAACCCGCCGCTCATAAGATAAAGACTTTTTACTTCGTCGAAATCGTACAGATCTTCCGCATAAGAATCGAACCCTTTTAGCTTTTGCGGCGCGACTTTCACTTCTATTAAAGCCTGCACGCTTTTCGCGCTGATGACTTCGGTATTTAAAATTGCGGAATATTTGACTATCGCGCCTGTTTTTTCAAGATCTTTTACGGCGGCTTCTACGTCGGCAACGGGCAAGCCCGTGATGTCGGAAAGCTGCTCGTAAGTATATCGCGCGTCTTCGGTAAGAAGTTTTATTATCTGTTTTTTAATGATTTCCATATTTACCCCGCAAGATATTTTTATGCGTTTATTATATCTATTGTATACTCTAAAACATATTTTGTCAATAAACGGACTTGATTTTTTAACGACGTTGTGCTAAAATACTTTTAAATATTTAATTGCGGGCGTTATTATGGTAAAAATCTGGGGCAAACTCATAAAAAACGGAAAAATAATCAAACAGACCGTTTACGAGCGGGAAGGACCTACGGACTACTCGCTGTTTTTCGAGTACGTAAGGGACGTGTGCGAAGCTCTGGACTGTCCCACGCCCGTCGTTATCAAGACTCATATATTCAACTACGCCAAGTATAATTCGGTGCGATTCAAAACGGATGATTTCGTGGAGAAAATCGATTTCGACAAACTCGTGTTAGAAAACGCTCTGCTTTAACACGCGCTTTTCCCCGCAAAAGATAAAAACCGCGTATAAAAAAACCGATAACGGGAAAAATACCCTCTATAAAATCACGGGGGTATTTTTTTATGGCGAATATGCTTACCACAAAAGAAGCCACGCTTTTATCCGACCTTCTTATTTACGAAGAAAGCGCGTGCAAAAAAGCAAGACTTTACGCGAGAACGCTGACGAACAAAAAATTAGCCGACGACCTTGACAAGATTGCCGACTTACACGAAAAACGCTTTAACGCGCTTTTCGACCTGTTATAAGGAGAAAATATGACAAACGAATATAAGGCAGACATCACGCTGAACGAAAAAGACAGTTTGCAGGACTTGCTTAATCTCGAAAAAGAAGTCGTCAAAACCTATTCCACCGCTATGACGGAAGGCGCGAGCAAAGGCTTCCGCACGCTCGTCAAAGCGCACTGGAACGAATCCGCAGAAACGCAGATGGACGTGTTTTTGCTTATGACGGAACTCGGTTACGCAAAAGTAGAAAGCGCGCCGGAAGACACGCTCTCGCAAGAAAAAAACAAATTTTGCAAAGTTAAAAGTCAATTAGCTTGAAAATCCTTTTACTTTTTGTAAAGATTGTGATAGAATATTGTCGAAGGTTTTCGGAAAACACTTCGTTAAAAAAACCGAAAAAGCGAATTTTCGTCCTTTTTCGGGTATCCGAAAGAGGACTTTTTTTATGAACGCAAAAACAAAAACCGTTGCCCGCGCGGGTATTATAGCCGCGCTTTACGTGGTTCTTTCTCTGATAGTCTTTCCCGTCGCGAGCGGGGCGATACAATTCAGGCTTTCGGAAGGGCTTACCCTTCTCGCGCTGATTTTTCCCGAAGCGCCTTTCGCGCTCTTCGTCGGGTGTCTGCTTATAAACGTCATAACAGGTTGCGCCGTTTACGACGTGGTGTTCGGAAGCATAATCACGCTCGTTGCGGGATTTCTGACTTTCTTTGCGGGTAAACTCTTCAAATCGGATTTTATGAAAATTTTTATCGGCGGTCTCTTCCCCGTTTTATTGAACGCTTTTTTGTTGCCCCTTATCTGGTATTTTTGCTACGGAGAACTCGAATACGCTTATATATTGCAAGTGCTTTTACTGCTTGCCAGAGAAAGCGCGTCCGTATACGTGGCGGGTACGGCGTTTTATCTGCCCGTAAAAAAACTTCGCGAGAAAAACGCGGGATTCTTGTCCTGAAACGGATTTCCCGCGGGCGGTATTCTTTGCGGAATATTAGACGTTATACAGGACGGTATAGAAAAAAAGACAAATCGGATAAAAAATAACCGATATGTTGCGGAAAATATCTGTTATGATAAAGATTAAACGCCGCGGCGGGAATATCCCGCTGCGGCGTTGATTTTATTGCCGCAAGGCGATTTAAGATACGGTTCGCCGTCTAACGCGAACGCCGACAATAATTCCTTGAATTTTTCTTCCTTCATAATACTCCTTTGCATAATCGATTATTTAATTAGGCTTTTCGCCTATTTTTTCGCCTGATTTAACTTTGGTTTCGTATCCTTTGGCGGCATTTTCTCTTATGTCCGCGTCGATTATCGCCGCGCCTTTTTCCAAAACCACGATAACCGTAGAACCGCCGAATTCGAAATATCCTTTTTCTTCTCCGCGGACGAAACGGGTTTTGCCCGTATTCACGATTTTTCCCACGCACAGCGCGCCTATTTCCGCGTAAACCGCGTCGCCGAAGTTTTGGGTATGAATCAGCGTATATTCGCGCGCGTTAAGAGAAAAAACCTTGTACCTTTCCATCGCGACGGGGTTTACTGTATGAAAAACACCCTTTATCTTAACGGTTTTTTCTGCCGTACCGGAATCGAAAAACGAGTATCGGTGATAATCGTCTACGCTGAGTCTGAAAACAAGCACCGTACCGCCGTAAAACTTTTCCGCATTCTCTTCCCCCACAACGTCTTTAAGACGGTAATAGGAGTTTTTTATCGGATATTCGCCTTTTTCGTCCGCCGTATAAACGGAAAGCTTTGCGTCGCACGGGGAAACGAGATGGTCGGGGGTTAAATCAACGGGTCTTGCTCCGTCTTTGATTTTTCTGGTAAAAAAATCGTTGAAAGACGAATATTCGCGCGGCTCGTAATCGCTCATATCGATTGCGTGTGCGGCGATAAACTTTTTTATGCCTTTGGCAGAACGTTTGCCGTTTTTATATTTACCGACGAGTCTCGTCAGAAAAGGTCGGGTTATTATCTTTAACAGCAATCTGCCGATAAACGTGCGATATAAAAATTTCTGGGCTTTGCCCGCATCGTCTTTTACGAGAACGTTGCCTTGTCTGTCCGCAATCATTATTTACCATTTAAGCTGTAAAACCACGCTTAACGTAACGAGCCCGGCGAAAATAAGCGCGCAAAGTATAATTACGGGCAAAGCCTGTTTTGCGTTGAGTTTTTTTATTTTGAATTTAACGACGAACAGCACGCCGACGACAAACAATGCCGCTGCGTATAAAAACCCGAAATATACGCCCAAAAAAGGCTTGAAACAGAACACCAGCGGGAAAATCCACGCAACGTTGGTTACGGGCAAGCCGTGATAAAACTTTCTGCATTTTTCGCGCGGATCGACCGTTGCGGCGGCTTCTTTCGTCAAAGCCGGGTTTTCTTCTAAATCCTCGTTATCGTTGCGAGGTTTTTGATTTTCGGCAGCTGCCAAAGCTTCGTTTACTTCTTTTTCTATTTCTTCCACGTTAAACCAGGCAAGTCTTGTCAAAGCCATAAGGCAATAGAAAACCAAAAGTATAATCCAGGTGGGTTGTTTAAGTCCTATTCTGAATCCGATAACCGCAGGCAACACGCCGAAACAAACCATATCGGATAACGAATCTATCTGCGAGCCGAAGCGTTTTTCGTTTTTTGTTCTTCCCTTTTTGGTTCTTGCGACAACCCCGTCAAAGGTATCGCAAAGACCGCAGAACATCAGGCAGAAAAGCGGAATGATAAACGACCATTTTTCGTTGGTGTGCGGATTGTTGACCAGCGCGAAGATAATCCCCGCGATACCGGAACAAAATCCCATATACGTAAGCAGGACGGTATAATCCCAAACGCCTATCAGCTTGTTTTTCATAAATTTTTCTCCTTTCTCCTCGCCGCGACGCGTCCTCTAATCGCGCGGACGACGCAGCAGATAAGTATAAACAATCCCGTGAGAATAAGCAACAAATAAAAAGAAACGCCTCTCGTTAAAAGCAGTGCGGGCATCATAAGTTTTTCGGGATAAACCGTGAGATAAAGCTTTTTAAGAAGCGTTTCCGAAAGTCCTACGCCGCCGGGAAACGGCATAGAATCCACCGCGGTCGCGATAACGACCTGAATAGACAAAAAGACGAAAAAGTTCATTTCTTTCGCGCCCAGCGCGAGCGCGACCACATAACCCACCGAAAACAGCATTATGCGCTGTATCAGCGTATAAAAAAACATTCTCACGATAACGCGAAGATGCGTTTTTGCATATTCCGCGCCTTCGCGATAATTTTCCAGCATAGAATCGAGTTTTTCGTCCGCCTTCTCGATATTTTTAACTATCTTGATTTTATGTAAAAATTTAAGCGTCTTCTTACCGAAGCCCGTTATTATGCTCGGCTTGTATACGAGAAACAGGCAGAACACGATAAAAAGCACGTTTATAAGCATTCCCACGACGAAAAGCACTATAAGCAAAGCGTTGCCCGGCGCAAACATAATCGGAGAAATAAAAAACAACGCGACGATGCTTAGTACCACGAGAACTATTTTAAAAGTCGCGGTGGAAAGTAACAGCACGATGGTAGAAAACGCCACCGTAACGCCGTCTTTTGCCATAAAATATCCGACTACCGGCTGCCCGCCGGAAGCCGAAGGGGTTATCCCGCAGAAATAAAAATCTACGGCGGCGTATTTGACGTTATCGAAAAGCCGCGTTTTATTCCCGTGAGCGCGTAACACCGCAAAAAGCCCCAACGCTTCGAACAAAACGTATAAAAGCGTCAGTACGACGGCGAACAGCAAAAGCCACGGATTCGCGCCGCGCATAACGGAAAACACTTCTTTGGGAGAAGCGTCCCGAAACAGATACAACAGCGTTATCGCCACGAGAAGCAACAAAAGCAACGCACACAGCGTGTATTTTATCCACTTCTTTTTCTTCTTTTTTATTTCCTCTGTTTCAGGCACGATTGCTTTTACCTTCCCTTAAAGCGCATACTATCACATTCTACGAGTTTACTTTAAAAGTATACATCTTTTTGACCCGTATGTCAATGCTTTATCGATATTAAAAGCGCGCGGAACAGCCTTTCGGACTGTTCCGCGCGCTTTTTCCCGCGTTTTTCGTCGGATTTAGTCTTTACGTTTTTTGTTTTTTACTAAAACAAACGCCGCCGCGATCGCTATCGCGCCTACACCGAACGCTATCGAGAACGAATCGAATGCGGAAGCTCCGCAACCTTTCTTTTCTTCGTCGGGTTTATCGGGTTCGGGTGCGGGGGGAGTCGGCTCGCCGGATACCACTTCCACTTCTATTTTCAGCGATTTTCCGCCGTATTCTATTGTTACCGCGGTTTTGCCCGTCTTATCGAACGCTCCGTTCTTTACGACGTATCCGTCGTAAACGACTTCGCTCGTACCGTCCACGTAGATTACTTTAAGAGTAAGCCCCGCGGTGGAGAACTCGTCGCCTTTCTCGTATTCTTTCTGAGTAGGCTCGGTATTTATCTCTATTCCCGCAACGTCGGGCTTAACGACGATAACATTGAGAGTCGTAGTAAGGTCGTTATATCTGATTCTTACCGTACGATTGTTCTCCGTAAGGGCGTTTTTGGTGACGATTTCGTATCCTTCGGTTATCTCCGTTTTAGAGCCGTCGGAATAGGTCAGAGTGAGAACCATGCCCGTCGCGTCGAACTTTTCGCCGCGGACGTAAGCCGTCTTGTCAGGACGAACGAAAACGTCGAGCGATTTTTCCGTAACCGTTTCTTCAAACGTTGAGGCTTTGCTTCTCATAGCCGCTTCGGAAGCAAGGAGCTTATCCGCGTTGGTCACAAACTTCCTCTGCGTTGCCGTAACCGCGTTATAAGCCGCTCGCGCTTTAGCCATAAGTTCTTTATAACTCTTCCATTCGGCGGAATCCGAGGCGGCAAGAGCCGCTACGTCTTCTGCTTCGGGAACGGCTTCTATCGCGAGAACGCAATCTCTCGCGGTGTCGTCCGCAATAATCTCGGTTCTTACTATCGAGCCGAAGTACCCCGCGTAAATTCTGTTGTCAAAACCCGTCGCATTCTGCGGACAGGTCGCCGTAAGACCAAGGTCTTTTATTCCCTCTATGCCTTTATAACCGGCGTAAATGACTTTAGCCGCGTAATCTTTAAAGTTGCCGTAATATTTTTCGGTTGCAACTTCGCCGCTTTCGTCGAGAAGTTTATACATATCGCTCGACGCTTCGAAGTCGGAAGCCTTTATATACGCAGCTTCGAGTACGGGAGCTTGCAGACAGCCGAACACGTATTCGGTCGCGCCGCAATTATAAAACGCCTTGTCGCCTATCGCTTTCATCGAATACGGTAAAGTGACCTTCGTTACGCCGGAAGCGTCTTCGAATGCGGAAGCCGCAACTCTCACCGTTCCGTCCGAAAGCGTAGCTTCGCCCGATTTGCCCGCGGGGAACGCGAGTATTTCCGCGCCGTTCGGCACTTTTTTCATAAGCACGCCATTCTCCGCGTAATAAACGGGGTTATTCTCTATCGCGAACGCTTTAACCTTGCGCAACGCCGAGAACGCGCCTTCGCCTATCTCTTCTACTCCGGAAGGTATCGAGAAGGTTTCCGCTTCTATACCCGTCTTGAAGAACGCGAATTTGCCGATTTTCTTCAAGGCTTCGTTAATGCCCGAAACGTTGACTTTGGCGCAGTTTCTGAACGCGCCTTCGCCTATTTCGACCGCGCTCGCAAGGTTGATTACGCCCAGAGCGGAACAATCCGCAAACGCGTAATCGCCCGCTTTTTGGAGTTTATCCAAAGTCGCGGTAAGAGCTTTACAGCCGCGGAACGCGCCCGTGCCCGCCCTCTCTATTGCGGAAAGGTCCAACGTAAGCGCGGAACAACCCGCGAATGCGTAATCGCCCGCAACTACGGGTTTAACGGAAAGACTCTTTAACGCCGTGCAGTACGCGAACACGCCCGCGCCGATTTCTTGGAGTTTTTCCTGTTCGGCGGAAAGTTTCACTTCTTTAAGAGATTTCTGACCGAAGAAGGTGTTCGTTCCGAGGACGGAAGAACCTTCTCCGAACGAAACGGCGGCGAGTTTAAACTCTTTCGAACTCTTCGCCGCAAACGCGCCGTCGCCGAGCGCGGTTATTTTTCCGAGTTTTACGCTTGACAGATATTGACAATCCGCAAACGCGTCGTTGCCTATTTCATTCACGCCGGAAGCGGAAAGATCGAGTCCTTTAATCGCGCTGCCGTAGAAACATTTTTCTCCGAGCGAGGTTATCGTATTGCTTAAAGTCACGGTAAAACCGGACTCTTCGTCGCCCGCAAGCGCAAACGTCATTGCGGGAAGCTCTTTAAGCGTTATATCCACGAGATCGGCAGACGTCATCATTTCGCACCAACTGAATACGCCGACGCCCATCTCTTCTATTCCGGACGGGAGCTTGACGGAAGAGAGATGCGTTCCCGAAAAAGCGTAGTTTCCTATCTTTTTCAGCCCGTTGCCTGCAAACGTCACGCTCTTGATTTTGCCGCCCGCGAACGCGTTCGCGGCTATCTCGGTAACCGTTTCGGGAACGGTGAAAGACTGCAACGTCTGATTGACCTTTATAAGGACGGTTTTATCTTTGTTATAAATCGCTTCGAAGCCGTTTGCGGTTTTTTCTATTACCGCCAACCCGTCGGGAAGCTCGATTTCTTTAATCGCGGCGTTGCCGAAAGGCGAAACGGCGTTTCTGTAATATATAGCGGACAAATCCGCCGCCGTAAGGTCGGTATATATGAGCTTATTAAGGTTAGTACAACCGAGGAACATATCGTCGCTTATCGCGGTAAACTTGCTGAGCGTGAGCGTAGTAAGACCTTTACAGCTCATAAACGCGTTTTCGCCCGCAACTCTGAGTTCGCTGAGGTCGAGTTCTACGATTCCCGTACAATCTTTGAACGCGAAATCTCCGACCGTAGTAAGCCTTGCCGTTTTTGTAACGTAATCTTTACCTTCCGTAAGGTCCAAAATCTGAACGTCTTCCTGCTTCAAGCCGTTTTTAAGCTCTACGTTCTTTATCGTTTTGAGCGATTTGCAGCCTTCGAACGCGTGCGCGCCGAAAGTTATCGAACGGGAATGCAGCTCTATCGTTTCGAGACTTTCGCACTTAAAGAACGCGTAACGATACACGTAATTGACGGTGCTCGGCAAAACGAGGCGTTTCAGCTTTTTCATATTAGAGAAAGCGTAAGGCTGAATTTCCGTGCAGGGCGAAGAAATTTCAAGCTCGACTATATTGTCGTTGTCTTTGAACGCTTCTTCGTAAATATAATAAACGTTGAGCGATTTAGGTATGGTAACCTTGCCGCCCGCGCCGTGATATTCTCTTAAATACCCGTTCTGTACTTTGAATTCCGGACCTACGGTAAGCATCGTGCTTACGGTATAAATGGTTTGTTTCCCGTCTACGAACAGCGTTCCTTTTATGGTCGCGCCGCCTTCTTTAAGCGTTTTCACCACGCCGCCCGAAGTAACGGCGGCCACGTCCGGAGCGGTAGTTGTCCAGCGAATGTCGGCTGTGCCGGTATAGTACCAGGGCTCTACGATTGCGTTAAGTCTGAACTGCTTGTTCTGATGCACGTTTACGTAAGCGTTGGTAGGATCTACCATCGCGCCGTCTTCGTTCTGAATCAAATCGAGCGTCAGCTTGCTTATCGCGGGCGCGGAATTTTCGCTTGCCGTTACGTGAACGAGTATTGCGTCGTACACGTCGCTGTGTTCGTTGATTCCGCCGAACACCTTGACGAGCGCGTCGCCTGCTTTAACGCCGAACAATTCGCCGTCTTTTACTCTCACCACGTTTTCGTCGTAAGATTTCCAGAGCAGGTTCACGGAAGCCGCGGTAGAAGGAGCGACGGCTATTTCAAGTTTTTTCGCTTCGTTCACGCCCACGGTTATTTCTTTTTTATAATCCGCGGCGGCAACGTCCGTTCCGCTCGTTATTTCTATAGAAGTCGGATATTCCACCGATTCCGCGAACGATTTGAAGTTCTTTACCATATACGCTCTCGCGTTGAGCGCGTAATCGTCTACCTGTATATACAGCTCTTTCTCCGTCTTATAATAATCGGTAATATCGATCGAAACGGTCGTCGTGGAATTGCGCGTGCCGTAAACGGGTTGCAGCTGCGATTCTAAAAGTTCCAGCGTCATTTCGTTCATATCCGCATAGCACAGCGCGACGGATTGAGCGTAATGGTTGTCGTATACGTCTATATCGAGATAAACGTTATACTTGATTTTATCGTTGGCGTCTTTATACGATTCATAACGAATGCGATAATCGGTTATTTCGGGAGCTTCGGTATCTACGTAGAAGTTAAACTCGAAGCTCTTGTTGTAATCGTAATCCGAAGACTTATATTCTCTCGTCGGCATAGACGCGAGCTTGCCTTCCATCTTAAACAGATACTGCTTGTTGTTATCCAGCTTCTTTTCGAGCGGAGACCACTTCATTTCCACAAACGCCGCGCGCGCCGTGCTAGAGCCGCCCGTATAAGCCTTTCTGACGTTAGTCATATTCTCGTAGAACACGACTTCGCCCGTGACCGCGTCGGTTATGGTTACCGCCATTTCCTCCGCGCCTCTTAAAAGTCCGGCGTATATCGCGTATAACTCGTTCACCGTATAATGACCTTTCTCGTCGTAAACGGACAGCGCCGCTTTATCGGAAGAAGAATAAATCTTTTTCGCGTCCGACGGAAGCTCGTATAAATACGTGCCGAGCGGAATTATATACTGTTTGTTTTTGTAAGAGCCGAGCGGTACCGTTGCGTACATTGCGGCCTTGGGTTTATCTTCGTCAGGTATGCTGTCGTTCTGCAACGCGTCTGCAAGCTCGTATTCCGAAATATCGAACATAGGCGCGGCGTACCAGTCTCCGTAAAAGCCGAGCCAGGGTACGTTGAGATTGACTTTCTTTTCGTCGCCCGTGGCGTCCTCTAAACTAACGAAGCCCTCTACGTACATGCCGTTTCTGAAATTGTCGTCGATATATTTTTTAGCTTCGTTGCCGAGCTTTATCGTAACGGTAACCTGCGCGTCCGCATTGCCCGCAAGCGTCAGCATTCCTGCGGAAACGCCGTCGCCGTCGATCGTGATTTCGCACAGCTCGTCCAACATATAAGCGCGCTCCGCAACGGTCAGCTTGTCGGAAGCGATCGTTTCAGTCATCGTTTTGGTAGAAATTTTATATTTTCTCTGCGAAGAAGAAAGGTTTTTCACGTTGAACGAAAGCGTAAATTCGCCCGTCCGACTGTCAAAAGTTTCTATCTTGGTTTTGTCCGAGCCGGGTACGTAAATATACGCCTGCGTGGTCATAGCCTTGTTGATGTCGGCAAGTCCCGCGCCCTGTTTTCTCGGAGAATACGGGAAGCCGAATTCATCGTAAGCGATGGTCGCGGTGCTCATCATAAGCCTGTTGGCTATAGTTACCTTGTCTTCTTTGTCGATTCCCGTTTCGGAAGAAAGCATCGGGAAGAAGCCTTTATTATTGTTTATATAACCGAGAACGAGGCTCATCGCGCCGGCAAGGTTGGGCGTTGCCATACTCGTTCCGCTGTATTCGTCCCACCCGTTGGGCACTGCGGAAGTTATTTCTCCGCCGTGCGCGGATATTTCGGGTTTAAGCCTTAAATCGGGAGTGGGTCCCCAGCTCGAGAAGTCGGACATAAACGGACCAGCTTTATAGCCGTCGCTTATATAGAAATACCCTCTCTTGTTCGACACGAAGTTATTTGCCGCGTCCATCGTTATAGAACAGGTAGGCACGGGATCGTGCAGATTGCCGAGGCTCATTCTGATAACGCCCGAAACGTTGTTATAAATAACGCAGGCGACAGCGCCTTTGGCTTTTGCCACGCGGACTTTTTCTTCGAACGTGACGTCGCCGCCGCGCCTTACCACGGCCACCTTGCCGTTTACATCTATATCCTTGGTATAGTTGACCGCAAGACCGTAGCCGGGAACGACCTGATATTCGAGCTGCAGCACGCCGTTTTTCATTTTGTCGGAGTTGCCGTACTTTTTGAGCAAGTCTTTAACGAATTCCTTCTGGTTGCCGTTGCCGTCGGAGGCTTCGGTAAAATACAAAAATTTATCGTCTTCTTTGGCGGTGTAAACGTCTTTTTCGCCTATTCTTATATACCTCGCTTTCTGACCGTTGATACTCGCTACGCTCATCGCGCTTTCAAACGTAGAAGGCGAACCGACGGTCGCGGAGTCGGGATTAGTGGCGAGGTTGGTTCCGTAAACGCCGTTATAAGCGGAGCTGTAATCGTTGCTTGCCGCAACCATAAGGCTTATGCCCGCTTTTCTGACGTTGTCGTAAACCGTCTGCATATATTCGTCGTTGGCTTTGGTGAAGCCCGCGGAAGAACCGAGACTCATATTTATTACGTCAACGCCGAGCTTTACGCAATCCTCGAGCGCGGCGAGAATGTCTGCCGTTTCCGCACCGCCGAGTCCTTCGGCGGTTTCTATATCGGTGAACACCTTGCATATAGCGAGCTGCGCTTCCGGCGCGACGCCCGTAAACGTCATGGGATTGCCGTCTTTATCGAGAATCTCGTTGCCGTCTATATCTTTTATCGTTTCTTTGCCGTCTTCCCCTATCGGAGTGCCTGCGATTATACCCGCGACGTGCGTGCCGTGCGAAGAATAAGAAGGATACACGTCCGCGTCGTTATCGGCGTAGTCGTATGCGAACGGAACTTTTTCGTTATAATAAACGTCGTCCGCGGTGACTTTTTTGTTTTTGGCGACAAGACCCTTGTCCGCTGCGCCGCCGAATATTTTGTTGCGGACTTCTTCTTTGTCCATTCTGCCGCTTGCGGGCATTTTGCGGAACGCTTCGTGGCTTGCGTCAAGACCGGTATCGAGTACGGCGACAACCA
>CAJLXC010000008.1 GCA_905210545.1 uncultured Eubacteriales bacterium | reverse complement strand
TACCGAAGCGGTAACGGGGCAGGTCGCTCCTTCAAAGCAACCTTATGGCACACGCGTTTATCCGTTTAGTGCTGCCGCATTCCTGCTCTGACACGGTTCGCGGGAACGCGTTGCACAAGACCTTAACATCAACGCCCCTTATAAAATGCTGCCTTCCACGAGGTAAGCCTCAGATAAGCGTTCTGCTCCGCTGAGCGAATTGCGGATTACAGGGCATCGCTGGCTCCCCGCATAGCGCGGTACGTATATTCTAACTTAAAATAAAAAATAATGCAAGTTTTTTAACCGAAAAAAACGAAAAGACGAAAATTAACTTTACAAATCCGACAAATATCTTTATACTATATAATCGGGAATAAAATAATGCGCCTTTAAGGCGTGTTTTGCGTATCGGCGCGATTTTCGCGCGATGCCGTATTTACTCTTAAACAGGGAGCGAAGAAATGTATAAAAAGGTAGACACTTCACTTAACTTTTTGGACAGGGAAAAAGAAGTTCTCGAATTCTGGAAAGAAAACGAAATTTTCGAAAAGAACGTAGCGGAGAACGACGGGCAGAAAGAATTCACGTTTTACGACGGACCGCCTACCGCAAACGGAAAACCGCATATAGGTCATATTTTAACGCGCGTTATTAAAGATATAATCCCGCGTTATCACGTTATGAAAGGCGAGCATTGCTTAAGAAAAGCCGGCTGGGATACGCACGGTCTCCCCGTCGAATTAGAAGTGGAAAAGCTTCTCGGCATAGACGGCAAAAAAGAGATAGAAAAATACGGTATAGAACCGTTCATCAAAAAATGCAAAGAGTCCGTCTGGAAGTATAAAACCGAATGGGAAAAAATGAGCGACCGCGTAGGCTACTGGGCGGATATGGAAAATCCGTATATCACTTACGACGACAAGTATATAGAATCCGAGTGGTGGGCGCTTAAAAAAATAGCGGAAAAAGGACTTTTATACAAGGGTTATAAAATCGTTCCTTATTGCCCGCGGTGCGGAACGGCTCTTTCTTCTCACGAAGTGGCGCAGGGCTACAAAGACGTTAAAGAAACGTCCGTTTTCGTCGGGTTTAAGGCAAAATTTCAGGAAAATACTTATTTCCTTGCCTGGACTACTACGCCCTGGACTTTGCCCAACAATATGGCGTTATGTATGAATCCCGCGGAAACTTACGTCGAGATAAAAGCCGAAGACGGCACGCATTATATTCTCGCAAAAGCTCTCGCGGACAAATACTTCGAGAATTACGAAACGATAAGCGAAAAAACCGGCAAAGAATACGAGTATTACGAATACGAACCGCTTTTCGATTTCGTAGAAAAAGAGATTAAAGAAAAGGGGCAGAAGGCGTATTTCGTCACCAACGCCGACTACGTCACTATGGAAGACGGCACGGGTATCGTTCATATCGCTCCCGTTTACGGCGAAGACGACCACTTAGTCGGCGACAGATACGGTCTGCCGTCTATAAGACTCGTAGAACCCGACGGCAAGCTTGACGGACGATGCGGCAAATTAGCGGGGGTTTTCGTTAAAGACGCGGACAAGCTTATCATAAAAGACCTTAAAGAAAGAGGACTTTTGTTCAAAACGATGGAATTCACGCACAGCTATCCTTATTGCTGGCGTTGCGACACACCGCTTATTTACTATCCGAGAGAGAGCTGGTTTATAAAAATGACGGCGGTAAAAGACAGACTTCTCGCCGCAAACGATTCCATAAACTGGATTCCCGATACCATCAAAAAGGGCAGAATGGGCAACTTCCTCGAAAACGTCATCGACTGGGGATTATCCCGCGAGCGTTACTGGGGAACGCCGCTTCCCGTGTGGGTTTGCAACAAGTGCGGCAAAATCCACGTCGTCGGCTCTAAACAAGAACTGAAAGAGCTTTGCAAAATCAAGGGCGATATAGAGCTTCACCGCCCGTATATAGACGAATGTACTTTTAAGTGCGACTGCGGCGGAACGTTCGTGCGCGAAAAAGAGGTTATCGACTGCTGGTTCGATTCGGGTTCGATGCCGTTCGCGCAGTATCACTATCCGTTTGAGAACAAGGAATTGTTCGAAAAACATTTCCCCGCTGACTTTATTTCGGAAGCGATCGATCAGACTCGCGGCTGGTTCTATACTCTTCTCGCGATTTCTACGTTGCTGTTCGATAAAGCTCCGTTTAAAAACTGTATCGTTCTCGGTCACGTGAACGACAAGAACGGAATAAAAATGAGCAAGCATAAGGGCAACGTCGTCGATCCCTGGAGCGTTCTCGACAAGCAGGGCGCGGACGCGGTCAGATGGTATTTCTATACCGGTTCTAACCCGTGGCTTCCTTCGAGATTCTACGACGAAGCCGTTTCGGAAGCGCAGAGAAAGTATATGGGCACGCTCTGGAACACTTATGCGTTCTTCGTGCTTTACGCCGATATAGACGAATACGATCCTTCGAAGTACGACATCAAAAAGTGCAAGCTTTCGCTTATGGACAAGTGGATATTGTCCGGGCTTAACACGCTTATAAAGACTGTGGATAAAGGTCTTGCCGCTTACGACATAACCGGCAGCGCGAGGGCGTTGTCCGCGTTCGCGGACGAGCTTTCCAACTGGTACGTAAGACGCGGCAGAGAAAGATACTGGGGACACGGAATGACGGAAGATAAAGCGGCGGCTTATACCACGCTTTATACCGTGCTCGTTACCGTGGCAAAGCTATCCGCGCCGTTCACTCCGTTTATGTCGGAAAGCATTTATCGCAATCTCGTTCCGCAGTTCTATAAGGACGCGCCGATTTCCGTACACCTTTGCAAATTCCCGATCGCCGACGAGAGCGCGATCGACAAGGAGCTGGAAGACGGAATGGAAAGCGTTCTCGAAATAGTCGTTTTAGGACGCGCCGCGAGAAACGCTTCCAACATAAAGAACCGTCAGCCGCTTTCCAAGGTATACGTTTCCGCAGACAAAATGAAAGAGCTTTCTCCCGAGCTTTTGTCTATCGCGAAGGACGAGCTTAACGTTAAAGATATAGAAATAATAAAAGACGCGTCGGAATTCGCTTCGTATAAAATCAAACCGCAGCTTAAAACGTTAGGACCGAAATACGGTTCCAAGCTCGGCGCGGTGAGAAAGTTCCTCGAAACGTGCAACGCCAAGGAGATTGTCGATACGGTGCGAAAAGGCGAAACGTATAAAACGAACTTCGAAGGAAACGAATTCGAGTTTACCGAAGAAGATCTGCTTATAGAAACGCTCAGCAAAGAAGGTTTCGTGTCGGCAAGCGACCGCGGTGTTACCGTGGTTATGAATACGACGGTTACGCCCGAGCTTCTCGCGGAAGGCGTGGAGAGAGAGCTGATTTCCAAAATTCAGTCCATGAGAAAGGAAGCGGGATTCGAAGTAACCGACAGAATAACCGTTAATTTCGTCGCCGAGGACGAGGGCGTTAAAAACGCGATGTTAAACGGCAAAGACTTAAAAACCGTAATTCTTGCGGACAGCGTTATGGAGGGCAAAGCGGAAGGCTTTGAAAAAGAACTCGACGTAAACGGCGCAAAATGCACGGTAGTTATAAACAAGGCGAATAAATAATGAAAGCAGCCGAATGGAAGGATTATTCCGTAATAGCGACGGGAGACGGTTATAAGCTCGAGCGGTGGGGCAAAGAAATTCTTTTAAGACCCGATCCTCAGGTTATCTGGAAGTCTTCCGTCAATATGGATAGATACCCGAATCTCGCCGCCAAATACGAGCGCAGCGAAACGGGCGGCGGCAGATGGATTTATAAAAAAGAGCTTCCGTCCGAATGGTCGGTGTCTTACAAAGATTTGAAATTTAAAATAAAGCCTATGGGCTTTAAGCATACGGGGCTTTTCCCCGAGCAGGCGGTAAACTGGGATACTATGCGCGCGCTGATAACTTCTTCTAAAAGAGAAATAAGCGTGCTTAATCTGTTTGCGTATACCGGCGGAGCGACCGTTGCGTGCCTAAAAGCGGGCGCGTCCGTCTGCCACGTAGACGCGGCAAAAGCCATGGTAGAACGCGCGGGCGAAAACGTTCGCCTTTCGGGGCTTCCCAACAAAAACGTAAGATACATAATAGACGACTGCAAAAAGTTTGTGGAAAGGGAGCTTCGCCGCGGCAGAAAATACGACGCGATAATAATGGATCCGCCGTCTTACGGCAGGGGCGCGAACGGCGAGGTATGGAAGCTCGAAACCGAGCTTTTTCCGCTGGTTACGCTGTGCGAAAAGGTTTTATCCGACAACCCGTTGTTCTTTCTTATCAACAGTTATACGACGGGTTTGCAGCCGCAAGTCATCAAAAACGTGCTTGAAATCGCCGTCGGGAAAAAACGCGGCGGCAAAACGGAGGCTTACGAGGTAGGGCTTAAAACCGAAGAAGACGGGATTATTCTGCCCTGCGGAAATTCGGGGCTTATCGTTTTTTAACCCGTCGGGAAAAAGGTAGATTTTATGGAAGAAGATTTGATAATATTACACGAAGACAACCATATAATAGTGGTGTTAAAGCCGCAAAATATTCCCTCCTGCGAGGATTCCTCAAAAGACAGGGATATGCTTACTATAATAAAAGACTATCTGAGGGAAAAATATCACAAAACAGGCAACGTTTATCTGGGACTTGTTCACCGTCTTGACAGACCTACCGGCGGGATTATGGTTTTTGCGAAATCGAGCAAAGCCGCCGCAAGACTGTCCGAGCAGATCGTAAACGGCGATTTCGAAAAGAGGTATTTTGCGGTTCTCGTCGGAAAACCGAGAGAAGAGCAGGGTACTCTCAAAAATTATATGAAAAAGAATACCGTAAACAATATGGTATACGTTTGCCCGCCTACCGAGGCGAACGCCAGATATGCGGAGCTCGAATACAGAATCTTAGACGAAAAAGCGGGATTAAGCCTTGCGGAAATCAAGCTTCACACGGGCAGATCTCATCAGATAAGAGTGCAGATGAACGCGATAAACTGTCCCGTATACGGAGATATGCGTTACGGCGGGGAGAAAGCTAAAAAAGGTTATCTCGCGTTGTGGGCGTATTATCTCGCGTTTACGCACCCCGTATCCAAAGAAAGAATGGTTTTCCGTGTAGAACCGCCCAGAACCAACGTTCCCTGGAATCTTTTCGATACGGAGAGAGCGGTGACGATAATAAAACCGAATTATTGACGGCATTGAGCCGTTTTTTCGGCGTTGAAAAATTTTCGATCCCGACGTTTTATAAAAAAGAGAGGTATTAATTATGAAAAAATATACCACGATGCGTTTTCCGGGTTTTAAGTACAAAGCGTTAACGCTCAGTTATGACGACGACGTGATCTTCGATAAAAAGCTTATGGAGATTCTTGATAAGCACGGGTTGAAATGCACGTTCAATCTTAATTCCGGTTTGTTTGCGGAAAAGAGCGGCGACAGAAGAATGACCGAAGCGGAAGCGAAAGAGCTTTTTTCGGAAAGCCGTCATGAAATCGCCGTTCACGGCGTAAAACATCTTTCGCTTTCGGAACTCGATAAATCCGTCGGCGCGCAGGACGTTTTGCTCGACCGCATAAATCTGGAATGTCTTTTCGGCAGAGTGGTAAAGGGCATGGCTTATGCTAACGGTTCTTATTCCGACGAGGTTGTGGAAATGCTGAAAACTTGCGGAATAGATTATGCGAGAACGGTCGTTTCCACGCACCGCTTCGATATTCCGGAGGAATGGCTGAGGCTTCCCGCAACGTGCCATCATAACGACGAGGAGCTTGAAAAGCTCGCGGACGAGTTTTTAAAAGATTATCCCGAAAACGACCATTATCTGCATAAACACCCCAAGCTTTTTTATCTGTGGGGGCATGCTTACGAATTCAACGATAACAACAACTGGGAAATAATAGAAAAATTTGCGGAAAAAGTCGGTGACAGAGACGACGTGTGGTATGCGACGAACGGCGAAATATTCGATTACGTCAAAGCGTACGACAGTTTGATTTTTTCCGTTTCGGGTAATATCGTAAAGAACCCGTCTTCTATAGACGTTTATACCAACCTTAACGGCAAAGAAACGCTTATCCGCTCGGGCGAAACCGTTTGTCTGTAACGACCGGCGGCGTAAAAAAATAAGGAATAGAAATGCAGAAACTGAAAAATTGTCTCGCGCTTTTCGTGTCGTTTTTTAAAATCGGTTTAATCACTTTCGGCGGCGGCTACGCTATGATCGCGATTATAGAAAGCGAGCTTGTGGAAAAGAAAAAATGGATAGAAAAAACCGAATTTTTAGACGTTATCGCGATAGCCGAATCCACTCCGGGGCCGATAGCCATAAATTCCGCAACGTTTATAGGATATAAGCGTGGCGGTTTTTGGGGCTCGTTTTTCGCGACGCTCGGCGTGGTGATGCCGTCTTTTATCATCATTTTCGCCATTTCGTTTTTCTTTGAAAAATTTTTGAGTCTCGAATACGTCGGATATGCGTTTAAAGGTATTCAGGCGTGCGTGGCGTATCTTATATTGTCCGCGGGAATAAAAATGTTCAAAGGTCTTAAAAAGAACGCCTTCAACGTCGTACTGTTCGGTCTGACCGTTGCGGTAATGGTTACGCTCGATCTTCTTGCAGTAAGCTTTTCTTCGGTCTATTATATACTTATCGGCGGCGCGGTGGGGATAGTCGTTTATCTCGTTTCGTTTGCTAAGGATAAAAAATCCGAAAAAGCCGTAACCGCGGAAAGCGCGGAAAACGCGCAAAGCTCCGAAGAATCCGAAAAAGCCGTCCGCGAAACAGAAACAGACGAAAAGGAGGATAAAGAATAATGCCGATACTTCTCGAATTGTTTCTTACGTTTTTAAAGGTCGGCGCGGTATCCTTCGGCGGCGGCTACGGAATGATTTCGCTTCTTACCGAAGAAGTCGTCGCGAGGGGCTGGCTTACGGAAGCGGAGTTTATGAACTTTATCGCCGTGTCGGAATCGACTCCCGGACCTATCGCAATCAATATGGCAACTTTCGTAGGTGCGTCGCAGGGCGGTTTCTGGGGCGCGCTGCTTGCGACCGTCGGAGTTGTTTTGCCCGCTTTCGTCATAATACTTCTCGTGGCGACGATAATAAAAGGGCTTCTTAAATTCGCCGGCGTAAACGCGTTTCTGCTCGGCATAAGACCTGTGGTCGTGGGACTTATCGCGGCAACGGGCGTGACTATGGCGATAACCGTTTTATGCGGCGTGAGCGAGATAGGCGACGCGTTCGCGTTCGACTGGAAAGCCGCCGTTATTTTCGCGATCGTCGCCGCGACGGCTATATCGTATAAAAAAATAAAAAAGAAGGGAATTTCCGCGATAATTCTGATTCTTATTTCGGCTGCGGCGGGAATACTCTTTTACGGACCGCTGTTTTGACTTAAAAATATAGCGCGCGTGTCTAAAATTCCTAAAACGTTTGACTTATAAATAAAATAATTATATAATAATCGTTAGAAAAAGACGAATATATATCAAGGAGATAAATATTATGGCAGATAAGATTACCGAAAACACCACTATATTCGAAGCGATTCAGATCAACCCCAAAGCGGGCGAAATACTTATGAAAAACGGAATGCATTGTTTAGGTTGCGCACTCGCTCACGGAGAAACCGTTGCGGAAGCTGCGGACGTGCACGGCGCGGACCTTAAAAAAATGCTCGAAGAGCTTAACGATATAAAATAACAAATTTCTTATGACAGACGAGGTATATACCGAAAACGGCGACGGGGCAAAACCCAAAAAAGTCGGTACGGAAATAATAAAGTGCGACGGGTGCGGGGCGAATATGATTTTCGATCCGGACGCGCAAAAGCTTTATTGCCCGCATTGCGGAAGCGAAAAGGAGCTTAAAGACGGCGGCACGGCAAAAGAAATAAGTCTTTTGCACGGGCTTGATTCGGACAATTACGATTCGTCCGACGAAGCCGTTGTTTTCAGATGTTCTAACTGCGGCGCGAGCGTAGTCATAAACGACGGAAAGTCCGCTACCGTCTGCCCGTTCTGCGGCACGGCTCACGTTCAGAAAACGGACGATTTGCCGGGACTTAAACCCAACAGACTGATTCCGTTTGCTTTCGGCGCGAAGAAAGCTTTAGAGCTTAGCAAGGCGTGGGCGAAAAAAAGACTTTTCGCTCCGAGAAAATTCAAAAAGAAGCTCGGCGCGGAAAACGTGAACGGCGTTTATACTCCGTGTTTTACGTTCGACAGTTATACTACGTCCCTTTACAACGGCAAGATAGGGATAACGCATACCCGCACGGTAGGTTCCGGCAAAAACAAACGGACGGAAACCTGGACGGAATGGAAATATATTTCGGGTACGTATTACGATAATTTCGACGATATATTAGTTACCGCGGGTTCTAAATTCGATCAGAAAAAACTCGATAAGATCGCGCCTTACGACACTAACGACAGCAAGGCATACGAGAAAAAATATATGCTCGGCTTTATGGCGTATAAATACGACAACGATCTCGAAGGGTGCTGGGATTTTGCCAAAAGCAGAATAGACGCGCGTATCCGCAAGGGCATACTTTCGAGGTATGTTTACGATAAAGTCGCGTATCTCAACGTGTCCACGAGCCACGACCGCGTAACTTATAAATACGTTATGCTTCCCGTGTACGTGGGGAATTATAATTTCAATAAAAAGCTTTATAATTTTTACGTAAACGGAGATACGGGCAAGGTATGGGGCAAAACGCCCAAATCCCCGCTTAAAATCGCCATCGCGGTTCTTTTGGGTATCGCTCTCGTTGCGGGCATCGTCGCGCTGTATTATTTTTATAACGGAGGTTGGTAAACCTTTAGGCGCGTTTGGAATTTGTTTAACCGATAATCGGGTTTTTTGCCCGATAATACGTTATTTTTTTAAAATAATTCCAAAATTTTCCCAAAATCATTGACCTGACAAGGTAAAATGATATATAATTTAAAATAGGCTTGAAATAAATGCGGAAAACGTTTTTTCCGCACGGAGGCAGAAATGAAAAAAGGCAAGGCAATAGCTTTATTAACGGTTATTTCGCTTATTATGGCGTTTGTGACCGTTATGACTTTTGCGCGTTTTCCGATGGGAACGAAGAATTATAATTCCGTTCTCGGCGCAATACAGACGGACTACGATATAAGCGGCGGCACCGCTTATACTCTTACCGCGGCTAAAGACAACGTTAAAGTCGTAAACGACGACAACGTAGACGAAGTTATAAACGTTCTTAAATTCCGTATGAACGCTCTTGGTTATCAGTCTTATTCGATAAAAGCGATAAAGATTGCAGACGATTACGATATCCGTATCGAAGCGAAAGGCGAAAAGAACGATTACGGCGAAGAGGACAACAGTCAGCTCGCTTCCGACGTGGCTGTAGTTGCGGCTTACGGCGAAATAGAGTTTTACGGCGGCACGGAAGCTAATCCTTCCGGCGAGGACAAGCGTATCTTAAAAGACGTAAAAGTTATTTCGGACGCAAAATATCTCGGTTCTTATACGTCGGGCGATACGACCGCATATCAGGTTTCTATCGTGTTCACGGACGAGGGATATAAAGGACTGATGGATTTAATTAAAAACAACTCGTCTTATTATATAAAAATAATGCTCGGCGATACGGAATTGCTCGGCGGAGGTTCTGCAATTTCCTCGGATTATTTCCAGAATAAAACGCTCGGCATAACCACTTCTACCGAAGCTTCCGCGAGACAGGCTGCGTTGCAGATCAAGTCCGGCGGACTCGCTTATAAATACGAAGTGTCCGAAGGCGTAAGCGTAACCGCGCCCATGGGCGATAAGGTTGCGTTCTGGTCGATTATCTCGGTTGCGGCGGTTATGGTTGTTACCGTTATAGCTTTCGCGATTATATATAAAGGCTTCGGTCTTATCGCGGCGTATACCGAAATATTGTTTATGCTCGTTTATCTGCTTATGCTTATCGCCGTCCCGGGAATCGAAGTTTCTCTCGGCGGAGTTATAGGTATAATCGCGGCGACGGTTCTCACCGCGGACGGGCTTATGATTACGGCAAAAAGAATTAAAGAAGAAGCGGCGAGCGGCAAAATGATTAAACCCGCCGTTAAAGCAGGTTTCCGTCGTTCCTTCCTTCCGATAATAAATTCCGCGGTCGTATCCGCTATAGCGGCGGCGTGCGTGTTCGCTTTCGCTAAAGGAACGTTCAGAGGCTTTGGCATAACGTTCGGCATCGGCGCGATAATTTCCGCCGTTTCCACGCTCGTGTTCGCAAGAATGTTTGCGTCTTTGATTTTTTCCGCGAACGGTTACAAATACGGCTTCCTCGTATTGAAAAGAAACGATACCGAAAACGAGGCGGAGGTGTGATATGCAGAACAATAATTCTACTAAAAAGGTTTGGATAATCATCACGCTGCTTATAATCGTTGCGGGAATGGTATTCCTCGGCGTGTTCGGACTCGGACAGTCGCCCGATTATAAAAAATCTTACGAAGTACGCGTAAGCGTGGATCAGAACGTAAACGGTTCGGGTGAAATCGTTAAAGACGCGGCGGAAAAATTCTTTTCCGATAAAGGCATAAAAATAGCGTCTTATGCAACGCAGTCTATGGACGACGGCGCGACTTTCGTTTATAAAATAGCGCAAAAAGCCGATACCGATTTCAGTACGGAAGAACTCAAAAACTCCGTTCAGAACGCATTGCAGGCTAAAGAAGAGACGAAAAATCTCGTTGCAAAGGCAGACGGGGTATACGAAACGGAAGTTACCGCTTATAAAGAAGTGTTCGGCGTTTCTCTCGCTTTGGGTATTGCCTCGATGATTGCGTTCGTTTATCTGTTGCTCGTAGAAAAACCCGTCGCGGCGTTTTCCGCCGTTCTCGGCGCGATCGTTTCCGCTTTGCTCTTTATTTCCGTGACGAGCATTGCGAGAATCCCCGCTTATCCGACGTTTACCGTTTCGCTCACGTTCGCGTTCACGCTTGCGCTCGTGTTCTCAACGGTTATCGTCAACAGATTCCGCGAAGTAATGAAAATTTCCGGCAACGAAAAGTTGTCGATAGCGGAAATTGCGGCAAAAGGCGTTAAACAAAGTGTGGCGAGAGTGATTTTCGTCGCGGTTGCGGTGCTTGCGGCAGCGATTCCGTTTGCTGCTTCCTGTTCTTTGGGACTTGTGTTTTTTGCATTGCAGATTGTTGCGGCGGACGTCGTTGCGATATTCGCGTCGCTTTTCTGGACGGCTTTTTTCTGGTCGGTTATGAAAAAGAAAAAATAATCGTAAGCGGAAAAATATTTACGTTACGAAAAATTTAACAGAAAATTTATGAAAACGGCGGAGAAATCCGCCTTTTCGTTTTAATCCGACGGAGAAAACAAAAGTTATTTTTTTCAATCTCGCCGCGCGGCGTCGAGAAAATTACGGCGGATTTTTGACTTTAATCATAACGTTGTTTTAAAATTTTCAGACAAACGGAGCTTTACGGTGAAAATAGTTTACGGCAAAAGTTTAACGGCGGAAGAAAACGCCGCCGCTCGCGATATTTCCGAAACCTGCGGAATCTCTTATGATACCGCAAGGCTTTTGCTGTACAGAAATATCGATACTCCCGAAAAAGCAAAAAAATTTCTGAATCCGGGCGAGAGCGGACTTTACGACCCGTTCGGGCTTTCCGGAATGCGCGCGGCGGCGGAACGCATTTCGCTCGCGAAAGAAAGGAAAGAGAAGATTCTTGTTTTCGGGGATTACGACGCGGACGGCGTTTGCGCTTCTTCGATTTTGTATCGTTGCTTAAAAAAGTTCGGCGCGGAAGCGATTGTCACCGTTCCCGAAAGAGAAGAGGGTTACGGGTTGAATCCGCAAAAAATCGCCGAAGTTAAAAAAAGAGACAACGTAACGCTTCTTATCACCGTAGACTGCGGAATATCCGACCGCGATAAGATAGAAGAAATAAAGAAAACGGGTATAGACGTTATCGTGACCGATCACCACGAACCGCCCGACGACCTGCCCGATTGCATAAGAATAAATCCCAAAATAAAAGGGCAGAGCTATCCTTTCGACGGGTTGTGCGGCGCGGGCGTTGCGTATAAACTCGGGTACGCGCTTATAGGAAAAGAAGCCGACGAATATCTCGATCTTGCCGCGCTCGCAACCGTAGCGGACAGTATGGATTTAATCGACGAAAACAGGAACATCGTCTTTTTGGGATTAAAGCTTATGAACGGTGCGAAAAAACGCGCGGTTTTCGAGCTTCTTGGCGGCGGTACAGATAAGAAATTCACCTCGCAGTCTTTGGCGTTCGGCGTTGCTCCGAGAGTGAATGCCGGGGGCAGAATGGGCGACGCGGCAACCGCGCTTAAAGCGTTTATTTCCGACAATAAATCGGAGGTGTTTGACGCTTGCGTCAGACTTAACGAATACAATATAGCAAGACAAGCGGATTGCGACGCGATTTACAGACAGGCTAAGGGACAGATAAATTCGCAAAAACTATACGATAATTCCGTGATAACGGTTGCGGGCGACGGCTGGAAAACGGGTTTCATCGGCATAGTCGCGGCAAAACTCGTAGAAGATTATAACCGCCCCGTGATAGTTTTTGCAAAAAACGCGGACGGGTTTATGAAAGGTTCTGCGCGCAGCGTAGAATACATAAATATTTACGACGCGATAGACAGCGCGAAAAAATACGTTCTCGGCTTCGGCGGGCATTCTCAGGCGGCGGGCGTTTCGCTCGATTACGAAAATTACAAAAACTTCTCTTCCGCCGTTTGCGAGTTTGCGGATAAAGCGGGGATTTCCGAACGCGAAAAAGAAATATTCGTGGATATGCGGGCAGAAGGCGAAATGAACGTCGATTTTATAAAAGAAATCGATCGGTTAGAGCCGTTCGGAGTAGGAAACAGGCGTCCGCTTTTTTCCGTTTCGGTAGGTTCTGTAAAGCCGAGAGCGTTAAAGAACGGTTCTCCGCATTTTTCGTTTGCGACGAAAGCGATGGAAATGCTCGACTTCAACGGCGAAAACGACGTTTACGACCTGACGCTTCCTATAAACAAAACGATAATTTTCGAGCCTAATTATTCCGTGTTCAGGAATAAGGAATCCGTTAAGGGTTTCGTAAAATACGTTTTGCCCGAATACGGAGATTTTTCGTCCGCTTCGCTTAAAATATTCGACAGAGAACTCTGTCGGCTTAAAGAAAACGTAAAAGCCGATTATACGGAAATCCGCTGCGCGGACGTAAAAATAGAAAGAGGTTTCGGAACGGTTTACGTCGTTTCGGACGAAGCTAATCTCAAAAACTACGACTATTCCGCCGTCGCGGCGTATCTTTTTAACAAAAAAGACAAAACAAACGCCAACTGCGTTATAGTTTCGCCCGAAAGCATACCCGACGGCTACGAAAAAGCGGTATATTTAGACGAGCCGACTGCGGTTTTCGGCGGTGTTAAAGCTTTCGTTTGTCGCGAAAAATGCGGCTTTTCAAAGATGAAAAATCTCTCGGTAGACAGGAGCGATTTCGAAGACGCGTTCAAAAGACTGTGCGAGCGCGAGAACGACGTTTACGAAGACGCCGCGTCGTTTTTCGACGGCGAAAAAACCGGAACGACCGCGGAGCAAGCGGAGCAATTCGTTTTCGCTGCGGAAGTGTTTATGGAACTCGGATTTTTCGAATGTAAGGACGGCAGGCTTAAACGCGACAGAAGCATAAAAGCCTCTCTCGATAAATCAAAAATTTATAACGCGGTATGCGCGATAAGGGTAAATTATGAGTGATATTTTAGAACGACTTGAAATATCCTATTCGGGAAAAGATCTCGAATTGTGCAAAAAAGCTTACGAGTTCGCCCGCAAGGCGCACGAAGGTCAGAAAAGAGCTTCCGGCGAAGCGTATTTTATACACCCTTGCACCGTTGCGGAAATCCTCGTCGATCTGGGCTTGGACGCGGCTACAATCGCCGCGGCGTTTCTGCACGACGTGATAGAGGATACCCCCGTATCGGAAGGCGATATAAAAAAAGAATTCGGCGACGAAGTGTTAGAGCTTGTTCAGGGCGTAACCAAGCTCGAAAGAATAGAGTTCAACTCGCAGGAAGAGGAGCAGGCGGAAAACTTCCGCAAGCTTTTCGTCGCGATGGCAAAGGATATCAGAGTCATAATAATAAAACTTGCCGACAGATTGCACAATATGCGTTCGCTAAACTTTCTTTCGGTAGAACGTCAGCAAAGAATGGCAAGGGAAACTTTGGAAATTTATGCGCCGCTCGCGGGGCGGCTCGGAATTTCGCAGATAAAATGCGAGCTTGAAGATTTATGTCTTAAATATCTCGAACCGGAAGCTTACGAATACATTTCCACCAACGTGGAAAATCGCACGAAAGAAACGGTGGAACTTGTCGCGCAGGTTGTGGACGAACTTAAAAAAATGCTTGCGGATTCGCATATTTCGGGCGAAGTATTCGGCAGAAGAAAGCATTTATACAGTATTTACCGCAAAATGAAAGAGCGCGGCAAAACGCTCGACCAGATTTACGATATAGTGGCTATCCGCGTCATCGTCAACACCGTGGGCGAATGTTACGAAATTTTCGGAAAAATCCATAATAAATGGAAGCCCGTTCCCGGCAGAATCAAAGACTATATCGCAACGCCTAAGCCCAACTTTTACAGGTCGCTGCATACCACGGTCGTGACTAACTTCGGAAAGGTCTTTGAAATTCAGATAAGAACTTACGAAATGAACCACGCCGCCGAATACGGTATCGCCGCGCACTGGAAATATAAAGAAAACAAAAAAGAAGCGGACGATCTCGATACTCGCCTTTCCTGGATAAGGGAAGTTATGGAATGGCAGGGCGGCTTGAAAGACAGCAAGGAATTTCTTAACTCGTTAAAGGGCGACCTGTACAGCTCGGAGGTCCTCGTTTTCACGCCCAAAGGCGACGTTAAAAGTCTGCCGAAAGACGCAACGCCGCTCGATTTTGCTTACAGCATTCACTCGGCAATCGGCAATAAGTGCGTGGGCGCAAGGGTGAACTCGAAAATAGTTCCACTAAACAGTACGCTGCAGGTCGGCGACGTGGTGGAAATCATCACTTCTCAGAACTCCAAAGGTCCGTCCTGGGACTGGCTTAAAATAGTAAAAAGCCCCTCCGCGCGCGTAAAGATAAGACAATTCTTCAAGCGCGAAATGAAGGAGGACAACGTAAAAACCGGCAAGAGTATGATAGAAGCGGAAGCCAAAAAACGCGGATACTCTCTCAGAGAGCTTTTGACGGACGAATCGTTTTTGTTTCTCGCTTCCAAAATGTCCTTTGCGAGCGAAGCCGAAATGTTCGCTTCGGTGGGCTACGGCGCGGTTTCTACGGGGCAGATTATAGTAAAGCTTATCGATTATTACCGCAAAAATCAGCCTAAAGAAGAAATCAGGAAGTATTATACCTCCAACCCCAACCACTCGAGCAGTGTTACGGTTAAAGGAATGGCGGGACTGCTCGTGCATTTTGCGGGTTGTTGCAATCCCGTGCCGGGCGACGACGTTATAGGTTTTATTTCCCGCGGGCACGGCGTAACCGTACACAGAAAAGACTGCCCGAATATGCGTCAGGCGGAAAAGGACAGACTTATAGAGGTGTCCTGGGCGGATAAAGCCGCAAACGTGTTCAATGCGAGCATAAAAGTCGTCGGCAATACGCAGACGGAGATTCTTGCCTGCGTTGCCGCGGCGGTATCCGAATTGAAGCTCGAAATCGTTTCCACCAACGGCAGAACGGATAACAAAACCCGGCAGGTGATAGTCGATTTCAATATAAGACTTAACGGAAAAGAAGAGCTTGAAAGACTTATCGGCAAGTTAAAGCAAGAACCTAAAATTTCCGACGTGTACAGAACGGGCAACTAGAGAGAATCTTATGAAATTATATCATTTATCGTCAGGTCCGCTTAAAGTCAACACTTATTTTTTAGTGAACGAAAGCACGACCGAAGCCGCGGTTATCGATTGCGGAGAAAACTACAATCTGATAAAAAAGACGGAAAAAGAATACGGCTTTACCGTAAAAGCCGTGCTTTTGACGCACGCGCATTTCGATCACGCGGGCTGCGCGAAGAAATTACAGGACGACGGCGCAAAAATTTACGTTTCCGAGAAAGACGCGCCCAAGTTGTTAAACGAAGAGAATCTCGCTTCCGCTTTCGGCAGAAAGTTCGATAAGCTCGTCGCGGACGAAACGTTTACGGACGGAGAAGAGCTTTGCGTTTGCGGAATAAAAATAGAAGTGATCGCCACGCCCGGGCATACGGACGGTTCTGTGAGTTTTGTAGTAGGCAATATGCTGTTTACGGGCGATACGCTGTTTTTTAGATCCGTCGGCAGAACCGACTTTCCGTCTGGCAGCAGAGAAGCTCTCGTCGCTTCCGTAAAAAAACTGTTCGCTCTTTCCGGCGACTATATCGTGTATCCCGGACACGAAGAATTCACGACTTTATCGGAAGAGAGAAAATATAATTCGTTAGTTGATTATGATTGATACCGATCTTAAATTTCTGGAAACGGAATTTAAAGAAGAGCTTTTGTTCTTTCCCGATTCCGAAACGCTTAAAGTAAGACATCGTTTTACCGAAAAAGATAACAAATTCGTAAACACGGTAACGGTGAACGGAAAAACCTACGCTTACGGAAATCTCGTAAAACCCGCTTCGGACGAAACGGAGAAAAAGCGGCTCGTAAAAAGGTACGCAAAGCTGTCTTTGTACAAAGCCGTTTCTCAGTTCACGGGGATAAAGCTTCCATGGGGCGCGCTCACGGGCGTAAGACCAACCAAGCTCGCTTATTCGGCGATAGAAGAAACGGGCGAATTCAGGGAGTTTTTTACCGACGTTATGAAGGTGTCGGAGAAAAAAACCGAGCTTATCGCCGAAGTGATAGAAAACCAGAAAGGGATATATTCCAAAAATCCCGATAATTCCGATCTGTTCGTTTTCGTTCCGTTCTGCCCCTCGCGGTGCAGATACTGTTCTTTTATTACCGCGGATATGAAAAGCTCCGCTTCTCTTACGGACGATTACGTAAACGCGCTTTGCGAAGAAATAAAAGAAAGCGCAAGGTTTATAAAAAAGCTTCGCAGTATTTACGTGGGCGGCGGAACGCCCGTCGCGCTATCGGACAAGCAGCTCGAAAAAATGCTTTGCGCGATAGATAAAATCCGAGGCGGCGTCGAGTATACCGTAGAAGCCGGCAGACCCGACAGAATAACAGAAGAAAACCTGAAAATACTTAAAGCTCACGGCGTAACGCGCGTTTGCGTCAATCCGCAGAGCTTAAGCGACGAAACGTTAAAACGAATCGGCAGAAATCATACCGCGGCGGAAGCGATACGCGCTTTAGAACTCGCGAAAAAGGATTTTATCGTCAATACGGATCTGATAGCCGGGTTAGAGGGCGAAACGTTTGCGACTTTCAAAGAGACTATAGATAAAACGATAGAGCTGTCGCCCGATAATATAACCGTTCACAGCCTTTGCGTAAAGAAAGGCGCGGAGCTTGCTTCCGAAGAAAAGATTTTCAATCCCGATACCGAAAAAATGATCGACTACGCGGAAGGCGCGCTTAAAACCGCGGGCTACGGCGCGTATTACGTGTACAGACAAAAATACGCTGCGGGCAATCTCGAAAACGCAGGGTTTACAAAAAGCGGCAAGGCGTGCGTTTATAACGTAGACGCGATGGAAGAAATATCCGATTGCGTGGCGTGCGGCGCGAACGCGATAAGCAAGAAAGTCGATTTTGCGGGCGAAAAAATAGAAAGATACGGCAGTCCCAAAGACGTAAAGACGTATCTTTCAAAAAAAGAAGAGATTCTACGCAAAAAAGCGGCGTTTTTTTCGGAAAAACAATGAAAATCGTTAAAAACAGTTTACAAAACGCGTAAAATTTGATATACTGTTTAAGCTTGATACTTTAGATAAGGCTTTGCGGGTTTTACTCCTCCCAGGGCTTTGTTTAGAGCGGACTATTCCATAATAAACAGGAGGTAAAAGAAATGGATAAAGCAAGAAAAGCAGAAATAATGGCAAAATTCGCAAGACACGAAGGGGATACCGGTTCTGCGGAAGTGCAGATCGCGCTTCTTACCGAAAGAATCAATCACCTCAACGCGCATCTTGCAACAAACAAAAACGACAATCATTCCCGTCGCGGACTGATGAAAATGGTAGGCGAGCGTCGCGGTCTTCTCAAATATCTGCAGGAAGTGGATATCGAAAGATACAGAAAAGTAATCGCCGATTTGGAATTGAGAAAATAACGAATAGAGGGCGGCATTTTTTTGCCACCCTTTTTTCTTGAATACGGCTATAAATTCGGCTATATACGTCGTTCGCGCGGGGCGCGGACGTTTCATAAATAGAGTACAGAAATAGGAGAAAAAAATGACGAACAACTACAAAGAATTCAGAACGAATATCGGCGGAAAAGAAGTCGTGGTAGAAGTCGGCAAATACGCGGAGCAGGCAAACGGCGCCTGCGTCGTGCGTTCCGGCGACACTGCGGTTATGGTTTCCGTCTGTATGTCCGCAACGCCGAGAGAAGGAATGGATTTCTTTCCCTTGCAGGTAGATTACGAAGAGAAGATGTATTCCGTCGGCAAAATCCCCGGCGGTTTCAAAAAGAGGGAGGGCAGAGCGAGCGACAAAGCGATTTTAACCAGCCGTCTTATAGACAGACCGCTCCGTCCGCTTTTCCCGAAAGGTCTTTTCAACGACGTGGTGGTTATCGCGCAGGCTTTGTCTGTAGAACCCGACATTCAGCCCGAACCGCTCGCAATGATAGGCAGTTCCATCGCTCTCGCGATATCGGATATTCCGTGGGCAGGACCTACCGGCTCCGTAGTCGTGGGAATGGTTGACGGCAAATACGTAATCAACCCCGACGCCAAACAAAGAGCGGCTTCGGATATTCACCTTAATCTTGCCGGCACGAAAGACGCTATTTTAATGATAGAAGCCGGCGCGAACGAAGTAACGAACGACGAAATGGTAAACGCCATCACCTTCGGTCACGAAGAAATCAAAAAGATTTGTAAGTTTATAGAAGAAGAAATCGTTCCCGTCGTCGGCAAGCCGAAAAAACAGATAGAACTTTATCACGTTCCCGAAGAACTCGATAAAGAAGTCCGCGCTTTCGCTTCCGAAAAAATCGATTGGGCTATCGATACGTTCGACCGTCAGGAAAGACAGGCAAGACAGGATCAGGCAGAAGCGGAAACGCTTGCGCACTTTAAGGATATCTATCCCGATAACGTGAGAGAAATCAAAGACAGCCTTTATTATCTCACTAAAGAAAAAGTCCGCGCGAAGATATTCGATAAAGGTATCCGACCCGACGGAAGAGGACTTAAAGACGTGCGCCCCATCTGGTGCGAAAGACACGTTCTTCCCAGAGTTCACGGCTCGGCGGTGTTCACGAGAGGTCAGACGCAGACTCTTACTACTTGCACTCTCGCAATGCTTTCCGAAGCGCAGAAGCTCGAAGGTCTTGACGAAGAAACCTCAAAACGTTATATGCATCAATACAACTTCCCCGGCTACTGCACGGGCGAAGCAAAAGCATTAAAATCGCCCGGTCGCCGCGAAATAGGTCACGGCGCGCTTGCAGAAAGAGCGTTGATACCGGTAATCCCGCCGGAAGACGAGTTTCCTTACGCAATCCGCGTAGTAAACGACATTATGTCTTCTAACGGTTCGTCTTCTATGGCGTCCGTGTGCGGTTCTACCATGGCTCTTATGGACGCGGGCGTACCCATCAAAGCGCCTGTCGCGGGCGTTGCAATGGGACTTATTAAAAATCAGGAAACGGGCGAATTCCGCGTTATGACCGATATTCAGGGACTTGAAGACTTCCTCGGCGATATGGACTTTAAGGTTGCGGGTACTACCAAAGGTATCACCGCTATCCAGATGGATATAAAAATCAAAGGCATTTCCGAAGAGATAATGCACACCGCTATCGAGCAGGCTAACGAAGGTCGCAGATATATTCTCGGCAAAATGCTCGAATGCGTTCCCGAAGTCGCGCCCAAGCTTTCCGAATACGCTCCGAGAATCATCTCCTTCTACATCGCTCCCGATAAGATCGGCGACGTAGTCGGCAAACAGGGCAAGGTAATCAACAAGATTATAGAAGAAACGGGCGTTAAGATAGACATAGACGACGACGGAAGAGTAAACGTGGCAAGCGTGGGCAACGACGAACAGTTAGAACGCGCAAAAGCCATAATTCTTTCGATTGCGAAAGATCCGGAAGTCGGCGATATGTTTATTTCCGAAGTCGTGAGAATTCTTCCCAAAGTCGGCGCGTTCTGCGAACTCGCTCCCGGTAAAGACGGACTTATTCACATTTCGAGAATGAGCGACAAGAGAATAGAAAGCGTAGAAGAAGTTTTGCATATAGGCGACAAGGTTAAAGTAGAGATAATCAAGATAGGCGAAAAAGGCATAGACCTTAAACTTCTCGAAATAATCAAGGAATAAAACAAAAAACAAAAAAGCGATATGCAAGGCGAAAAGCCTTGCATATTTTTGCATAACGGCTTGCCCCGACCGCATAAAATAGCAAAAGGGGGTAAAAGCTTTTATGCCGGACAGAAAAAGAACCGTAGTCACCGATATTATACTTATACTCGTTTTTTGCGCAGTTTTTGCGGTAAGTTTTTTTCCGCAGAATCCCGTTCCCATTTACGGCGGAAAGATAGTCGGCGCGATATATAACGGTAACAGAAGTTCCGACAACGTGTCGCTTATGTTCAACGTGTATGAAAACACGGAAACGGTAAACGCCATAATCGACCTGTTAGACGAGCGCGGCGCGAAAGCTACGTTTTTCGTGGGCGGTTGCTGGGCGGACGACAATGCGGACACTCTTAAAAAAATAGTCGGCGGCGGACACGAAATAGCTAATCACGGTTATTTTCATAAAGACCACGCAAAGCTCGGTTACGATAAAAACAGAGAAGAAATAGACCTTACCGGCAAGATAACCGAGGCGTTATGCGGCGTTAAACCGAAATTGTTCGCTCCGCCGTCGGGCAGTTTTTCCGAAACGACGTTAGAAGCGGCGTTTGATCTCGGCTACACCGTCGTTATGTGGTCGAAAGACACCGTCGACTGGCGCGATAAGGATAAAAGCAAGGTTTTTTCCCGCGCGACGAACGGCGTCTGCGGGGGCGATCTCATTCTGATGCATCCCAAGCCTCATACTCTGTCCGCACTGCCGAAAATTCTCGATTATTACGAGAAAGCGGGATTAAAAGCGGTTACCGTCAGCGAAAACGTTTCCGCTTCGGCAGGAAAAACATAAAAAACCGTTATATAAGCATAATAACGGTAAATCACGGAGAAAAGATGAAATTTTATAAAAAATACGATAACGGTTTAAGACTTGTCGCGGTAGATATGCCGGGCTTCGTTTCGGTTTCCTGCGGGATTCTCGTAAAAACGGGCAGTATCAACGAAAGCGAAGCGGAAAACGGAATTTCGCACTTTATCGAGCATACGCTTTTTAAAGGTACGAAAAAGCGTTCCGCTTTTGAAATTTCCGATTATATAGACAGAATCGGCGCGCAGATAAACGCGTTTACTTCTAAGGAAACGACGTGTTATTACACTAAATCCACGGCGGAACATCTCGGCGATTCGCTCGAAGTATTGTCGGATATTTTCTTTGATTCCGTGTTCGATAAAGAAGAACTCGAAAAAGAAAAGAGCGTTATTATAGAAGAAATAAATATGTGCGAGGATACGCCCGAGGATTTGTGCCTTGACCTTCTTTCGGAGAGTTATTACGGCAACGAAGGATTAGGTTGTCCTATTTTAGGTCCTGCCAAAAACGTTAAAAGATTTTCCAAAGCGGATATAGAAAAATATATGAAAAAATATTACTGCGCGGACAACGTGGTGATATCCGTCGCGGGCAAAGTAGACGTTAAAGAAGCAGAAAGGCTTGCGGACAAGCTTTTTGCAAGCAAATTCAAAAATTTTGCGAGCGAAAAGCAACGCGTTTTTTCGCCCGTACAGCCGCGTTCGCTTTACAAAAGCAAAAAGATAGAACAGTCGCACATCGCGTTTTCGCTTCCCGCGGTTTCGGTAAAGAGCGATAAAGGCGACGCGCTCAATATCGCCAACACCGTTTTCGGCGGAGGAATGAGCAGCAGACTTTTTCAAAAGATAAGAGAAGAAGCGGGGCTTGCGTACAGCGTTTATTCCTACGTTTCTCAATATAAAGACAGCGGCGTTCTCGAAATATACGCGGGCGTAAACACCGCCAACCGCGACCTTGCCGCAGAAAAGATTATAGAAGAGCTTAAACGTATCAAAACGGAAAAAATCACCGAAAGCGAATTTTTACGCGGCAAAGAACAGGTTAAAAGCGCGTTTATCATGAGCAGAGAAAGCACGGTTTCTCAAATGCTGTTATACGGCAGAAACACCTTGTTTCTCGATAAAGAATTCGATTTTAAAGAGCGAATGGCGTTTATCGAGAATATAAGCTATAAAGACGTTTTAGAAACGATAGACGAATATTTCGATTATACCAAAGCTTCCGCCGCGACGGTCGGCAGCAAGCGTTCCGCGCTCAAGCTCTGAAAAACAAAAAACCGAAAGACTTTTCCTTTGCGGAAAGTCTTTTTTTTACGCGTTAAAGAATATAATTTTATTATGAAAGCAATAAAAACAATCGTTGCGGCGTTTCTTGTTTTTTCCGTCGTATTTACGCTCGCTTACGGTAAAAACAAAATCGGAGAAGGCGTAACGGTAAAAAATCCCAAGCCCGAAAAGCGCGTGATAAGCGTTTGGCAGATAGATACGTTCGAGGGCGGCTCGGGTTCTCGTCGGAAATTTTTGTTGGACGTCGCGCGGTCGTTTGAAAAGAAAAACGAAGAAGTCCTTGTGATGGTTTCTTCGCATACGATAGAAAGCGCGCGGCAAGGTTTGAAAAACGGCAATTATCCCGATCTCGTGTCTTACGGCAACGGCGCGGAACTTTCTAATCTATCGGAGATAAAAACGCGCGCTGTATCGGATTGCGGTAAAATAGGCGATAAGGAGTTTGCCGCGGTCTGGTGCAAAGGCGTATACGCGTTATTCGAAAACGTGAACGGACTTGCTAAAAAATACGACGAGCTGACCGTTTCCGCAGGTAAATATACTCTGCCGCTCGCCGCGCTCGCTTTAGAAGGGAAAACCGCAGAAGAATTCACGGAACTTTCTCCGCTCGACGCCTACGTCAGATTCGTAAGCGGCAAAACCAGATTTCTTCTCGGCACTCAGCGCGACGCGGTACGGCTTAAAAACAGGGGGTATACCGCAAAGGTCACGCCGCTTTCGGGATTTTCGGATCTTAATCAATACATATCCGTCACGACCTCCGATAAATTCAAGGCGGTCTATGCGGAAAGGTATATAAACTATCTGCTTTCGGACGATATTCAGAAAAAACTTTACGAAATAAATATGTTTTCGCCATACGTAAAGGTCGATTACGACGACGAGGTTTTTATAAATCTTCAGAACGCTTTACCCGAAAAAACCATTTCGGCATTCGTTTCGGGAAAAGGCCTTTCAGAGCTTAAAGAGTTTTCGGAACGCGCCGTTAAAGGAAACGAAGAAGCGTTGTTAAAAATTAAAAAAGTACTTTTATAATCTTGAAAAAAAATAAAAATTATAGTAGAATATTATAAGGAGCGAAATGGGGCTTATCGAAGAACTTGCTTCCGTATACGATCTCGAATGCGTTTCAGACAAACCTATGAAAAAATGCACTTCTCTGGGCGTCGGCGGCAACGCGAAATATTTCGTTACGCCGAAAAGTCTTTACGCGCTGAATTCTGCGGTTAAAATCGCAAAGAAAAATAAAATTCGTTATAAAGCGATAGGCAACGGCACGAATCTTCTCGTTGCGGACGGCGGTTTTGACGGAATGATTATTTCAACCGCAGGACTTAAAGACGTTTTTCTCAAAAAGAACGGCATTTTCGCCGCGAGCGGCGTTTTGCTTTCGAGAGTTGCGGAGCTTGCGCGGGATAACGGCTTTTCGGGGTTAGAAGCCCTTTCGGGAATCCCCGCTACCGTCGGCGGCGCGGTTTTTCAGAACGCGGGCGCATTCGGCGTTTCCGTTTCGGATCTGATAACGGAAGTCGGAACGCTTTGTCGCGGCAAGCTGAAAACGCGGCTTAAAGGGGATTGCGGTTTTTCTTACAGAAAAAGCAGGTTCTGCCGCGGCGGCGAAATAATCGTGTCGGCAACGTTCGGACTGACTAAAAGAGATAAGTCCGAAATAACGGAACTTACCGAAACGTATCTCGCCCGCAGGAGAGAAACGCAACCGCAGGGCAAAAGCTGCGGGTCGGTTTTTCTCAATTCTTCGGGCGTTCCCGCAGGCAAACTTATAGAAGAAGCAGGCTTAAAAGGATTTACCGTCGGCGGCGCGTCCGTATCGCTTAAACACGCAAATTTTATAACGACTAATTCCGCCGCAACCGCCGCGGACGTTTACAATCTGATTTTACATATAAAAAACACGGTAAAAGACAAATTCGGCTGTACGCTTAAAGAGGAGGTCGAGTTCGTCGGGGAGTTCTGATGAAGCTTTACGCCGATTATCATACGCATACAATCTTTTCACACGGCAAAGGGAATATAATCGATAACGCCCGTGCGGCGGAAAAAGCAGGGTTAAAAGAACTCGGCATATCCGATCACGGCTTTGCGCACCCCGCGTTCGGCTTGAGAAAAAGATACCTTCCGGAAATGCGCAGACTTGTAGAGGAAGCGAAAAAGGAAACGGGCGTAAACGTCCTTTTAGGGATAGAGTCTAATATTATCGGCGTAGACGGCACGGCGGATTTAAAACCGTCTTTATACGACGAGTTCGATATTTTTCTCGCTGGCGTGCATAAATTCGTAAAGTATAAATTCGGCAGTTTTTTTTCGCTGTTCGTTCCGAATCTTTTCAATTCGACGTTCAGGAGAAAAAACGTTCCCGAAAGTCTTATAAAAAGGAACACCGAAACCTATATCAATCTCATAAAAAACACACCCGTAGACGTAATTACGCATCTTAATTTTTGTTGCTACGCAAACGCGGCGGAAGTCGCCAAAGCCGCCGCCGATTACGGAACGTATATAGAGCTTAATTCAAAAAAAACGCACTTGTCCGACGACGAGATTTACGAAGTGCTTAAAACCGACGTAAAGTTCGTCATCGATTCGGACGCGCACACTCCGGACAGAGTGGGCGAAATATCTCTCGTGGAAAAAATGATAAAAAGGCTCGATTTTCCGACCGAACGGATTATGAATATAGACGGCAGATTGCCGAAGTTCCGTTTTGAGGAATTCAAGGGGAAAGCGGGCAGATGAACTTCGGAAAACAGATAAAAGACGAAATAATAACAAAGCCCGCCAAAGAAAGGCATTGTAAAAAAGCGTTTTTAGCGGGGCTTGTGCGCGGCTCGGGTGCGCTTTACGAAAAAGACGGAGCGTTGGGACTCGAATTCAAAGTTTCCGAAGAGTCCGTTGCGGAAATCGCCGGAGATTACCTTAAAAGCGTTTGCGGTTACGACGTGAGAGAAGTCGGTTTTTCGGAAGACAAGCTTAACAAAAAAGACGTGTTTTATATAGACGTGATAGGCGACGGCTCGCTCGATACGCTCGAGGCTTTGGGCATTATAGACAAAACGCCCGAAGGTGTGAACGTGTCTTACGATATGTTCAAGGTCTGCGAAAACAGGGAGTGTTGCAAAAAGGCTTTTTTAAGGGGGTTGTTCGTTTCCTGCGGGAGCTGTACCGTTCCGGACGGCGAGAACGCCGCCTCGGGCTATCATCTCGAAATGTCCTTTTCTCATTCCACGACCGCGCTCGCCGTTTCGGAAGCGATAGCGGCATTCGGCGTTTCGGGGAGAATCATAAGAAGAAAAGAAAGCTTCGTGCTGTATCTTAAAAGCGCGGAAGAAATAAAGGATTTTATTGCGATGCTGCCCGCGCCCGTATCCGTTTTAAAGCTTACGGATATTATGATAGAACGGGAATTAAGCAACAACTCAAACCGCCAGACGAATTGCGACATAGGCAACGTGAACAAGCAGGTAGAGGCTTCCGCAAAACAGACGGAAGCGATTAAAAAAATAAGTGAAAAGCAAGGGCTTTCGAGCCTAAAAAAAGAATTATACGATACCGCGACGGCGAGAATAAAATATCCCGACGACACTTTGTCGGAGCTTGCCGAGCGCCTTAACGTAAGCAAAAGTTGTTTGAACCACAGACTTAGAAAGCTCGTTTGCATCGCAAACGAAGTATGAGGAAAATATGCCGGAATTTGTACATTTACATCTGCACACCGAATACAGCCTGTTAGACGGTCTTGCTACCATTCCGCTCGCGATAAAAAAGGCGGCGGCTCTCGGTATGCCCGCAATCGCGATGACCGACCACGGCAATATGTACGGCGCGGTTAATTTTTACGATGCGTGCTGCGATTATAACAAAGCCGCCAAAGCGAACGGCGGAAAACCCATAAAACCCATATTCGGCACGGAATTTTACGTGTGCGACGATCTTACGTCAAAAACGAGGAAGTCCGTGGAATCGGACGAAAGCGATCGCCGCCATCTTATCCTGCTCGTAAAAAACGAACAGGGTTATAAAAACATCGCTTCGCTGAACGCAATAGCCTTCCGCGACGGCTATTATTATAAACCGAGAATCGACCTTAAAACGCTTAAAGAACACAGCGAAGGACTCGTGTGTCTTTCCGCGTGTATCGCGGGCGATATTCCGCAGGCGATACTTCACAGAAATTACGACAAAGCGGAAGAACTCGTACGTTGGTTCAAAGACGTTTTCGGGGAAGATTTTTATCTCGAAATGCAGAATCACGGTTTGCAGGAAGAAATGGAAGTAAACCGTTATTTAAGAGTATACGCCGAAAAGTACGGGATAAAACTCGTTGTAACCAACGACGTGCATTACGTGGACAAGTCTGACGCGCTCCCGCACGACGTTCTTTTGTGCGTGCAGACGGGCAAGAATTACTCCGATCCCGACAGAATGAAGTTTAATTCCGACGACTACTATCTTAAAAGCTACGAGGAAATGGCGGAGCTTTTCCCCGGGGAGGAAGAGGCTCTCGCGACCACTCTCGAAATAGCCGATAAGTGCAATTTTGAATTTACTTACGGGCATTATATGTTCCCGCGGTACGTTCCGGTTACGGGCGATACTCCTATAGCTTATATAAGAAAGCTGATAGACGCGGGCATAAAGAAAAAGTACGGTAAAGAAACCCCCGAAATCCGCGAAAGAATAGAAAACGAACTTGCCGTAATAGAAAAGCAAGGCTTTGTGGAATACTTCCTTATAGTATGGGATTATATAAACGCCGCGAGAGAACGCGGTATTTCCGTCGGACCCGGGCGAGGCAGCGGCGCGGGTTCTATCGTCGCGTACCTTATCGGTATAACGAATATAGATCCGCTTAAATACGACCTCTACTTCGAGCGTTTCTTAAACGCAGAGCGCGTTTCCGCGCCCGATTTCGACGTTGACTTCGAAGATTGCCGCCGTCAGGAGGTTATCGAGTACGTCCGCGGCAAATACGGCGAAAACCGCGTTTGCAAAATCGTTACGTTCGGCACGATGGCGGCAAAAAACGCCATAAAAGACGTGGGCAGGGCGCTGGGCGTTTCTTACGCGGATTGCGATAAAATCACCAAAGGAATACCGACCAAGCAGAGCAAAATGGGCAAAGACGTGGAGATAAAACGCCCCAACATTCTGCAAAAAGTTTTCGGGTTTTACAAGCCTTCCAAAAAAGAAGCGGAGCAGGGGCTTACTTCCGCGCATTTCGCGGTAAACGAGCTTGTCGATTTGTATAATACCAACCCTGAGATTAAACGCGTTGCCGATATAGCCATGCGTTTAGAAGATACCCCGCGGCAGAGCAGCACTCACGCCTGCGGCGTTATCATCGGTCACGATATACTCGATAAGCATATGCCGCTCGCGAGAAACGGAGAAGATATAACCAGCCAGTATACGGGTGTAGAACTCGAGCATCTCGGTTTTCTTAAAATGGACTTTCTGGGGCTTCGCAACCTTTCCGATATCAAAAACTGCATAGATTACGTAAAAGAAAATCACGGCGTAGAAATAGATTTCGATAAATGCACTTACGACGACCCCAAGGTTTACGAGCTTTTATCGAGCGGCAATACGGACGCGGTGTTCCAGCTGGAATCCGCGGGCTTTAAAAAGTTCCTTAAAGATCTTAAACCTACGTGTTTAGAAGATATTATCGCGGCGGTTTCGCTCTATCGCCCCGGACCTATGGACGCTATCCCGAAGTTTGTGGAAAACAAGCATAATCCGGAGAAGGTTACTTTTTTGCACCCGCTGTTAAAGCCTATTTTAGAGCAGACCTACGGCTGTATCGTTTATCAGGAACAGGTTATGAAAATCGTTCAGTCGCTTGCGGGCTACACGCTCGGACAAGCGGACATGGTACGCCGAATGATGGGTAAAAAGAAAGTCGCGGAAATGGAAAAGGAAGAGGTCGTTTTCATAAACGGCAAGGGCGAAACGTCCGATTCTCACGGCAAGGTTTCAAAGGCGATAGACGGGTGTTTAAAGCGCGGCGTTTCCGAAGCGGTCGCGAGGGAAATATGGTCGCAGATGAAAGACTTCGCAAAATACGCCTTTAACAAATCGCACGCCGCGGCGTATTCGCTCGTTACTTATCAGACGGCGTATTTAAAGACTTATTACGAACCGGAATTCATCACGGCGTTTCTGAACAACAGAATATCCAACATAACCGACATCAGACAATATACCACGTACGCCAAAGCGGAAGGGATTCCCGTTCTGCCGCCCGATATAAACGAGTCTATGGCGATGTTCTCGGTAAAAGACGGAAAGATACGTTACGGTCTCGGCGCGATAAAGAATATCGGTATAGGCGTGATACAGCAAATAACGGACGAGCGCAAAGAAAACGGCAGATTCCAGTCGTTTGAAGATTTTATTTCGCGTTGCGCTCAGTTCAATATGAATAAGCGAATGATAGAAAACCTGATATACGCGGGCGCGTTCGATTGCTTCGGCAAGTTCCGATCGCAGCTGCTCGAAGTGTATTCGCCGTTTCTCGATAAGGTCGTCGCGAGAAACAAAAGCAAGAATCAGGCGCAGATTTCTTTGTTCGATACCGTGCTGAAAGACGACGACGTGCTGAGCATAAGCTATCCCGAGCTTGCCGAATTCAGTTCTAAAGCAAAGCTGCTTAAAGAGAAAGAAGTATGCGGCATTTATCTTACGGGACACCCGCTTTCCGACTATAAAGAACAGTTTGAAAAATATCCGTTCTCCACAAAAAAGCTGGACGATTACGAAGAAACGGTTTCTTCCGACGAAGAAGACGGAACGGAAGAAGTCGTGAGAACTTATAACGATATTCACGAAGGCGACCACGTAAGATTCGGCGGAATAATCGTTTCGTCGGAAAAAATAATGACTAAAAGCGGAACATATATGTGCTTCGTTACCGTAGAAGATATGTACGGCGCGATAGAATGCACGCTGTTCCCGAGAACCTATGCCGAAGCAAAGGACTTTGCCGTGATAGACGAGCTTGTCGAGATAACGGGCAAGCTGCATATAAAAGGCAACGAGGTTTCCGTCAACGTAGAAAAAATCTCGCCCATAGACGTAGACGGCGAAAAAAAGCAGGAACTTCCGCCCGAAACGGAATATCTCGGACTGATTCTTCCGGACGATAAAAAATCTCTCGACGCGGTGCTTGACGTAGCCGAAAATTACCCCGGGAATATTCCCGTAATCGTGGCGATAAACGGTAAGAAATATAACGCGAGATGCTCGGTGAGAAAATGCGAAGCGTTGCTTGCGGAGCTTAAAGGCGTCCTTGACGAAAAAGATATAATTTTCTTTAAGAAAAAATCGCAAAACGCGTAAAACGATTTGATTTTTTTAATCGGTATATGATAAAATATTTTTCGGAACGTATTAGATAAATTTACGCAAGGTGGGTGATATTTATGGAGAAAATTGCAGTATTGACGAGCGGAGGAGACGCTCCCGGAATGAATGCCTGCATCAGGGCGGTCGTTCGTACCGCGCTGAATATGAATATGGATATTTACGGCGTGGAAAGAGGTTACGCGGGACTTATCAACGGCGAAATTACAAGGCTCGGCACGCGTTCCGTTTCGGATATGATTCATAAGGGCGGCACGTTCCTGAGAACGGCGAGATGTCCCGAATTCAAAGATATAGAAGTGCAGCGCAAGGCGGCGGAAGCTCTTTCCGCTTACGGCATAGAAGGGCTTATCGCGATCGGCGGCGACGGAACTTTCCGCGGCGCGAAAGACCTTTCGGAAAATTTCGGCGTAAAGGTGATAGGCATTCCCGGCACGATCGATAACGATCTTGCTTACACGGATTATACGGTCGGCTTCGATACGGCGGTCAACACCGTTTTGTGGGCGATAAACAATCTGAGAGATACTATGCATTCTCACGACAGGGTCTGCCTTTTAGAGGTAATGGGCAGAGAGTGCGGAGATATAGCGTTATACGCGGGCGTTGCGGGCGGCGCGGAATACGTCCTCGTACCCGAAATTCCTTTCGACCTTGACGAGATTGCGAAAAGCATCAAAAAGAGCTATCTGCGCGGGAAAACTTCTAATATGATTATACTTGCGGAAGGCGCGGGCAACCGCGACGAAATCGCGGCTTACGTGCAGGAAAAGAGCGGAATAAGCGTTAAAGTAACCAACTTCGGTTATATTCAGCGCGGCGGTTCGCCTAATATGCAGGACAGATTGCTCGCGTCGAGATTCGGCTATAAGGCGGTGGAGCTTCTTAAAAACGATAAAGACAGCTGCGCCGTAGGCATAAGACACAATAAGATTATAACCGTTCCGTTCGAAGGCGTCAGCAAGGCTAAAAAAGACTTCGATAAAGAACTTTACAACATCGCGCACGTGCTTAGTCTTTAATCGTGCCGCGCGGCTCGCTTTTCCGATATAAAGCGCACTGAAACAGAAAAACTTTTAAGGAGATAAAAATATGAAAGGTTTGAAAGGCGCATTGATATTTGCGCAATCCGGCGGTCCTACGTCGGTAATCAACGCAAGCGCGGCAGGCGTGTTTTTAGAAGGGCTTAAAACTCCCGAAATTACCGCCGTATACGGCGCGGCTCACGGCATCAAGGGGATTCTCAACGAAGAATTCTACGATATTTCCAAAGAAGACGAAAAAGAGCTTTTGTTATTGAAAAACACTCCGTCTTCCGCAATGGGATCGGTGAGATATAAACTTAAAGACGCTTCCGTAGACGATACCGATTATAAGAGATTGCTCGAAGTGTTCAAGAAATACGACGTCAGATATTTCTTCTACAACGGCGGAAACGACAGTATGGATACCTGCAACAAGATAAGCAAGTACATGGCTAAATCCGGTTACGATATGAACGTTATAGGCGTTCCCAAAACTATCGATAACGACTTGTTCGGCACGGATCATTGCCCCGGTTTTGCAAGCGCGGCTAAATATATCGCCACCACCATTATGGAAATCAACCTCGACGCAAAGGTTTACGATACGGGTATGATCTGCATTATAGAAGCGATGGGCAGAAACGCAGGCTGGCTTACCGCGAGCGCGGCTCTCGCGAACAGCAAAGGACTCGGCGCGGATCTTATCTATCTGCCCGAAGTACCGTTCGACGTAGACAAGTTCGTTGCGGACGTTAAAGGCGTTCTCGCCAAAAACGATAACAAATGTATCGTTTGCGTATCCGAAGGCATCAAGAATAAAGACGGCGTTCTTATCGGCGAAGTTCTCGGTCAGGCGGGTGCGAGAGACAGCTTCGGTCACGCTCAGCTCGGCGGCGTAGCTGCAAACCTTGCCAACATAATTAAAGAAAAAACCGGAATCAAAACCCGCGCCATAGAGCTTTCTCTTATGCAGAGATGCGCGGCGCATTGCGCTTCCGATACCGATATAGAAGAAACCTTCGAAGCGGGCAAACAGGCAGTCAAAGCCGCCGTTTCGGGCGAAACCGACAAAATGGTTTGCTATGCGAGAAAAGACGGCAAAGACTACGTTTGCGAATATAAACTCCTTCCGCTCGAGCTTGCCGCAAACACCGAAAAGACCGTTCCGCTCGAATGGATCACCGATAACGGCACGGGAATTTCCGACGAGTTCGTCAAATACGCGCTCCCGCTTATTCAGGGCGAACCCAAACTCGTTAAAGAAGACGGTCTTCCCAGATTTGCAAAGCTTAAAAAAGTGCTTGTAGAAAAGAAATAAGCTTATAAGATAAAAACCTCGTCCGAAAAATTCGGACGAGGTTTTTTCTCGTTTTGCATAATCGGTCGGCTCGCATCGTATAATAGTAGAGGTTATCGACAATTTTCGCTGTTGATAAGTTAATAATTCTGTTGAAAAAATTGTGAGGAGCAATATGATCGTACTAAAAAGACGTAACGTGCTTATTATCTCCGTACTCGTTATTACCGCGCTTACGATAGTGTTTTGTCTTGGCGCGCTTGCAAAAACCGCGTCCGGCAACGCGGAAGCGGCAAAGATTAAAATCGTTCTCGACGCGGGGCACGGCGGAATAGACGGCGGCGTTTCGGGAGTTAAAACGGGGGTAAAGGAAAGCGAGCTTAATCTCGCCGTTGTAAAAAAGCTCGAAAAATATCTTACGGACGCGGGTATGACCGTCGTTCTGACGAGAA
>CAJLXC010000007.1 GCA_905210545.1 uncultured Eubacteriales bacterium | reverse complement strand
AGCGAGCGGCTGTTTGTGATTTTATTCTTTAAAAGTCTATTTAAATTTGAATTTAATGTTTTTTTAAGTGTCGTAAAATCCTTGATTTTTCCGATTTTATATTATATAATATACGGTAGTATTATATACGGAGAGTTTCGCATAAAAAAAAACGACGCTTTGTTTTTATAATACAATACCTTAAAAAAGGGGATATTTTATGAAAGTAATTTGCGACGGTCTGGATTTATCGGACGCGGTATTAAAAGTAAGCAAGGCTCTCGCCGTAAAAGCAGTGAATCCCGTTTTGGAAGGTATAAAGATTTCCGCAACGGGCGATAAACTCGTTTTAACCGCTACCGATACGGAACTTACCATAGAAAAAACCATAAAAGCGGAAGTTCTTATGGAAGGCGAAACGGTAGTCGTAGGCAAATATTTCGTGGATTTCGTTAAAAAGCTCGAAAAAGAACAGATAGAATTGTCGAGATTATACGACGGACAGCTGCAGATAAAATATTCCGAATCGGAAAGCGAACTGCAGGTTTATTCCGCGGAAAATTTCCCCGTGATTAAAACGGAAGAAGAAGACAACTATTTCGTTATGACTCAAAAGGATTTTAAGAGCGTTGTGGAAAGAACTTCTCTCGCCTGCTCTACCGACGATTCGAGACCGATACTTAAAGGTTGCCTTTTTGAATTAAGAGAAGGAACTCTCACCTGTGTAGCTCTCGACGGATTCAGAATGGCAGTCGTTAAAAAAGAAGCGGAATCCGGCGGAGACTTCAAAGCGGTTATCCCCGCGAGAACGCTTCTCGAAATAACGAGACTTTTAGACAGAGAAGACGAAAAAATAAAAGTATGTCTGCAAAAAAATAATCTTTACGTAAAAGTAGACAATACCGTTATTTTTTCTCGGCTCATAGAAGGGGAGTTCGTAAAATACAACCATATTCTGCCCACTTCTTTTTCTAACGTGGTTACGGTAAATAAAGACGCGTTTTTAAGCAGTATTGAAAGAGCAGCCATCGTTGCGAGAAACGACCGTTATAACGTGGTTAAATTAGACGTTAAAGAAGATTCGATGAACATATCCGCCAAATCGGAAATAGGCGCGGTAAACGAAAATATTCCGGTAAAGCTAAAAGGAAAAGATATTTCTATAGCGTTTAACGGAAAATATATTTCCGAATATCTGAAAATTGCGGGAGAAGATTTTATAAATCTCAATTTAAACAGCGCGATAGATCCTTGTATTCTTACGCCTGTGGGAAACGATTCTTTTATATATCTCGTCCTTCCCGTGAGAATAAACGCATAAAAAAGGTTATAAAAAACAGGAGAATATTATGAAACAGACTTATCAACCTAAAAAAAGACAGAGAAGCAAAGTACACGGATTCCGTCAGAGAATGAAAAACCGTTCGGGCAAAAACGTATTGAAACGTCGTCGCAACAAAGGTCGTCATAAACTTTCCGCTTAAATAACTCTTTAAGCGAAGTTACAATGTCTTTCGATTACAGATTAAAAAAAGAAAAGGATTTCAATCTCGTTTTTCGTAACGGCAAAAGAGCTTATTCCGATTCCCTTTCGGCGGTGTTTATTCCGTCGGAAGCTTTAAAAGCGGGTTTTGCCGTAGGTAAAAAACACGGCGGAAGCGTTAAAAGAAACAGAATAAAAAGATTATTAAGAGAATCTTTCAGAAGTTTTGTACCCGAAATAAGTAAAAACTTCTGTTTTGTTTTTATTCCGAAAGTGAAAGAAGAGTATACCCTTGACAAATTCAAAAAGGATATGGGGTATATTTTGAGAAAAAACGGGTTTATAATTAAGAAATGCTGAAGTTTTTGAGTATAAAGCTGATAAGGTTTTATCAAAAATTTTTATCGCGCAAGGCTTGCCCTTTTACCCCGTCATGCTCCGAATATATGCTTGAAGCGATTTTAAAGCACGGGTTTATAGTCGGAATTATGCTCGGCGCTCGGCGTATTATGAGATGCAATCCCTGGACGAAAGGCGGTTTCGATAAAGTTCCCGATAAAAAAAGCGTAGTTAAATGGGTTTATTAAAATGAGTATCATAAACTTTTTACAACCGGAAATGGGCAATTTTTTAGTCAGAATCATTGCCTGGCTGGTTAAAATTACTTCCTCCGTAGCAGTGGGAGTTATTTTGTTTACTTTAATTCTTAAAATAATAACGTTGCCGTTTGATTATTTTTCGAGATCTTCTATGCGCAAAAATTCCATAAAAATGGAAAAAATGCGTCCGGAGCTGGAAAAGCTTCAGAAACAATACGCCGGAAATAAAGATCTTTATAACAGAAAAATGATGGCTCTTTATAAAAAGAACGGATACTCTATGCTGGGTATGTGTTTGCCGACCATCATAACGCTCGTTATTTTTATCGTTGCGATAAACGCGTTTACAAACTACTCCAAATATCAGAACTTGAAATACTTTTACGATATGAGCGTATCGTATAACAACGTAGTTTACAGCGGTTTCGATCTCGACAACGAACATATTAAGCGCGACGAGAAAGGCGTTCTTATAATAGACGACAAATATTTTCTCGATAACGGGAACGTAACTCTTAAAAACGCGGACGGAGAAGATTTTTCCGTTACCGTAAGTCACGATTCCGAAAACCATAACATAACCGTTTCTACCGAAAACGGCTACGTTTATTATCAGAGATATTATTCCGTGTCCACCGCGGAAAACGGAGAAACTTCTTATAATTTTGGCACAACGGTATACGGCATAATAGAAGGCAGAATTTCCACGAGCAAGCTTAAATCGGTAGAAAACAATTTTTTACAGATAAATTTCGTTAAAGCGGAAGACGGTTACGACGCGCTCGACAAAGGCGAAGATTACGCCGCCGCGAAAGAAAAAAATCCCGAACTTACTGAAGCGGACTTTATTACCGAAATAAGAAGAGAAAAATCCGCGGAAACGTTCAGAAATAACGGTTCTAAATTTTTGTGGGTAAAAAACATCTGGGTAACCGACAGTCCTATGAAACACCCCGTAGAACAAAACTGGGATACTTTCGTAAGCACTTATTCCTACGATACCAAAAACGGTTCGCAGGATATGAACGCGGATAAATACGCGGAACTTATCACCGAGCTTAACGCCGAACAGACGGAAGCCAACGGATATTTTATACTCGTTATTTTAACGGCAGGCTCTTCCCTGTTAAGTCAGTTTATAATGAGCAAGAGTCAGAAAGCGCAGATGGAATTGCAGACCGTTGACGGACAAGGAGCGCAGCAACAGAAAATAATGATGTGGATGATGCCTATAATGATGGCGATATTCGCGTTTATGTATACCGCCGCGTTCTCTATTTATATAGTTCTGAGTTCGTTTTTAAGTATTCTGACGACGCTCGGAATAAACTTTATAGTAGACAGCAGTTTTAAACGCGCGGAAGCCAAAGCCGAAAAAGAAGTAGTGAGAAGCAAAGTCCGCGTTATTAAAGAACAACCCAAGGAAGATTTAAAAAACGAGAAAGAAGAAGAGCAGGCGGACTTTCTTTCGGGACTTGCCGATAAAAAAAGCAAGAAAAAGAAATAAAATTTAGTCGCGGAGAATCGCTCCGCGCGTGGAGGATATAATGCAGTTTGAAGCAAAAACCGTTGAAGAAGCAACGAAAAAAGGTCTTGAATCTCTCGGCATTGCCGAAGAGCAGGCGGAAATAACCGTTATCGAACAGCCCGTCAAAGGACTTTTCGGCAGACTTAAAGGTAAGGCGGTAGTGGATATCGTAAAGAAAGATAAAGAGCAGGAAATCGTTAACGATGCGGCAAAAGATGAAACCGCTTTAGAAGCGACGAACGAGAACGGCGAACTTCGCGAAGCGGAGTTTTTGAGAAAACTTCTCGAACTTCTCGAAATAAACGCGGAAGTAAAAGTCAACAACGACGGCGAAAACGAAACGCTTACGCTCGTTACCGACAAATCTTCTTCCGTGATAGGATATCGCGGAGAAGTGCTGGACGCGATGCAGACTCTTACCGGAGCGGTCGCAAACATAGGTAGCAAAAAGTACAGAAAGGTAATGGTAGATTGCGAAAACTACCGCGATAAGAGAGAAGAAACCCTTATCAGACTTGCAAAGAGATTAGAAGAAAAAGCCACCGAAACGCGCAGAGAAGTTCATCTCGAACCGATGAACCCGTTTGAGAGAAGAATTATTCACACCGCGCTTGCAGAAAGCAAAACCGTTACCACAAGAAGCGAAGGCAAAGAACCCAACAGATTCGTGGCGATCGTTCCCAACGACCTTGACGAATATTCGAGACCTTTCAACGCCGGCAAGAGCAAAAGCAGCCACGGCAATCGCCGCGACGATCACAGAAGAAACGACAGACAAGGCGGCAGAGGCAGGGGCTTCGGCGGCGGAAGAAACGGAAGAAGCGGAAGCGGATTTACGGAAGAAAAGAGAAAAGCTCCGTCGGGTTTCGGCACGTATCTCGGCAACAGCCTTAAAGGTAACAAATAAGTTAATAAAAAATCAGAAAAAAACCAAAGAAAAAAATTTCCGCGTCGTAAAAGTAAAAGACGCGGGATTTTTTTTTGCGTTTATGGTAGTAAGATTATAAAAAAAGTGGTACAATATCTTTATAAATTATACGTAAGGAGAATTATATATGGATATTACGAAAAACAATTTCGATAAAGAGGTAAAAGAATCCCCCGTTCCGGTACTTCTCGATTTCTGGGCGACCTGGTGCGGCCCTTGCAGAATGATTGCCGGAGAAGTGGCTAAAGTAGAAGAAAAATACGAGAATAACCTTAAAGTAGGCAGAGTAAACGTAGACGAAGAACCATACCTTGCAGAAAAATTCGGTATAGAGGTTATTCCTACGCTCGTTTATCTCGATAAAGGAGAAGAAGTAAAAAGGACTTCCGGCTACCTTTCGAGAGAAGAAATAGCAAAGTTTTTTGATTTGAAATAGAAAAGAGATTCCCACGTCAAGGGGCTTTGCCCCTTTCCTCGGAATGACAGCGCGGAGTGCGGTACTCGATAGCGTCATTGCGGACGCCTTTGACGGACACCACATATTGTCATTGCGAGGGGTTTTTAACCCCGTGGCAATCTCCGTTCAATTCTCGCAATCTCATTAAATCGATTGATTATTTACCTAAATAAACCATTAAAACGGCTATGTCCGCCGGAGAAACGCCCGATATTCTCCCTGCCTGACCGAGATTTTTCGGGCGGATTTTATCGAGTTTCTGGCGAGCTTCTAACCGTAACCCTTTCAGCGAATTATAGTCTATATCGTCCGGCAGAGATTTTTCTTCGAGCTTTATCGCTTTATCGATTTGCTCTTGTTCTTTGGCGAGATATCCTTTATATTTTTCGTCTATTTCTATCGTTTCGAGAATCGCTTGGGAAATCCCGTCAAAACCGCCGAATTTTTCTATTATTTCGGCAAGCGGGATTCCTCTGCGTATTAAATCTCCGACTGCAAGCGCGCAATTCGCCGCGGGAAATCCGCGAGCGATAAGAAATTCTTCCGTTTCGGAAGGTTTAAGCGTTCTCGCGGCTTCTTTTTCCGCAAGCGCGTATTCGCGTTTTCTTTTTTCGAAAACCGCGTAACGCTCGTCGGAAACAAGTCCCGCTTCTCTGCCTTTTTCGGTTAAGCGGAAGTCCGTGTTATCCTGTCTTAAAACTATTCTGTATTCCGCGCGGCTGGTCATCATTCTGTAAGGCTCGTTAGTGCCTTTGGTGACGAGATCGTCTATTAAAACGCCGATATACCCGTCGTTACGTTGCAGAACGAGCGGCGGCTTGCCGCGAAGTTTAAGCGACGCGTTAAGACCCGCGATAAGCCCTTGCGCGGCGGCTTCTTCGTAACCGCTCGTGCCGTTTATCTGCCCCGCGGTGAATAATCCCGACACCTTTTTGAATTCCAAAGACGGGTACAAGTCGAGCGGATCTATGCAGTCGTATTCTATCGCGTAAGCATAACGCATTATTTCGCAATGTTCTAACCCTTTTACCGTGCGATACATAGCTTTCTGCACATCGTGCGGCAAAGAAGAAGACATACCCTGTACGTAAATTTCGTTGGTGTCCGCGCCTTCCGGCTCTAAAAACAGCTGGTGACGCTCTTTATCGGCAAATCTTACGACCTTGTCTTCTATAGACGGGCAATATCTCGGACCCGTGCCGTGTATTTTGCCCGAATACAGCGGCGAACGATGAAGGTTTGCGCGGATTATTTCGTGAGTTCTTTCGTTTGTATAAGTGAGATAGCAAGGCGTTTGTCTTTCAGGAATCCCGTCGCTTAAATAAGAAAACGGATAGACCTTTTCTCCGTCCTGAATTTCAAGCTCTGAAAAATCTATCGTGCGCTTATCCACGCGCGCGGGCGTTCCCGTTTTAAAGCGACGGACGGAAAAGCCGAGTTTAATAAGGTTATCGGTGAGCGAGTTTGCCGGCTGAAAGCCGTTCGGACCCGAAGACTGCCGCCACTCGCCCGCTATCACGCTGCCGTTTAAGTATACGCCCGTACAGATTACCACGGCGCGGCATTCTAAAACCCCGCCGAACGCCGTTTTAACGCCCGTTACCTTTTCTCCGTCGGTGAGTATTTCTACGGCCTCGCTTTGCAGTATTTTAAGGTTAGGCGTATTTTCAAGCGTCTGCTTCATAAGGCGGTGATAGAGGTTCTTGTCTTCCTGACCGCGTAAGCTCCTTACCGCAGCTCCTTTGCCGCGGTTTAAGATTCTTATCTGCATCAGCGATTTATCGGCGTTTACGCCCATTTCTCCGCCCAACGCGTCTATCTCTCTTACTATTTGTCCTTTTGCCGTTCCGCCGATAGACGGATTGCACGCCATAAAAGCCACGCTGTCTAAATTGAGCGTGAGCATAGCCGTTTTAACGCCCGTTCTCGCAAGCGCGAGCGCGGCTTCGCAACCCGCGTGTCCCGCGCCGACGACTACGGCGTCGTATTTTCCTTCAGAAAATTCTTCCATTCTTTTTTTGCTTCTTTTTACGTATTGATTTATCGCTTATTTACAGCGAAAGATTACTGCTTTAACAGCATTTTTTGTATGTCTTTTATGTCCGTGGCGAGTTTGCCGTCCGTTTTCATCTGTTCGGCAACTTTGTCTCGCGCGTAAATCACGGTAGCGTGGTCGCGCCCGCCCATTTTGCTGCCCACCGTTACGAGCGGAAGGTTCATCATATCGGTGATGATATATATGCATATCTGCCGCGGCTCGGAAAACTCTTTGTTCTTTTTTTTGCCGAGAAGGTCGGATTTGTTTATTTTATAAAAATTGCACACGCAGTTTATTATGTCGTCTACCTGCAATTCTTCCTGCTTTTCGCCCGCGGATTCTTTAAGCGCGTCTTTCACGAGTTCTACCGTTATGGGGCGTTCGTGCAGTTTAGAGGCGAATATAACTTTGGTGAGTTTGCCGATTAACGAGCGGATATCCCCTTCGAAATTTTCCGCTATGTACGTAAGCACTTTTATATCTACGAGGCACTTCTGCTCTTCCGATTTTTTGCGAAGTATAGCGATACGCGTTTCGAGGTCGGGCGGCTGAATATCCGCGAGAAGTCCCCCTTCGAAGCGGGTGCGCAAACGATCTTCGAGTACTTCTATCTCTCTCGGAGGGCGGTCGCAGGTGAGAACGATTTGTTTATTCTGCATAACAAGTTCGTTGAACGTGTTGAAAAATTCCGTTTGCGTACCCTGTCTTTTTGAAAGGAACTGAACGTCGTCTATTAAAAGCACGTCTACGTTGCGGTATTTTCTGCGGAAGTCCTGCGGGGTGGTTTTGCCTTTGCTTAAACTTTCTACCATCTGGTTAGTGAACTGTTCGCAAGTGGCGTATAAAACCTTTAACTCGGGTTCGTGAACTTTTATGTGGTTTGCTATCGCCATAAGGATATGCGTTTTGCCGAGCCCCGAACCGCCGTAAATAAACAGCGGGTTGTATTCGTCCGTTTTGCCGGGATGCTCCGCCACCGCTTTGGCGGCGGCATAAATAAACTCGTTGGAAGGACCTACCACGAACGACTCGAACGTGAATTTGGGGTTTACCGGCGCGCCCTGATTTTCTATTTCGTCGCGAACTTCTTCGCCCACTATTTTCAGGTATTCTTCTCTGTCTTTCGCGTCGTAAACGAGAAAGTCTGTTACTTCCGAATTGCTTTTTTTGAGCGCGTCTCTGATTTTTTCCGCGAGTTTATCTCTTAAAACGGCGTCGCGGAGAATTTTGCCTTGAGCGCAAAGAACGAGCTTGCCGCCGAGTATATCAACCGGAACGAGCGGAGCGATAAAAGTAGAATATGATATGGAGCTGACGGTTTTATCCAGCTCGCTTAATGTTGTTTTCCATAAAATTTCGTAAGATTCCATCGTGATTCCCTTTTTAAGTTTTTTTCGTTTGCAAAAAACGCGGCGTTGTTGTATAATTTATTAGGTATTCCGATTTGAATACCCGATATATAATATCATATAATTTAAATCGGATAAAGTCAATCGATAAAAAATAAAATTGCGGGGACGGCGTAAATTGACCTGAATTTTTGCCGTGGATTTACACGCCTTTTCCCGCGCGCGGACGTTATGAAAATCAGGCTGTTGTCGCTTAAAAATTTCCGCAACTACGCGGAGGAAGAATTTTCCTTTGCGGACGGAATAAATATCTTAACCGGCGCGAACGCTCAGGGCAAGACAAACGCCGCGGAAGCGTTGTTTTTTTTATGCACCGGTTATTCGCCGCGCGCAAACCGCGACAAGCTGGTTATTAAATACGGCGAAGAATGCGCGGAAGTCAACGGGCGGGCGGAAAGCGCGTACGGCAGCGTTTCCGTGAGAATGCTGTTTTATGCGAACGACAAAAAGCGCGTGTTTATAAACGGGGTGGAAACGCTTAAAATAGGCGAGCTTTTAGGCAACATAAACAGCGTGTATTTCAATCCGTCCGAATTAAAGCTCGTTCAGGAAAGCCCCGAAGATCGGCGCAGGTTTATGAATATTTCGCTTTCGCAGACCTCTAAAAACTATTTTTACGCTCTGCAAAGGTACAACAAGATTTTGTCGCAGCGAAACAACCTTCTTAAAAACCCCGATTCGTATCTTATAAGAGAAACGCTGCCCGTGTGGGACGCGCAGCTCGTTAAATACGCCGCGGTGATAATAAAGGCGCGCAACGCGTTTTTAACAGACATTGCCCCCATTGCGGAAGAAAAACACGCGTTTCTTTCCGGCGGAACGGAAACGCTTAAAATGAAGACGGAAAGCGGTTATTCGGGAGAAACGGACGAAATCGCCGCCGCGCTGAAAAAAGATCTCGAACAGGCGATAGATAAAGACGCGCGGCTCGGTTTTACGACGATAGGTCCGCACAGAGACGACATAAAATTTATGCTTAACGGCGCGGACGCGAGAGTTTTCGGTTCGCAGGGACAGCAACGCACCGTCGCGCTCGCGTTAAAACTCGCGGAAGCGGAGATATTCAGAATCCGTTCCGGCGAATACCCCGTGCTTATTTTAGACGACGTGCTGTCCGAGCTCGACAAATCGAGACAGAGAAAGCTGCTTGCCGCGACGGACGGCATTCAGACGCTTTTTACCGCGGCGGACTTCCCTTCGGCGGTGTTTAAAGGCAAAAATTACAGCAGGTTCGTTATAGAAAACGGAAAAATAAAAACCGCGAAGACGGTTCAGCTTTAATTTTCGCGGACTAAAATACGTGCGAACGATAAAATACGGAGATATAAAAGACGGCATATCGAGAGAGAAAATATTGCAATCCCGATTTATAATGATTTAAGCGAAAAATAGAGTTTTTTTCGTCATCGTTTTAACAGTAAAAGATTATTAAAAGAGATTGCCGCGGCTTTTTACAAAAGCCTCGCAATGACACGACACAGCATTCCTATTTTACGATTTTTCTCGACTCGCCCTTTATTTTTTTATACGTCCGGTCCGCCGAGAAATCGCGCTTTACGTTGCACTCGCCGCCGAGCGCTTCTATCGCAAATCTCAACTCTTCGAAATCGGCGTAATTAAGCTTTACGTTTTCCGCGGCGGCATTCAAAAACGGCAGAGCGCGTTCGTCGCCGTATCTCGCGAGATAAGAAGCGTAAAGCGGAACGTTTTCTCCGTGCTTCAAAAATTCCGCAACCAGAACGTCGAACACGGCGTCTTCGCCGGGAACTCTTTTCGTCCTCGAAAGAATCTCCGCAATACGCGCTTTGCCGCGTTCGTCCGCGTCTTTATAACGGGCAATCGCGCCGCTTTTTACTTTGTCCGCGATTTCGCACAAAAATTCCGTGGCAAGCTCTCCCACGGAATCGGGATAATCGTAAAGAGCGAACTCGAAATAGCGTTCCGCAGGGATTTCGGCTTTCATATCCGAAAGCATATTCATAAGATACGCGGTAAACTCTTCGGACTCTTCGGCGTTCAGCGCTTTAACGCAAGCGTCTGCCCCGTCTTTTGCCGCGATTATCGCTTCGCACAAAAAATCGGATACGGAAATCTTTTTTTCTATATGTTCTTTTAAAACGGAAAGAAGCTCTTTTGCAGAAGCTCCGCGATAATAGGTATTTGGCGTTTTTCCGTCTAATTCCTTCAGTTTTTCGTCGCCGAATCTTTCGTATAAAACGGGAATGTTGTTTTCTATTTCTTCCGGTTTTACTTTGCCCACGTTTTTATACACGTAATCGGATATATACGCGTCGAAAAGCTTATCCAGGTCTAACGTTTTAATCATTGTTATCTCCTTTTAACATCTCGATAACCGCCGAAAGTCTTTTTGTTTTTATTCCGAACAATTTGCCCACCGACGGCAATTTGGAAAGCTCTTTATATCCCGATTCGAATACCGCCGCGGCAGCCAGCTCGTCGGGACGGATTTCGTTGCGACTGAAAATCTGTTTGCGTTCGGTGTAAATTCGGTTCAGCTTAAACAGCATCTTATCCGTGTCTTCTACGCCGAAGAAAATCAGATACGAAACGGCGTAACCGTAAGCCTGAATAAACGTATCGCCTACGGGGTCGTCTTTTTCAAACGGAAGCCTGCGCAATTTAAGACTCATATAAAATCTGCCTGTCAGCACGCCCACCCTGTCTTTACAGCCGAGATCGATGAGCAAATGAACGGCAAGCGTTTTAAGCGACTGACCGATAGCGCAATCGAGCAACGTTTTTTTGAGAAATGCGAGCGACGCATCTTTTTTGTCGTAATGCGCGATTATATACAGCGCGCGCCTTGCAACAAGCTCGTCCGAACAATAAACGCACACGCGGGCTATGCCGAGCATTTCCTTTACGGTAACGCCCGTTTTTCTTCCGTCAAGATAGGCGCAGAAAATCTTTTCGTAACGCCTTATAACTTTTTCCGGCAAATCCTTTTCGTAGCGGAACGGGAGTTTTACGCCCGTTTTTTCGCCCGCGACGAGTTTTTTAGCCTGCTCCGAATACCAAGCGATTATGTAATCTTCCGGATTTAATTTATAACATTCGGAAAGCTGTTCGAACCCTCTTTCGATCTCTCCGAGATTCAGCATTGACAATGCGTAAAAAAATCTCAGCGTTATGTCGTAAGGGCGTTCTTTAAGAGTGGAAGCAAGGCAGTTTCTCGCGGTGAGATGGTCGCCCCGTTCCACCGCGCAGGAAGCCAGCTTAAAATCCTCGTCTTTCGCGCCTTTTTTAAGCGACAAAGCCTTTGCGTAGTAATACGCGCTCTTATCGTCTTCTCCTATTTCGCCGTATATCGTAGAAAGGTTACAGCACGCGGTAAGATTTTCGCCCGATTTTTTTATGGAATTTTTACACGCGGCGATGGCTTTATCGTCTTCTTTGGAGAAAAAATACGCCATAGCGAGTTCGCCGTCCTCGTTTTCGTCGCGACATTCTTCGGGTATAGAAGAATAACAAGCGGCGGCGATTCCGTAAGCGTTAGAAGAAAACGCGCGCCTTGCCTGCTTTTTGCGTTCGGAATAATCGGCGTGGTCATAGGGATAAACGATATTATAGGTCGCAACGCCTTCGCTTATTTCCCTGAACATGTTTTTAACCGTTTCGGGATCGACCGTATATACGTCTTCGGGATTGATATCGGCTTTCTGCTTTAAATAATAAGCGGAGGTCCAGATATCGTCCGTACAATAGAAATTCGCCGAAAGCTCGCCGTAAGCTTCCGAAAGGTCGCCCGACAAATATTTTTTATCGAGGCAATAAAACCAGTATTGATTAGAAAGCTCGTAAAGTTCCATTCTCGAATAACAATCCGCAATGTTGGCAAGCATTTCCGCGGAATCCTGCTCTTTGCAGTTTTTGAGTGCGGAAAAAAACACGGAAAGCTCGCCCACAAGGTCGCCTTCCGCGGCTCGACGATCCGCAACGCTGCAATACGCTTCCGCCAGATCGCTGTTCCGAAAACTTAAAACTTTATCTTCCATAATGAATCGCTCGAAATGATTTATTCAAACAGCTTTTCCGCTTCTTCTTTCGTAAAAACGTACTCGGCGTTACAAAATTCGCAGCCGACTTTAATCGCTTTTTCCTTCGCGATTATGTCTTCCACCTCGGCTTTGCCGAGAGAACGGAGCATATCGGCGGTTCTTTCTCTGCTGCAAAGGCACTTGTATTGCGGATGGTATTCGTCAAACCCGCCGTCTGCGCCGAAAAACTTTTTCATTATTCCTTCCGCGCCGAGCTCTGTGATGAGAGTTGAAACGTTAGAAAGCTTTCTCACGATTTCGTCCGCTTTTTTAAGGTTTTCCTCTTCCGCAAAAGGCAACGCCTGCACTATCACGCCGCACGCGCCCTCGCACGAAAGGTCTTTGCCTATCTTTACGCCGAGCGCAATGCCCGTGGGGCGTTGCTCGCTATAAGCGTAATACGCGGCGAAGTCTTCGGCTATTTCGCCGCTGACAAGCTCCGCCGTTCCCGAATACGGGTCTTTAAGCCCCATGCTTTTAACTACGGTAAGTCTTCCTTTTTTCCCTACGAGACCGCCTACGTCCAGCTTGCCGTCTGCGCGTTGCGGAAGGTCTGCCTTGCCGTTTTCTACCGAGCCGCGCATAAACAGCTCGCCGTTGCCGCACACGGTAATCTTTCCGCACGGACCGTTTCCCGCAACGGTTATCGAAAGTCTGTCTTTGTCGCTTTTTAACCCGGAAGCCATATAGGTGGCAACGGTCATGGTTCTGCCGAGAGCCGCCGCCGCGGTCGCGGACAAGCCGTGAATTTTTATCGCGTCGTTTACCATCTCGGTCGTATCTAAAACGGACAGAGAAAGCTGTCCGTCGAAAATAAGCGTTTTAAGTAATTTATTCAAAATCTCTCCTTATAAAAACGCGCCGTGCCGAAAACCGCCTTGCGTCGCAAGAAAAAATCATTCGTCTTCTTTAAGACGCTTTGCAAGCTCTTTTTTGGCGGCTTCTATCTTCTTTTCGGTGTCTTCCGCTTTTTTCTTCTGATCGGGCGTAAGCTCGGTTTCCCGGAATTCGGGATCGTTCTTATGCTCTTCTACGTAGCGTTCGTGATCCTCTATTATTCTCCGCTTGCTTTCGTTAAGTTTTAATATATCGTCCCTGCTGAACGCCGAAGGCAGCTCCGCAAGTTTAAGCTCGTCGTCCGTGATGGGTTTTATCGGCTTGGAATTGAGCGACGATTTAGAAGTAATAGCGATTTGTTCGCGGTATTTTCTCAACGCCTCCGAATTGCTCTCCTTTACCTTTTCGTAAATACCCCTGTTCTTCTGCGCGCCGGGAACTTTGTCGTTTATAAATTTGTCATAAGCCCACTGACAATAATCCGTCCAGATAAGAAGGAACATAGAGAATGCGAAAAGCAACACAACCATAAAGCCTATCGCCATAAAGAACGAGCCGAGAGCCAGAAACAGGAACGGCAACACGCCGAGGAATATAAAGAAAATATTCTGCGGTAACAAACCTATCGTGAACAGGAAAGAGTTGTGCAAAAGATTTTTAAATTTAAGCTCGTACGTTACGGACATAGTGATCATATGCAGCGTCATAACGGTATAAACCGCGAGAAGCGCATACGTAAGCACCTGCGGCACGTAAAAAATCCACTTGTGATTCGCGCCGATCGCGATATACTCGCACATAGCCAAAAAAACGTTGCCGATATAAAACACGAGCGAATATACGAGCGCGATTACCGCCATCTGCTTGAAATTCTGCTTTACGCCGCGCCAGAAGTCGTTCGCGACGAAAATGCCTTCCGTCCAGACCATATTTCTTATAACGTACGCCCCGCCGGAAATCCCCACCGCGGCGATAAGCGCGGCTATAGGAAATACGAGATAAACCCAAAGATTGACGTTAAAAACGATGCTTTCGGAAAAGCCGTTCATAGAAACGGGCGACTGATACCCCGCCCCGAAGCTCTGCGAAAACGGATACATCGCGCCGTTGCCGGCGATGAAACCGCTTCTGAAATAAAAAAGCGCGATCATAGGAATGCAGAACAACAAAACGAGAAGGTTTATAATAACGAGCTTCCAGAACCGTCCTTTGAAAATATCCCAGAACAGCTCCCATCTGTTTGACGGAAGCGAAGCTCTTGCGTATCCCTCAGATTTTTCCGAACCCATAAGGATTCTGTTTATCAAACCGCCTTTCTTTTTTCCTGCCATATTTCTCCCCGAAAAAAGAGCGAGTCGCTCTTTCGTTTTTTTGTGTTATTCCGTCCGATACGGACGTATAATAATTGTATACTAAAATCGAATATTTTACAAACAAAAATCGCCTATTCATTTAAAAAAACTTTACATTTCCCGCGTTTCTTGCTAAACTGTTATATAATGCGAGGTTTTATCGGAAGATAAACCTGTTCACGAGAGGTTATTATGAAAAAGTATAATATTGCGGTAGTAGGCGCGACGGGTATGGTCGGGAGCAAATTTTTGCAGGTTTTATCGGAAAGAAAACTCCCTGCGGAAAATTATTATCTTTACGCTTCGAGCAAATCCGCCGGCAAAGAAATCGAATTTATGGGCAAAACCCACAAGGTTTTAGAACTTAAAAGCGAAAATATTCTCGACAAAAAGATAGACATAGCGTTGTTTTCCGCCGGCGGCGACGTCAGCAAGGAATTCGCGCCCGTTTTCGCGAAGCACGGCGCGCTCGTAATCGACAACAGCAGCGCCTGGAGAAGGGACGTAAACGTTCCGCTCGTAGTGCCGGAGTGTAACCCCGAAGATATTTTAAAGCATAAAAATATTATAGCAAACCCCAACTGCTCTACCATTCAGGCGGTAGTGGCGTTAAAACCGCTTAACGACGCTTTTAAGATAAAGCGTATAGTTTATTCTACCTATCAGGCGGTTTCGGGCGCGGGCGTCAGGGGTTTTAACGATCTTAAAGGCGGAATCTGCGGAGAAAAACCGCAAAAGTTCCCCTATCCCATTTTCGGGAACTGTCTGCCCCACATAGACGTGTTCCTTGACAACGGTTACACGAAAGAAGAAGACAAGATGATTTTCGAAACGAAAAAAATCCTGCACGACGATTCGCTTAAAATCACCGCGACCTGCGTGAGAGTTCCCGTATATTACGGACACAGCGAATCGATAAACGTGGAGTTTGAAAAGCCCTGCACGGTAGAAGAAGTCAAAAAAGTTTTAAGCTCCGCGCCCGGCGTCGTCGTTCAGGACGACGTTAAAAACAACGTGTACCCGATGCCCGTCTCCGCGGAAGACAAAGACGAGGTCTTCGTCGGCAGAATAAGAAAAGACGACACCGTTCCTTCGGGAATAAACATGTGGGTAGTCGCAGACAACATAAGAAAAGGCGCAGCGACCAACGCGGTTCAGATAGCCGAAAAGGCTATAGAACTCGGCGCGGCGGAAGATAGGCTAAACGCGTAATCTCACCGTTCGGGCGGCACTTTTCTCTCTGCACCCTCGCGGTAGACTTTTTATCGGAGAGTGCTATGAACAAATTGATTTTCAAAGGCGTCTGCACCGCCGCCGTAACGCCGTTTTCTCAGGACGGAATAGATCTTAACGCGCTCTCGCGCCAGATAGAATTTCAGATAAAAGGCGGCGTTGCCGCGATATGCTTTCTCGGCACGACGGGCGAAGCGGCAACCGTATCGGACGAAGAATATAAGACGATTGCAACGTTCGCCAAAGAAAAAATCGCGGGCAGAGCCAAGCTTTTGCTCGGCACGGGCTGCAACTGCACCAAAACCGCCATAGAAAAGAGCGTTCTTGCTGAAAAATGCGGCGCGGACGGACTGTTGACCGTCACCCCGTATTACAACAAATGCACTCAGAAAGGCGTTATAAAATATTACCGCGATATATGCGCAAACGTCGATATTCCCGTTTTATGCTATAACGTACCCGCTCGGACGGGATTTAACATTCTGCCCGAAACGATGGCGGAGCTTGCCGAGATAAAAAACGTAAGCGGAATTAAAGAAGCCTGCGGCAATATGTATCAGATTTGCGAAACGGCGCGTTTAATCAGCGGCAAAGCCGCGCTTTATTCCGGCGACGACAACCTTAACCTTTGCATGATGGCGGTCGGCGCGGTGGGCGTGGTTTCCGTACTTTCCAACGTCTGTCCCAAAGAAGTGACCGACACGGTGGAGCTTTTTTCAAACGGAAAGGTCAGAAAAGCGGCGCGGTTGCAGGAAAAACTTCTGCCGCTCGTGAACGTTTTATTTTCGGAAGTAAACCCTATCCCCGTTAAACGCGCGACGGAGCTTTTAGGACTTGGCAGCGGCAAAGTCCGCGCGCCCCTTACCCCGCTCGAACCGGAACACGAAAGAATGCTTATCGAAGAAATGAGAAATTTCGGATTCAAAGTTTAAGGAGGCGGCTGTACGGTAAAACTTCTTATATGCGGCGCGACGGGCAAAACGGGCAAAAAAGTCAAAGATTCGGCGGAACGGACGGAAGGCGTTACCCCCGTTTGCGGAATCGCGCGGACGGAAAATCTTTCCGACCGCTCTTTCCCCGTTTATTCGTCTTTTAAAAACGTAAAAACTCTTCCGGACGCGATAATCGATTTTTCTTCGCCGGAAGTTTTAGAAGAATTATTAAGCTTTGCGGAAGAAAACGGTATACCCGCAGTGCTTTGCGTTACCGGTTATACCGAATCGCAATTAAAAAGAATAAACGCCGCCGCAGAAAAAACGGCGATATTCCTTTCTTCCAACACCTCTCTCGGCGTATACGTTTTAAGACGGGCGGTCACGCTCGCGGCGAAAGAACTTAAAAACTTCGATGCGGAAATCATAGAAATTCATCACGCGGCGAAAAAAGACGCGCCGAGCGGCACCGCGCTCGCTCTCGCAAACGACGTAAAATCGGCGAGAGAAAACGCCGCGTTCGTTTTCGGGCGCAAAGGCTACGCGCCGCGCGATAAAAACGAAATAGGCGTTCATTCCGTGCGCGGCGGCAACGTAACGGGCGAACACACGGTTATATTCGCAGGAGAAAACGAAACGCTCACCTTTACCCATTCCGCAACGGATAAAAGCGTATTCGCCGCGGGCGCGATAAAAGCGGCGATATTCGTTTCGGATAAAAAACGCGGTTTATACGGTATGAAGGATTTATTCGGGGAATAAAATTATGCTTAAAGAAAACGTAGAAAAAATACTTGACGAGATACGCGGCGGCAACGACCGCGGAGAGGAAATAACGCTCGTCGCGGCGACTAAAACCGTTCCCGCGGAAACGATAAACGAAGCGATTTCTTACGGCGTGGGCGTGGTTGCGGAAAACCGCGTGCAGGAATTCCGCGAAAAAACCGAACTTATAGTCGGCGCAAAGCAGCATTTTATAGGTCATCTGCAAACCAACAAGGTAAAGTACCTCGTAGGTAAAGTGGAGCTTATTCATTCGGTGGACAGCCTGCGACTTGCGGAAGAAATATCGAAAGTCGCGACTAACCGCGGCGTTATTCAGAACGTTCTCATAGAAGTCAATATCGGCGGCGAGCTTTCCAAAAGCGGCGTCACCCCCGACACCGCGGAAGATTTCGTAAAGCAGGCGGCAAAATTACGAGGGCTTAACGTGCAGGGACTTATGGCAATGCTGCCCAAATCGGACGACGAAGAACTTCTTGCGCGATTATGCTTGCAAATGCGCGGAATTTATGATAAATTAAAAGGGCAAGGTTTTCCGTTTTACTGTCTTTCCATGGGCATGACGGCGGACTATAAAATCGCCGTAAAAAACGGAAGCAACACGATAAGAATCGGCAGCGGAATTTTCGGAAAGAGAAATTACGGAATTTCTACGGAATCCGCGCCTGACGGAGATAATAAATGAGTTTATTCGACTTGTTCGGCAGAGATCCGAAAGTAAAAAAAGACAGAATGCGTTTTGCGGAAGAATCCGCTTACGCCGCACAGGGAAAAGTGTCCGAGCGCGGTCCGGTTTCGGTTTTTAACCCCACCTCTTACGACGACGTGGCTACGATGATAGACTCTTTAAAAGCGGGCAAAACCGTAGTGGTACATCTTGCCGCCGTAAAAATAGAAACGGCAACCCGCATTATAGATATGCTTTCCGGCGCGGTATACGCTTTAGGCGGCGGCGGTTACGAGATGGAAACGAACATTTTTATGTTTTCCCCGTCCGGCGTGGAAATGAAATAACGGCGCATAAAATGAAAATTACCGTTTGCGGGCGATTCTGCCCGTTTTTTTATCCTTTTTTTAATTCGAAGCGACTTTTTTAATACGATTTAACAACCGTTTTTAACATAAAAACGCCCTTGCTGAAAACAATGAGTTTTCCGCAAGGGCGTTATCCGTTTTGTTTTTATATGCCCCATACGAGCCAGACGAGCGCGTAACCTCCGAGCACCGCGACGAGAGTGAAAGGGATTCCTATTTTGAAGAAATCGGAATTTTTCACGGTGTACCCCTCTTTCTGCAGCACGCCTATGCCCACCACGTTGGCAGACGCGCCGACCGGCGTAAGATTTCCGCCGAGCGTCGCACCGCATAACAGACCGAAATACAGCAGATAAGGAGAAACGTCAGACAAACCCGCGGCAAGCCCCTCTATAACGGGCAACATAGTCGCAACGAAAGGAATATTGTCTATCACAGCGGAGAACAGCACCGAGCCGAAAACAATAAGCGTATATAAAAGAAACACGTTGCCTGCGCCGATTTTAATAAACATTTCGCTTATATCCGCAATAATGCCCACCTTTTCTACCGTGGCGACGATAAGGAACAGGAATACGAGAAACAGCACCGTTGCGTAATCTACGGATTCCGCAAGCATTTTTCGCGTTGCGCCTTTGTTTTTTATAACGTACCAGACCAGCCCCGCGGCGGCGATGGCAACGCAGGTTATTCCGTTTGTCGTTTCTATTTTGTTCGGAATAAACGAAAACCCTATAAGAAGCGCGATGTTTAAAAGCAGCAGCACCGTAGGAAATATCGATTTAACCTGTATATTCTCTTCGGCAAGTCGGATTTTTTTATTGTCCTTTCTGAAAATAAACATAAGAACGGGTATGGTAAGAAGCGCGCCTAACTCTACCGCCCAGAAAATGGAAAGCTTTCCGTCGAGAAAGAAGAAGTCCGTAAAGCTCATATCTGCGTAGCTGCCGAGCATTATAGACGTGGTATCCCCGACGAGCGTCGCCGCGCCCTGAAGATTAGACGAAACCGCGATTGAAATGATTACGGGAACGGGCGAAACTTCCGCCTTTTTGGCGACGGCAAGACCTATAGGCGCAATCATAAGCACGGTTGCAACGTTGTCTATAAACGCCGACACGAAACCGCTTAAAACCGATAATATAATGAACGCGGCAAGCGAACTCGGTATTTTTGCAACCAGCTTGTCCGCGAGCTTGTTCGGCATACCGGAATCGGAAAAAATCCCCACCGTTATCATAATGCCGAGAAGCATCAGCACCACGTTGAAATCTATCGCGAGAAACAACTCTTTAAACGTTATAGACCCCGCTATAAGGCAGCCCGCGCCGCAAACGACAGCCGAAACTCCCGTTATTATCGTTTTGAACTTAGGCAACGCCACGATAAGCGCGTAAGTCAGGATAAACACGCATAAAATAAAAATTTTCATTTTTTATACTCTCCGAATAATGTAATCGTTCAAAACGGAAACGAGACTTACACCGCAAAACACGGTGAAAGTCTCGTTATAATCGTTTAATTTACGATCCGCGCCGCCGGAGCAGATAAAAGCCCGTTATGGCGACGACGCGCGCGCCTTTTACGGCGCAAACTACTCCCTTTCGTCAAAGGATATTGAATTGCGTTTCGCGAAGAAATTATTTTCTGATGCCGAGCGTGTCGTAAGTCGCGTTGAGCGAAGCGACCTTCTCGTCCAGAACAGCCTTCTCTTCTGCCGTTACGGGAAGCTCTACTACCTTTTCGAGACCCGAACCGCCTACGATACAAGGAACGCCCATGCAAAGGTCGTTCGCACCGTATTCGCCGTGGAGCACGGTAGAAAGCGGAAGGAGCGTGTGCGTATCCGCAAGCAACGCTTTTACGAGCTTAACGACGGAAGCCGCTATCGCATAGAACGTCGCGCCCTTGGCTTTTATTACCTGCGCGCCGGAAGCCACCATTTCCGCATAAAGGTTTTTGAGTTCTTCGTCAACCTTTTCTTCGGAAACGCCCATAAACTTTTTGCAGTATTCTTTTACGGGATAACCCGAAACGGTGCATAAGCTGTAAGGAGCCATACAAGCGTCTCCGTGTTCGCCGATAACGAACGCGTTGACGTTGGAAGTATCTACTTTGCAATAATCCGCAACGAATTTCGCGAGTCTGTTGGAATCGAGAAGCGTACCCGTTCCGATAACCTGTTCGGGCGAAAGGTTCGTGCATTTAAGAGTAGCGTAAGTGAGAACGTCTACGGGGTTGCTTACGATAACGTAAAGCGCGTCCGGCGCGATTTTGGCGACGTCGGGCATAACGCTCTGCAAAATTCCCACGTTGATTTTAGCGAGGTCGAGTCTGGACTGACCGGGCTTTCTGCCGACGCCGAAAGTAACGATAACCACGTCCGAGCCTTTAACGTCCGCATATTCTCCGCTCCATACTTTTACGGAAGGCGTGCAAGCCGCGCACTGAGCGAGGTCGAGAGCTTCTCCCGCAGCCTTTTCTTTATTGATATCTACTAAGAGTATTTCCGAACACAATCCCGAAAGAGTGAGCGTATAAGCGATAGTCGCGCCTACGTTGCCCGTTCCGAGAATAGCAATTTTTCTTCTTTTCTGTACCATATTGCCAAATCTCTCCTATTATAAATTTGATTATCTTTATAATATATCAAAAAGAAATTTATTGCAACCGTTTTAACCCCTTTTTTCACACTTTCGACAAAATTTTTCAACGTTTTTCGCACAACGCTTTGGCAACGGAGTATATATCCCCCGCGCCTACGAACAATAAAACGTTGTCGGGGCTATCTGCCGTTATGGCGTAAAGCTCCTTAAACAGACTATCGGGCGAGTCCGCGTAAAAAGCAAAATCTTCCCCTTTTTCTTTTCGCAGACCTTCGTATATCCGTTTTCCGTCGCCGGCTTCGTCGTAATTCTCTCTTGCGGGATAGGTTTTATAAATAACCGCTTTCTCCGCCGCAGACAACGCTTTTACGAATTCTTCTTTTAAGTATTTCGTTCTCGAATACGTATGCGGCTGAAAAACCACCGTCACGCGCTCGTCCTTATAAGAATCGAGCAGAGCGGAAATTTCCGACGGATGGTGGGCGTAATCGGCAAAACACGCCGCGCCGCGAATTTTGCCCAGAAACTCGTTGCGGCGTTTTACTCCGCCGAAATCTTCGAGCGAGCTTTTTATCGTCGCGAACGGCACACCGAAGATATCCGCCGCGGCAAACGCCGCGAGCGCGTTGTAAACGTTGTGTTTTCCGCGGATTTTAAGCTTTATTTCTCCGCGCTTTTTGCCGAACGCATATAAATCGAAAGAATAAAACCCTTTTTCTTCGCTTAATCGCCTTGCCGTATACGATGCGGGAGAATCGATACCGAAGTTCACCGTCGCGGAATTAAAGAGCTTTGCCGCGTTTTTATCGTCCGCGTTTATCACGGCGAGCGAATTGCCTATAAACGACGAAAAAGCCGCGATTTCGTCCGCCTCGCCGTTAAAGCTGTCTTTGTGATCGTCGTCTATATTGAGAACGACCGCGGCGTAAGGCTTTATATCGAGAAAGTTCTTTTTATACTCGCAGGCTTCGGCAACGGCGACGTCCCCGCTTCCTAATCGGAAGTTTCCGACGGGCGGATAGTCGCCGCCGATAAACGCCGCGGGATCGGATTCGTTTTTCACGAAAATGTCGGTCAGCATAGCCGTAACGGTGGTTTTGCCGTGACTGCCCGACACCGCTATGGATTTTTTATATTTTTTGAGAATACTGCCGAGCAGAAAGCTTCTTTTAATCACGGGTATTCCCTTCTTTTTTGCGGCGACAAGCTCGGGATTGTCCTCGGAGAGAGCGGAAGTATACACCGCAAGCCCCGCACCGTTCACGTTTTTGGCGGAATGCCCGTAAAAAACGGTCGCGCCGAGTTTTTTCAATTCTTCCGTTTCGGGCGAAGGCGTTCTGTCGCTGCCGCTGACGATATAGCCTTGCGACAAACAGTATTTTGCGAGCGCGCTCATAGATACGCCACCTATTCCGATAAAATGCACCGAGAGATAATCAGTCAATTTAAAATTTTCCATACGCTATATATATGACGAAACGCTTTGATTTAAGCGTTATATTCCGAGAAATCGGATAAAAATAAAATTTTTAACCGAAATTACCCCGAAAATTTAAAAATTTTTGTCGTTTTTAACGATTATTTTTAAAAAATCGTTGAAATAGTCTTTTTCTTATGGTAAAATGTTAATAATAAAGATGAGGATGGTAAAACGATATGAGAATTACGGACGTAAGAGTGCGTATGGTTAAAAAAGAGGACAGCAAGCTTAAAGCCGTCGCTTCAGTTACGTTCGACGACTGCTTCGTCGTACACGACATAAAGGTCATAGAAGGCAACGAAGGCTGTTTTATAGCCATGCCGAGCAGAAAGACCGCGGACGGCGAATATAAAGACGTTGCGCACCCCATAAAAACCGAAACGAGAGAAGAGATAATAAAATCCGTTCTCTCCGCTTTTGAAGAAGAGAAAGCGCGCGCACAGGAATAACTTCGTTTTTCGCATAACAGAAAAGCGACTCCTTTATTAAGACAGCCGCCCATATCGAAACGTAAAAATGCAGCCGCAAAAAAACGGTAGTTTTTTTGCGGCTTTTTTATGGTTTTTTCACCCGCTTAAATCGGAATAAACGCTTATCTCGCCCTGTCTTTGACGTTGACGGAAACAATACCCGAAATCGCGCCGACGACTAACCCGAAAGCCATATCCGCCCAAAAAAACGAGAGTTTTAAGGCAGAACCGTCTATCAGCAAAAACAAAAGATAAATAACGCAGGTAAACGCCACGCCCGTTATCGCGCCCTTAAAAAGCCCTTTATCCTCTTTAAGGCAGAAAAAGCACCCGCAGAAAATAGCGATTACTTTTATGAATTGATTGACCGCTTTCACCGCCGCCGACGGCAGCGAAGCGACCTTGATAACAAACGCAAAAACGAGAATGCCTACAAGCGCGGCGGACAACGCCACGCACACCGCTTTAAGCACGGAAATGAAAAAGCTTTTTCCGGACATACAAAAACCCCGCACGTCTTTTTGTATAAAGATATGCGGGGTTTGTTTTTTATATTACTTATTTATTTTCGGTTTTCTTCTTCGCGGGCTTCCTTTTTTTACGGGAGCTTTCTCCGCTGCGGGTTCTTCGGCAGTTTTTTCGGGAGCTTCTTCTTTCTTCTCTTCTGCCGCGGCTACCGTGCTGCCCTGAGCGGGAGCCGGTTCTTCTGCGGGTTTAACCTCTTCTACGGGTTTAACTTCTTCCGCAGGTTTAACTTCTTCCGCTTTCTTTTCTTCTTTCTTTTCTTCCGTCGCGGCTACCGCGCTGCCCTGAGCGGGAGCGGTCTGATAAATCGCGCCTTTATCGAATTTGACGTAAGACTTGTTGTCGTCCGAACCGGTTTCGAGAACGAAAGTATTTTCCGCGTCGTTGATGGCGGCGACGAAGCCGCATATTCCGCCGATGGTTTTAACTCTGTCGCCGATTTTGAGCGAACTGACCATATCCTGCGCCTGTTTCTGTTTTTTCTTGTTTGAAATGGAGCTGAAAATAAACAATCCTACGATAACTACAACCATCACTATGATGAGAATGAGATTCATCGGGCTTGCTTTCTGCTCGCCGTCTAACAAATTATAAAGCATATTTTAATCTCCTGATATTTATTTCTATTATATTCTATATGATTTTGCCGAAATACGCAAGCGATTTTCGGCTTTAAAAATTTTTCGACCGATTCCGTCAATTTCGGGCAACTCCGTCAACAGCCGAACTGCGCGGGGTCGGGATAAGTTTTGCCCGTTTTTTCGTAGAACTCTTTGGCGAATTCGGTAAAAGAGTCTTCTAAAATCGCGTTTCTTATATCGCGCATAAGCTTGTTTAAATACGTTATGTTATGCAGGCTTATCATCATGCCGCCCATCATTTCGCCCGCGTTTATGGTGTGCCTTAAATAAGCTTTGGTATAATTTCTGCACGCGTAACAATCGCATTCTTCGTCGAGAACGGAAAAATCTTCTTTATACGCGCCGTTTCTCACCACCACTTTGCCCGAAGAAGTAAGCGCCGTGCCGTTTCTTCCTATTCTGGTCGCAAGCACGCAATCGAACATATCTATGCCGCGGCGAACGCCTTCTACAAGGCAATCGGGACTGCCGACGCCCATAAGGTATCTCGGTACGGTTACGGGGTAATACGGCAACATTTCGTCCATAATCTCGTACATAAGCTTTTTGGGTTCTCCGACGGAAAGTCCGCCTATGCCCACCCCGTACCTGACGTAAGGCAACGTCGATTTAAGGCTCTCAAGTCTCAAATCCTTAAACATATTCCCCTGCACTATGGGAAAAAGCGCCTGATTATCGTTTTTGTGATAATTATAGCAACGGTCAAGCCATTTAAGCGTTCTTTCCATCGCTTTTTTGGATTCCTCGTAAGACGAGCCGTAAGGCGAGCATTCGTCAAACGCCATCATAATATCCGCGCCGAGATTGTTTTCTATTTCCATCGCCTTTTCGGGCGTGAAAAAGTGCAGGCTGCCGTCTATATGAGAGTTGAAATAAACGCCCTCGTCGGTTATTTTATTAAGCTTTGCAAGGGAAAAAACTTGAAAGCCGCCGCTGTCGGTAAGGATAGGTCTGTCCCACGCCATAAATTTATGAAGTCCGCCGGCTTTTTTAACGGTTTCGTCGCCGGGACGCATGTGCAGATGATACGTGTTTGCGAGAATAATCTGCGACTGCGCTTCTTTTAAATCTCTCGGCATAACGCCTTTAACCGTAGCCTGCGTGCCGACGGGCATATACGTAGGCGTAAGAATATCGCCGTGCGGCGTATGCAGAATGCCCGCTCTCGCGCCCGTTCTTTTATCTTGTTTTATCGTTTCGTAACAGAATTTTTCCATATATGATTTTTACGTAATTTCGCCGTAAGCTTTTTACGGCGATTATTTATTCTTTTTTTCGTCGCCGTAAATCCCGTCTGCGATAAACATCGCGTCGCCGAAAGAAAAAAATCTGTATTTTTCTTTCACCGCAAGATTATAAAGCTCTAATATCTTTTCTCTGCCCGTCAAAGACGCAACGAGCATGACGAGAGTGGATTTGGGAAGATGAAAATTAGTTATCAGCGCGTCTACGCATTTGAATTTATAGGGCGGATAAATGAAAATTTCCGTATTGTTCTTCTGCGCTCTGACAAAACCGTTCTCGTCCGCCGCGCTTTCGAGCGTTCTTACCGCGGTAGTGCCTACGGCAATGACGCGCCGCCCTTCTTTTTTGGCGAGGTTGATGCGTTCGGCGGCTTCTTCCGACACTTCGTAATATTCGGAATGCATGTGATGCTCGGTTACGTCTTCCGCTTTAACCGGTCTGAACGTGCCGAGACCCACGTGCAAAAGCACATCTACGATTTCAACGCCCTTGGCTCTGATTTTATCGAGCAGTTCTTCGGTGAAATGCAAGCCTGCGGTCGGCGCGGCGGCAGAACCGTCTTCCTTCGCGTAAACCGTCTGATAGCGCGACTGATCCTTGAGCTTTTCCGTTATATACGGGGGGAGCGGCATTTCTCCTACGCGCGAAATAACGTCTTCGAACACGCCGTCGTAAGTAAACCTCACGCGGCGGCTGCCCGCATCGGGATAAATATCGATAACTTCCGCTTTAAGCTCTTCGGAAACGGTGAGAACCGCGCCCTTTCTCGCTTTTTTGCCGGGTTTTACCAGAACTTCCCATTCGTTAAGGTTAAACCTTTTAAGAAGCAGTATTTCTACTTTGCCGCCGTTCTCGGTATATCCGAACATACGCGCGGGCAAAACCTTGGTATTGTTTCTCACAAGCACGTCGCCCGCCTTTAACATATCGGCAAGGTCGTAAAAATGCTTATGGAACGTTTCTCCCGTGCTTTTATCGTATACGAGCAGTCTGGAAGCGTCGCGCGGTTCTACGGGCGTCTGAGCGATAAGCTCCGTCGGTAAATAATAATCAAAATCACTCGTTTTCATCTTCGTTTTCGTCCCCGTAAAAGGAAAGCTGCTCCGCTTTCGCCTTAGGCATTTTAAGTCCTATGTGTTCGTACCCTTTTTTAAGCAATATTCTGCCGCGCGGCGTTCTCGCGATAAAGCCGAGCTGCAAAAGATACGGCTCGTAAACGTCTTCTATCGTGCCGGCGTCTTCGTTTATGGTCGCTGCCACCGTATCGAGTCCGCAAGGTCCGCCGCCGAACTTCTCCGCCATTGCTTTAAGAAGTCTTATGTCTATAAAGTCAAGCCCCAACTCGTCTATTTCTAAAAGTTTTAACGCGTTTTTCGCGTCTGACAACGTGATTTCTTCGTGATCTTTTACCACCGAATAATCGCGCACGCGCTTTAAAAGCCTGTTTGCGATACGCGGCGTTCCGCGGCTGCGCACGGCTATTTCTTCCGCCGCGGCGGGTTCTATCTGTATTTGGAGCATCTTGGCGGCTCTCGTGACTATTTCCGCAAGCTCTGCCTTTTCGTAGGTTTCCAGCCGACAGATAAGTCCGAATCTGTCGCGGAGCGGAGAAGACAACATTCCCGCGCGGGTAGTCGCGCCGATAAGCGTAAATCTCGGCAACGGCAGCTGCACGTTCTTTGCGGAAGGACCTTTGCCGATTATAAAGTCGAGCGTAAAGTCTTCCATCGCGGGGTACAATATTTCTTCTACGTTATGATTAAGACGGTGAATCTCGTCTATAAACAAAACGTCTTTTTCGTTAAGGTTTGTTAAAATCGCGGCGAGATCGCCCGCGCGTTCTATCGCGGGGCCGCTCGTCACTTTAAGCTGCGTACCCATCTCGTTGGCTATTATATGCGCAAGCGTCGTTTTGCCCAGTCCCGCAGGACCGTAAAGCAGAACGTGATCGAGCGCGTCGTTTCTCTTTTTTGCGGCAGCCATAGATATTGCCACGTTGTTTTTAACTTTTTCCTGCCCGACGTAGCCATCCATAGACTTAGGGCGCAAAACGTTTTCTATTTCCGTTTCCGTTTCCGCGCAGGTGCTGGTTACAAGTCTTTCTTCGTCTTCCATTTCGATACCTTATTTAATATTCTTCAACGCGAACGCTATGAGCTTTTCTATCTGCGTAATACCTTCCGCTTTAGCTTTTTCCAACGCCTTTTCGCATTCCGCGCGAGTAAACCCGAGGCTCATCAGCGCGATCAACGCGTCTTCGTCGTCTTTGCTTAAGCTTACGGGCGGAGCGATTGCGACCGAGCCTTTATCGTCCGAAGCTATCGCGCCGACTTTTTCGCGCAGCTCGAGAATAATGCGTTCCGCAGTCTTTTTGCCGAGTCCTTTTACGGACGAAAGACCTTTAACGTCGCTCGTGGCGATTTTCACGGCGAGGTCGTCTATCCGCATTTCCGAAAGCACGGCGATACCCATTTTAGGTCCGACGCCTGAAACGGAAATGAGTTTTAAAAACATCTTTTTTTCTTCTATGCTGTCAAACCCGTAAAGAGAAACGCCGTCTTCTTTTACCGCCATATACGTGTAAACTTCTCCGCCGTTATCTTTAAGAAGCCTTGCGTAAACGGAAGCGGAACAGGTTATCTCATAACCTATCCCGTTGCAAGCAACAAGCACCGTGCCGCCTTCCGCGTTCAATAAATCGCCTTTAACGTAGCCTATCATAATTCCACCGCCTGCTATACTTTGAATAAACCGCCCAGCTTGTTAGTCTGCGCGTGACATAACGCCACGGCGAGCGCGTCTGCGGCGTCGTCGGGCTTGGGCACGGCTTTCAGCCCCAAAAACGTTTTTACCATCTGCTGAATCTGGTTTTTATCCGCCCTGCCGTACCCCGTGAGAGCCTGCTTTATCTGCAACGGCGTATACTCGAAAATTCTGCCGCATTCTTTAGTCGCGGTGAGAAGCGTTACCCCGCGGGAATGAGCCACCGCGATACCCGTTTTAACGTTTTTTGCAAAAAACAATTCTTCTATCGCTATCTCGTCCGGCTTGAACTTTTCTATAATCTGTTTAACGCCTTTTTCTATCAAGATAAGGCGGTCGGGCAGATTTTTGTCTTTAGGCGTAAGCACCACGCCGTAATCGACCATTTCCGGCTTGCTTTTAACGTCTTTTTTTATCACTCCGTAGCCGAGCGTTGCAAGTCCGGGGTCGAAACCAACTATTATCATAAATTATATTGTACTTTAATTTAAGGCAAAAGTCAATAAAAAAACTCTCGCGTAAAAAGAACGCGAACGAAACGCGGTTTATTCGCCGCGCTTTCGGAATAAAACGCTTTTATCTGACGATTCCGCTTACATTTAACACAAAGGGCTTGTCAATAACCTTGACAAGCCCGTAATCGGATTACTTTATCTTCGCAAATGAAACCGTGGTTCTGTTCTTTGCCGCGCATATAAGCGTTTGCGCGATTTTTTCTTAAATGTCTGTTAATACTATCATATTTAATCAGCTTTATTTTTTTATGTTTCCGTCTGTACAATATACGGTATAAGAGCCTGTATCTCTATTCCATGAAGTTGATTTTTCCACCCGATTCCATTCCTCTATCGTTCCGCCGTAATGTATTTCGGTGAGATTACTACAACCCCAGAATGCGTCATACTGTATCCCCGTCACGCTATTCGGTATGTTGATACTCGTCAGGCTTGAACAATCTCTGAATGTGTATGGACCTATCCACGTCACGCCGTCCGGTATGGTGATACTTGTCAGACTTCTACAACCACTGAATGCGCTGTAACTTATACTCGTCACGCCGTCCGGTATGCTGATATTTGTAAGACTGCTACAACCTCTGAATGCTTCGTAACCTATACTCGTTACACTGTCAGGTATGTTTATACTTGTCAAACTTGTACAACCACTAAATGCGATACTTTCTATACTTTTTACACTGTTACTGATTTTTACATTCGTCAAACTTGAACAATTATAGAATGCGGTATCCCCTATACTCGTCACGCTGTCCGGTATGTTGATACTTGTAAGACTGCTACAACCACTGAATGCGGAATCCCCTATACTCATCACACTGTCCGGTATGTTGATATTTACAAGGCTTGAACAACCCCAGAATGCGTGATCCCCTATACTCGTTACGCTATCAGGTATGTTTATACTTGTCAAACTTGTACAACCACTGAATGCGGCATACCCTATATTCATCACGCTGTCCGGTATGATGATACTCGTTAGACTTGAACAAGAACTGAACGTGTATTTCCCTATACTCGTCACGCTGTTAGGTATGTTGATACTTGTAAGACTACAACCATGGAATGCGGAATCCCCTATACTCGTCACGCTGTTCGGTATGCTGATACTCGTTAGACTTGAACAAGAACTGAACGTGGATTTCCCTATACTCGTCACGCTGTTAGGTATGGTGATACTTGTAAGACTACTACAACCACTGAATGCGGAATCCCCTATACTCTTCACGCCGTTCGGTATTTTGATACTTGTCAGACTTGTACAACCACTGAATGTGGAAAACTCTATACTCGTCACACTGTCAGGTATGTTGGCACTTGCAAGACTTGTACAATCTTTGAATGCAGAATCCCATATACTTTTCACGCTGTTCGGTATGCTGATACTCGTCAGCCTCGAGCAACCATAGAATGCGGAACCCCCTATACTCGTCACACTGTCAGGTATGTTTATACTTGTCAAACTTGTACAACCACTGAATGCGGATTTCCCTATACTCGTCACGCTATCCGGTATGGTGATACTTGTAAGACTGCTACAACCATAGAATGCTTCACTTTCTATACTTTTTACACCGTTATCGATTTTTACATTCGTTAGGCTTGTACAACCATAGAATGCGGAATACTCTATACTCGTTACGCCGGATTTTAAAATCACTTCTTTTACGTTGACATAGTTGTATAACAATTTGCCCGGAACATACTTTGCGCCGATAACGACTTTAGTTATACACGGCATATTCAAAAAAGTATTATTACTGCTTGAATAAGTTGAATCGTAATAAACGGTGTTAATATTACTCGCTTTATAAAAAATCTGTGTACCTATTGCCGTTACGGAAGATGGGATATGAATTTCCGTCAGTCCGCTGCAACCGTAAAAAGCTCGATTACCTATACTTTTTATCGTATCGGGAATAGTTATAGAAGTAACGGAAGAGCAGTTTCCAAATGCATTTGCCCCGATCCCCGTGACGGCGTTGCCGTCAGAATATTTCTTTGGGATTATAACTTCTTTATCGGTGCAAGAGCCATAGCCTGTAACGGAATACGTTCTGCCGTCTGAATTGAGAGAAAATACTAACCCAACAGAACCCGTAGCGGGTATTACTTTTTGCTCAACCAAAACCTTTTTACATACCGAGCAGTGCTTGCCTTCCGTCAGACCGTCTTCTGTTTTAGTTGGCGCAATACCCGAGTCTGTTACTTCTTTATGCGGCAACGCTTCTCCGAACTCAAACGTTTCCGTTCCTTTTTCTCCGCATACGCAAGAATAATACACTGCTTTTTGTGTGCAAGTCGCGGGAGATTTTAAGTATTTATCTTCTGTCTTTTTCTCGGTGAAAGAATGCGGAAGTAATTCTCCGTATTCAAAGGTTTCCGTTCCCTTTTCTCCGCACGCGCAAGAATAATAATACTCGGCTTTCTTGGTACAAGTTGCGGAAGATTTTAAGTATTTTTCTTCTGCTTTTTTCTCGGTGAAAGAATGCGGCAGCGTTTCTCCGTATTCAAAGGTTTCTGTTCCTTTTTCTCCACACTCGCAAGAATAATAATACTCGGCTTTCTTGGTGCAAGTTGCAGGAGTTTTTAAGTATTTATCCTCCGCCTTTTTCTCGGTAAAAGAATGCGGCAGTGTTTCTCCGTATTCAAAGGTTGTCGTCCCTTTTTCTCCGCATACGCAAGAATAATAATACTCGGCTTTCTTGGTGCAAGTCGCGGGAGATTTTAAATATCTATCTTCCGCTTTTTTCTCGGTGAAAGTGTGCGGCAGCGTTTCTCCGTATTCAAAGGTTGTCGTCCCTTTTTCTCCGCATACGCAAGAATAGTAATACTCGGCTTTCTTGGTGCAAGTTGCGGGAGATTTTAAATATTTATCTTCCGCTTTTTTCTCGGTGAAAGAATGCGGCAGTGTTTCTCCGTATTCAAAGGTTTCCGTTCCTTTTTCTCCGCATATGCAAGAATAATAATACTCGGCTTTCTTGGTGCAAGTTGCCGCAGATTTTAAGTATTTATCTTCTGCCTTTTTAACGGTGAAAGAATGCGGAAGTGTTTCTCCGTATTCAAAGGTTTCTGTTCCTTTTTCTCCGCACTCGCAGGAATAGTAATACATTGCTTTTTGAGTACAAGTTGCGGGAGATAAAAGATATTTTTCGTCAGTATCTTTTTTAGTAAATTTATGACCGAGCGCGGGGATTGTTTCCCGCTCGATAACGGTATGGCAGACGGTACACTCTTTGTGTCTGCCGCCGCTTGCCGTGCAGGTTGCCTCCGTATCGGTTATCCACTCTCCCGGCGTGTGAGCAAGCATATTTACGTAATCGTCTTTATACGTATCGCCGCAAGCGCAAACGTATAAAGTAAAGCCCCTTTCTGAACAAGTAGCGGGAACAACGGTTTTCACGTATTCGTGCGTATGTGTTTCTTTATTATTGTCGCACGCGCAAAGAAACAATGCAGAACACGCCGCCGTCACCGCAAACAAACAACACAACAATTTGATTTTTTTCATATAAACTCTCCCAAAAATTTTAATATTTCTTTTTCAAAAAGAAATTACACTTTTACAATTTTTAATTATATAGGATTTTTTCCTATATGTCAAGTGTAATATTGTATTTTTTCCTATATTGTTTTTATAATAAAGTCTTAATGGAAGAAAAAAAATATGAAAAACAGAGAAGCATTATGCAAAAAAGTAGGGGAAAATTTGAAAATCGCAAGAAAGGCAAAAGGCTTAACGCAGAAAGAAGTTGCAAAGCTGTTAAATAAATTCCAACCCGATTACAGCGAATACGAAAGCGGAAAAATAGAATTAGATTATTATAAAATAGTGTTTTTGTGCGAACTTTTAGATATCACTCCAAACGACCTTTTCGGTTTTAATTAGAACCGCATATCGGGCTTGCATTTAAAATTTTAAGCGGCAAGGCTTACGCCTTGCCGCTTATCCTTTTATAAAATTTTTATTCGCCGTCGGGCTCTAAACTTTCGGCTTCTTCTGCAAGCTCGTCCTCTTCCATAACGCGGCAGAACTCGTTGAACACTTCGTCCAAAAGCGCTTCGTCGTCTACGGGGAGAAGCTCGGCGGTTTCTTCGTCGTCGCCGGACAGCTCGAATATAATAAGATCGTCCTCTTCTATCCCGTCGATTTCCTCGGCAGGCTCGAATGCGGAATACGTTTTGCCCTTATATTCTATCGTGCCGACGAAATAAAACTTCATTTTCTTTCCGTCGTCGCCGGTGAGAACGACGATATCGTCTTCGCACCCGCAATCGCAACCGTCGTCGCAGCAATCTTCGCAATCGCACGCGTTGTGGTCGCAATGAGTATGTTCTTGCTCGCGGTCGTGGTGATGCTCGTGTTCGCACCCGCAACCGCAGGTCTGTTTTTCTTTATCGCTCATAAATTTATCTCCTTTCCTTACGGAACTGTTTTTTTCGTTCAAAAATCCTTGTAAAATCTCGCAGGCGGCAAGCGCGTCCACAAACTGTTTTCTTTCGCTTCTGCTTTTGCCCTGCTCTATCAATACTTCTTCCGCTTCGCAGGTAGAACACCTTTCGTCCACGGCGAAGACTTGCGCCGTGACTGTTTCTTTAAGGCGGTCGATAAAAAACTCCGCTTTTCGGGTTTGCAAGGACGGCGTTCCGTCAAAGTTGACGGGCAAGCCGCAAACCACGTCCGTTGCGCCCTTTGCTTTAACGTACTCGGCAATCTTTGCGAGATCCGTTCTGAGATTTTTTCTGTGGTAGGTTTCCACGGGCAACGCGTAAGTATTAAACGGGTCGGACACGGCAACGCCTATCCGCTTATCCCCGATATCGAGGCACAAGAATCTTTTCACACGATTATTGTACCATAAACCGAAGCAAAATACAACAGTATTTTATAAATCTCTTTGTCGCGCGCATCGCTTTATGATAAAAAATCTGCGGCGGTGGCAAAAGCCACCG
>CAJLXC010000006.1 GCA_905210545.1 uncultured Eubacteriales bacterium | reverse complement strand
CAATACCGAACGCGCCGTTCATCAAAAGGAACATAAGCGGCAGAGTCGCTATGGAAAGTATTGTGGAAAGCAGCGTGCATACCGTAGCGAAATCGCCGTCGCCGCCGAACAATAGCGCGAAAAGCGCGGTACTCGTTGCGCACGGCATAGATAAAAGCAGAAACACGGTGTATTTTATAGAAGAAGAAACCGGCAAAAACGCGACCGAAATAAGCGCGACGAAAGACATAACGACAAGCTTGAAAAACGACGTTACGTAAGCCTTTTTATCGAGAAACAGCTGTTTAATATTCACGTCTGCGAGTTTTATTCCGATAACTATCATAGAAAGCGGCGTAACCGCGTCGCCGAGATAATCCAGACTTGCGGAAAGTTTATTTAATACCGAGTGGAGAGTCGTTCCTTCCGCGGCAAGGTTTACGAGCGGTTTTTTTGTCGTTACGAAAACTATCACGCCGACAACAACCGCAATAATAACGGGATTAAGCAGAATTTTTTTTACGGACATATCTTTTACGTTGCCCGTCATCATAAGCACGCCCACCGTCCAGTTGAGAATATTGAACACCGCGATTATCACCGAAGCGTATATGAGGATTTCGCCCGCTTCAGGTTTGCCTGAAAAAAGCATAGACAAAAACGGAATACCCATAAATCCGCAGTTAGAAAAAATCGAACCGTAGCGCACGGTTTTCATTTTTATATCTTCTTTGTTGCGGAACAGCAAACATACAAGACCAATCATTATAAAGTGAACGGCAAAAGCGATTCCGCAAACAATAAGCATATTACGCCCTATTTCCGCGGAATATTCGTAACTCTGAAAACTCATAAACACAAGCAGCGGCTGACAGCCGTACAATACCACGGCGGACAGCGCTTCAGAAGCTTTTTCCGGCAGCATTTTAAGCTTGGCGAGTAAAAACCCGGGCATTGCCATAATTACAAGCGACACCACAGAAATAAAAACCGTAAAAAAACTTATTTGCATAAACTCTCCCTATAAGCTTTGCAGCCTTTTTCGTATCCGATCACGTCTTCTATTCTCTCAAAATCATTGTTTTCGATATAGCGCACGAGAGATTTTTCGTCGTTTATATCGTCCGGAACAAACATTCCCGCGGTAATGGGCTGTCCGTCGTGATGATAATCCGTGCCGCTCATCTTTATCAGTCCGTTCTTTTCGCAGAAATCGGTTGCGAGCGCGTTAAAATTAAAATGATGAAAATGTCCGTTGAACGCTTCCGCACCGTGCATATACTTCGGATCGCCGCAAAGTTCGCGAGTGCGGAGCGGATGGCATTTATACATAAACACGCCGTTTTTATCGCACAGTTCAAACAATTCTTTCTGCGAATAATAAAATAACGGGTCGTGATCGAACAAAAACTTTTCGTCAAAACCGCAAATTATATATTCGGAATGACCTTGCGGTTCGTTTGCGAGAACCTCCGCCGCAAGAAAGGTTTTTAATCCGTTTTCTTTGAACGCGACCTCGGCTTCTTCGTACACCTTGAGAAAGTATCGATATTTTTCCGAAACGGTATCGCCGGGGTACGCGTCGAAATACGCTTTCTGCAAATGGTTGGTGATAACCGCGCCGCCGTAGCCTGCCGCTTTATAGTTTTTTGCGATAATCTCAGGCGCGCAATCCGCACACTTGCTGCCGCCCGTATGACAATGCGTTTCTATTTTTATCATAAATAATCCTCCAGTTCGGAAATAACGTCGTTCCTTTTCATTCCCTCGTTCATCGCAAGAAACATCGCGGTCGTGTCGAATCTCGCGTCGTGAAAGCCTGCCTTATCTTCGCCGAACAGCTCTTCCGTTTTGTCCTTAACGTCGTATTCGGTAATTCCGAAATGCTCGCACAGCTCGTACAGCTTGGGATATTTATACCCGTTGCCGCGCGTTTTTCTTATTTTGCAGACAGGCACGCTTTTTTTCATCGAACAAAAATCTTTTTTCACCGCAAACAGTTTGCCGAGCCTTTCGTATTCCGCGCGCAGAAACATAAAGTCGAACGCGGTATTATGAGAAACCACTGCGTCCGCTTCTGAAATATCTGCGTTGATTTCGTCAAATCTGTCTGCAAAGCGCAAGCCTTTTGACAGCGTTTTTAGTTTAGCGACGGAAAACCCGTGAACGAGATACGCGCCGTAGTCCACTTTATCCACCGAAAAAAACATATTTTTCGCACGGACGCCCGACTTATCCTGCATCGCGTAAGAAAGCTGACAGATATTCCCGGGATAAAGCCCGGTCGTTTCGGTATCGAGATAGAGTATCATTTTCTTTTAAATCAAAGTAATTTTAAAGGAGCAAAACGTTTTCGTCTTGCCCCTTATACCGTCTTGTTTTATCAACCGAGTAAGTCGGCGTAGGAATTTTTGTTTACGGTAACGTATTTATCGCTTTCATAACGATACTTATTCAGCACTTTGTTGTTTTCCGCAGTCTGCGCGGCGGTTACTTTTGCCGAAGTGAGCGAGTTTACGAAAGTGTAAAGGAAGTTGTCGGTATCTTCGAAATCGTCCCATTCGTTAAGCATATTTTCGAGATATTTCGCCCAGCTTTCGCCCTTGTCGATGGAAAGCGAATCGAGATATGCCGTCAGATTTGCGTATCCGTAGTCTTTATTCAAAAGCTCGGAATAGAACATTACGTGATAACCGTAATCGGTTGCGACGATTATATAGCTGTTTCCGCCAAGCTCGATAAGCTGTCTTGCGGCGTCCGCAAAAGTCTGAACGTATTCTTCGCTGTCGGAGCCGTCGACCGCGGGTTTCACCGCGTAACCTTTCCAGGTGTTGAGCGAACCCGAGTCGGTAGAAAACGCAAACAAAAGCTCGTTGATTTTTTCGGAATACTCTTCTACTCCCGCGGGTTTGGTAACGCATTTTTTCACCGCATCTTCGGGAGCTCTCGCAGAGGCGTCGTCTTCCTGAGCCGCGCCGTATACGTAGTTGTCCATAAACGTTATAAACTCTTCTAACCCGAAAGTCTTAACGTCCGTAACGGAGTATTCCGCGCTTTGTTTTTTATCTTTGTCTTCGTCTTTAAGTTTCTTTACCGTACCCTGGAACGGCAAGCTGTTTTCGGGTTTGGTAAAGGTATAATCGCCGGTAAATTTAGTTCCGTCAAAGTCGTAACCGGAGAGAATCCAGCTTGCTCTCTGGTCTTTAACGGTTATGGTTTTGAGAATTTCGTTGCGCTTTGCTCCGAACTCTTCGTCGGTAATATCCGCGTCGTCGGTCTTTATTTTTTCGATCGCGGCTTTCTCGTAATCGCTTACGCCGAGAAGAAGGTTATAGACGTAACCGTAAGAGCCGTATGCGCTGTATAAAATAGGATCGCTTGCTTTTGCGTTGCCGAGCGCGGAAACGAAGTCCGCGTTGCTCCAGCTTTTCTGAGTGTCGAGTTTATCCGCGAAAGCGGTTTCGAGTTCTTCGAAAGAGACTTTTCTCGCCGCGTCGGAGATCTTTTTATTATAAGCGGAAAGCAGTTCGTTTTCGCAATGGCTCTTGTAAAGGTTCTCGTAATACGTGGTTTTGGTGATATCCTTTCCGTCGTATTCCGTGCCTAAAAGTCCGTTGTTTTTGAAAAGTTTTATTATTTTGTTTTTGGCTTCTCTTCTGTATTCCGTACTGTCGGTATCGAAGCCTTTTTTGACGTATTCCGCTTTATCTTCGTCGGTAAGTTTTTCCGTCGCGTTGCTCGCGTTCGTAGGAACGGTTCTCGCGGTCAGAGTAAGAGTATCACCCTTAGGTGCTTCCGAACCGTCGTCTTCGTAATTGTCGAGCATATCGTTTATGCTTTTATATGCGTTGTATCTGGCTTCGTTCAGCTGCTCGTCGGAAAGATAACGAGCAACGGTGAATTTCTTTTCCGCGTCGTTTTCTATAATAGAATTATCTTCCGCTTCCTGCATCGCGTGCTGAACGAGAATTCTGTTATTGATAAGATTATCCAGAATAAGCTCGAAGGTCTTTTTCTGCGTATATCCCTGATACTGCACGTAATAATACCCGTAACTTAAATACGCCATTATCATATCTTTTTTATACACGTGTTCTTCCGTGTTAACGTTGACGGTGGCGACCACGCTGTTCATCTCGCGTTCGCTGTCCTTGGTAATAAGCTTACAGCCGGACGAAACGGCGACGCACATAATAAGCGCGACCGCTGCAGAGATTACAGAAAGAAATCTTTTTTTCATAGTTTTCTCCAAGTAGTTGTTTAAATTTCTTGTTATACTTTATTAAGTATATACCAAAGCAAAGAAAAAAGCAATCGTTTTTATGTTTTTTATATTCGTTTTTCCCGAAAAGCCTGATACTTCCGCTATCTGCCATTAAATCGCGCGGATAAGCGCGCCTTAAAAGCACGTTCGGTTCGCACCGTTCCCCTTTAACCCGCGACTTCGACTAAAAACTCGCGCATTACTTTAAGCATTTCTTCGTTGGTTCTTCCGTTTGCGGCGAATTCGAGTTTGGGAACCGCCGACATAGATATTTTTACCGTATCGGAATATTTTTCCGTCGCGCGCATCAGTTTTTCGTTTGCGAACGCATTGAAATTTTCAAAAGAAAGACTCGTTTCGCCCTTTCTTACGACTATTTCCGAGACGCCCGTTTTCATCGCGAGGAATTTAACCACGGCTATCGCCATAAGGTTTTTAAGCTCCGTCGGCAACGGACCGTAAACGTTCTCCGTTTCCGCAGCGAACTCTTGTTCGGCTTTAATCGAACCGAGTTCCGCGATTTCTTTATAAGCGTCCATTCTCGAAGTTTCGCTTTCTATATACGTTTCGGGAATAAACGCCGTCACTCTCACGTCGAGCTCGGGGATTTTTTCCTCTTTGCCTGAAAGTTCTTCTCTTAAAAGCTTGGAATACAGCTCGTAACCTATTTTATCCATGTGTCCGTGCTGTTCCGCGCCTAAAATATTGCCCGCGCCGCGGATTTCGAGGTCTCGCATCGCTATTTTTATACCGCTGCCCATTTCGGCAAACTCTATAATGGCGTTAAGCCTGTCGAACGCCGTATCGCTCAGAATCTTTTCGCGCTTGAATGTAAAATACGCATAAGCAAGTCTGTCGCTCCTCCCCACTCTGCCTTTAAGCTGATACAACGTGGACAGACCGAGATTATCCGCGTCTATGACGATAAGCGTGTTCGCCTTTGGCAAATCGATACCGTTTTCTATAATCGTGGTGGAAACGAGAACGTTGCTTTTTCCCTCGTAAAAATCCATCACGTTCTTTTCCATGACGCGCTCGTCCATTCTGCCGTGAACGACGGTGAATTTAAGCTCCGGCATAAGCGCGGCGAGCCGTGCGGCGAAAGTGAAGATGCTTTCTATTCTGTTATAGAGTATAAACGACTGCCCGCCGCGATTCGCTTCGCGCGAAACGGCGTCCTTTATCAAGCCTTCGCTTTCTTCCGTAACGTAGGTCTGCACGGGCAGACGTTTTTTTGGCGGCGTATTGATAACGCTTATCGATCGTATGCCGGAAAGCGACATGTGCAACGTTCTCGGTATGGGCGTCGCGGTAAGCGTAAGCGCGTCTACGTTCTTTTTAAGCAGTTTGATTTTTTCTTTATGCTCCACGCCGAAACGCTGTTCTTCGTCAAGCACGAGAATACCGAGGTCTTTAAATTTTACGTCCTTGCTCAAAAGCCGGTGCGTGCCGATGATAAAATCTATTTCGCCCTTTTCGAGAGACTTTAAAATAAGCCGCTGCTCTTTATCCGTTTTGAATCGGTTAAGAACGGCGATTTTAACGCCGAAATCCTTAAATCTTTCTTTTGCGGTGTTGAAATGTTGTTCGGTTAAAATGGTAGTCGGCGCGAGCATAGCGGCTTGCTTGCCGTTTGCAATCGCGCGGAAAACCGCTCTGAACGCCACTTCCGTTTTGCCGAACCCGACGTCGCCGCAGACGAGCCTGTCCATAACCTTTCCGCTCGTCATATCCTCTTTGATTTCTCTGTCGCAAATCTCCTGATCCGCTGTTTCTTCGAACGGGAACGCCGCGGCGAAAGCGTTTTCAAGCTCTTCGTCGCAAACGAATTTATAGCCTTGGGCGGTCTCTCTTTCTTCGTACAGTTTTTTTAAGTCGAAAGACATCTTTTTAATGCTTTCTTTAACGGCTTTTTTGATTTTATCGAAGTCCGCGCCGCCGATTTTAGAAAGCCGAGGCTTTTTCTCTCCGCCGAGATACCGCGTGAGTATATCCATCTGCTCGACGGGTATATGCAAAACGTCACCGCCGGCGTATTCTACCGAAATATAATCCTTAGTGCCTTCCGCGGTGGAAATTCTCTTGTTGCCGAGAACCCTGCCTATACCGTGCGTTTCGTGTACGCAATAATCGCCCTTTTCCGGCGCGGTGAAAAAGCCCTTGCTTTTTAGTTTTATTTTTCTTGCCGCGACGGGTTTTGCGAAAAGATTTCCGCTGCCTATAACCACGGTCTTGGTTTCGTGGAACACGAACCCGCACGAAAGTTTTTCGGAAGAAATGCTAACGCCTTTGATTTCTCCGCGCGTATCTACGGAAGAAGCGATGCCCCTGTCGCTTAAATCGGCGCATAAATTCCGCGCGCGTTTGGCGTCGCCCGTCGTTATAAGCACCGAATACCCGCCGTAAAGCCAGTTGTTTATATCGGTGAAAAGCTCTTTAAAGTCGAGCCGATAATTAGATACGCCGCCCACCTGCGGGTTAAACACCTGCAGCGGGTTAAAAAACGGAATCGCGGTCGATAACGTCTGCAACGCGGCAAGACGAAATTTTTTAAGCTTGCCCGTAAGCTCTTCCGTTCCGCAAAGATTTCTCGCGGCGAAAGAAAAGACTTCCCCCGTTTTTTTGAGAGAGTTATATCGCTCGGTAAATTCGCGCTCGCTTAAATCCGCGATTTCTTTGATTCTTTTCGCTTCGTCGATAATAACGACGGCGTCGTCTTTTAAAAAGCCGAACAAGTCGCCGCAGTTTTCCGATAGCGGTGAAAGAACGGACAACACGTCCGCGTCCGAATTTTCTTTCGCTACGGTTATCTCGTCAGCGAGCATTCTTAAATTCGCGCGCGCGTCTTTGTCGGCGGAACGCAGTTCGTTTTTGATAACGGCTTCCGCAAGCGCGGCGTCTTCGTCCGAAATAAGAAATTCAAAGGCTTGCAGAACGGTTACCTCGTCCGTAAACCCGAGGCTCGCCCGCGTTTCGGGATCGAATTTTTTTATGCTCTCCACGCAATCCCCGAAAAAGTCTATTCTCACGGGGACTTCCGCGTTAATCGGAAAAACGTCCAGAACGTCGCCGCGGAGCGAAAACGTCGCTTTGCTTTCGGTTTTTTCCACTCGTCTGTAACCGAACCTTACAAGTTCCTTTACGGTTTCTTCCTGACTTGCGTCTTCGCCCCTTACGAGAGTTATTTTCTCTGTTTTTTTCGGCGCGGTCTGCATAAGCGCGTCCGCGGTGGTTACGATAACGTCCGCAAAAGAAGCTTCGTACAACGCCTTTATTCTTTCAAACGAAATATCCTTGGAATACGCCTTTGCGGACACGAGAATTTCGTCTTTGGGCGGAATATAAACCGTCTTCTTTTTCGAAAACTCCGCGATAAGCTCCGCCGCGGCGGAAGCCGTAACCATATCTTTAGCGACGTATAAAACGGGCGAATCGACGTTCGCCGCAAGGAACGCTTTAAACGCTTCGTTCACGCCGAAAACCGCCGAGGGTATTCCCCGGCGGATCGCTTCCGTAAACTCGCTTACGGTATTCGCCCCGTCTTTAAGTTTTAAAAGTTCTTCGAGCATATATAAAATTTATACGGCATTGTTTTGCGCGATAAAAAGACTATTGCGGTTTGCCGTTGTATTTTTGCATTATTTCCTGCACGGAACTGCCGGAAGCAAAAGCTAAAGCGGCTTCCGCCGCGGCGTTTATCGCTTTATCGAAAAGCGGTTTATCCGCCTGTTTTATCCCCGAAAGCACGAGATTTATTATGGGTATTTTAAGTTCTTCTCCTTCCGGGTGAAAGCCTATTCTTATTCTCGCGAAATTTTCCGAGCCGAGTTCTTTTACGATATTACGCATTCCGTTATGCGTTCCCGCAGAGCCGCTTTCACGGATTCTTAAATTCCCTTTGACGAGATCGTAATCGTCGTAAACGATTATAACGTCTTTAAGGTCGATTTTATAAAACGAAACGAGTTCTCTCACGCTTTCGCCCGAAAGATTCATATACGTCAGCGGTTTTGCGATAAGTATTTTTTCGCCGCCGATTCTCGCTTCCGCAACGCTTGCGCGGCATTTTTCTTTTATAAACGACGCGCCGAGTTTTTCCGCAACCTTGTCGGCGAACATAAACCCTAAATTATGAAAAGTGTTGAGATATTCTTTGTCGGGATTACCCAGACCGACGATCAGCTTCATTTTTCTCCGTTCCCCGCGCGTTTCCGACAAGAAGCGGAAAACGCGGGCTTTTTAAAATCGGTAAAAGCCGTTTTTTTCCAAAACGGCTTTTCTTTTGAGTTTTTACTATCAGTCTTCGTAAATAGCGGAAAGCGAAGAATCGGAATATACCGTGGTTATCGCTCTCGCTATAAGCTTGGCAACGGACATAACCTTGATTTTAGAGTTGTTCTTCACGTTATCGGGCATATCGATGGTATCGAGAACGAGAAGTTCTTTTATGGGAGAGCCGGTTATTCTGTCCATGGCAGGACCTGAGAATACGCCGTGCGTACAGCAGGCATAAACTTCTTTCGCGCCGTTTTTCATAAGAGCTTCCGCACCCTGACATATCGTGCCGGCGGTATCGATCATATCGTCTACCATAAGGCAGGTTTTGCCTTTCACGTCGCCGATAATGTTCATAATTTCTACGGCGTTTGCTTTGGGACGGCGTTTATCGACTATCGCTATAGAAGCGTCCACGCGCGAAGCGAAATTTCTCGCTCTTCCCACGCTGCCCATATCGGGAGATACGACAACCCAGTTTTCGTCCATTTTGTTCTTGAAATATTTGGCAAGCAACGGCGCGCCGTAAAGGTGATCTACGGGTATTTCGAAAAAGCCCTGAATCTGCGCCGCGTGCAAATCCATCGTCATAACTCTGTTCGCGCCCGCGCTGGTAAGAATATCCGCAACGAGTTTTGCCGTGATGGGATCTCTGGGGCGAGCCTTTCTGTCCTGACGAGCGTATCCGAAATACGGCATAACCGCGGTTATGCGTCCCGCCGAAGCGCGTTTGCAGGCGTCGATCATAATAAGCAGTTCCATCAGATTATCGTTTACGGGATAAGAAGTGGACTGAATGATAAAAACGTCTTTGCCTCTCACCGTCTGCGGAAGAGTGATGCTGATCTCTCCGTCCGAGAACTTGCCGACCTCTGCCGCGGAAAGCGGAAGATTAAGCTCTTTAGCCACCGCTTCTGCGAGCGGTCTGTTGGAATTCCCCGAAAGGACTTCGATCTTAGTGCCGTGTGTTATCATAACTTTTCTCCTAATGTAACTTTTCGTACATATAGTACCGTAATTATTTTAACTCTCCCGACAAAAATAGTCAAGGATAATTGAGTTCAAAAAAATAATAATTCAGCGTTCCGCTCTCATCGGATTGTTAAGGAAATCCGCATAAGTGAGTCTGATACCGTCTTCAAGCTCCGTTTTATAATGCCAGCCGAGCGAAGAAAGCTTTGATACGTCGAGAAGTTTTCTCGGCGTGCCGTCGGGCTTTGTGCTGTCCCACGAGATTTTACCCGTATAGCCTACGACTTTTGCGACGAGTTCTGTGAGCTGTTTTATAGAAAGCTCTTTACCCGTGCCGAGATTGACCGTTTCGTTGCCCGAGTAGTTGTTCATAAGAAACACGCACGCGTCCGCAAGGTCGTCTACGTATAAAAACTCTCTGAGCGGCGCGCCCGTTCCCCAGCAAACCACCTCTTTCGCGCCCGAAACTTTCGCCTCGTGAAACCGCCTTATGAGCGCGGGCAGAACGTGGCTGTGCTCCGGATGATAATTATCGTTAGGTCCGTATAAATTCGTCGGCATGACGGAAATATAGTCCGTGCCGTATTGAACGTTTAAGTATTCGCAGTATTTAAGCCCCGAAATTTTGGCGAGAGCGTAAGCCTCGTTTGTCTTTTCGAGAGAACTCGTGAGAAGGCAGTCTTCCTTCATCGGCTGCGGCGCGAGTCGCGGATATATGCAGGAAGAGCCTAAAAACATAAGCTTTTTGCATCCGTTTTTCCACGCCGAATGAATCACGTTCATTTCGAGAATCATATTGTCGTACATAAAGTCCGCGCCGTGTCTGCTGTTTGCGATGATACCGCCGACTTTTGCCGCCGCCAGAAAGACGTATTCGGGTTTTTCGGTTGCAAAAAAGTCTTCTACTTCAGACTGTCTTGTCAGGTCAAGTTCTTTATGCGATTTCGTGCAGATATTAACGTAATTTTCGGCTTTAAGTCTTCTGCATATCGCAGAACCCACCATACCGGCGTGTCCCGCGACGTATATTTTGGAATCTTTATTCATTATTTATTTTCTTCCGATTTCTTTTTCTGCTTCTTTAAGGTCGTGTGCGACCATGATTTTTATCAGTTCTTCGTAACTCGTTTTCTGCGGATTCCAGCCGAGAACGGTTTTCGCTTTCGTCGGATCGCCCCACAGATTATCTACGTCGGTAGGTCTGAACCATCTGGGATTTACCGAAACGAGCAATTTCCCCGTTTTCGCGTCGTACCCCTTTTCGTCTATGCCAAAGCCTTCCCATCGTATCGTAATGCCCGCGCACGCAAAAGCCTTTTCCGTAAAATCGCGGACGGTATGCTGAACGCCCGTCGCGATAACGAAATCCTCGGGCTTTTCCTGTTGAAGCATAAGCCACATACACTCCACGTAATCCTTGGCGTAACCCCAGTCGCGCAGAGAATCGAGATTGCCGAGCTCGAGACGATCCTGCAAGCCGAGCGCGATTCTGCTTACCGCGAGAGTAATTTTGCGCGTAACGAAGTTTTCGCCGCGCCTTTCCGATTCGTGATTGAAAAGTATGCCGTTGACCGCGAACATTCCGTAGGCTGCCCTGTATTCCTTTACGATCCAGTAGCCGTAAAGCTTTGCCACGGCGTAAGGACTGTACGGATGAAACGGAGTGGTTTCTTTTTGCGGAACTTCTTCTACCTTGCCGTACAATTCGGACGTGGAAGCCTGATAAATTCTGCATTTTTTCTCAAGTCCGGTTATTCTGACGGCTTCGAGAATTCTTAATACTCCGAGCGCGTCTATATCGCCCGAATATTCGGGAACGTCAAAACTGACCTGCACGTGACTCTGCGCCGCAAGGTTGTATATTTCGTCCGGCTTAACTTCTCCGATTATTCTTATAAGGCAGGAGGAATCGCTCAGATCTCCGTCGTGCAGCACGACCGAGCCTTCCGCGATAAGATGATTTATTCTTTGAGTATTGCTCACGGAAGATCTTCTTACTATTCCGTGAACCGAATAGCCTTTTTCCAACAAAAATTCGGCGAGAAAGCTGCCGTCCTGACCGGTTATTCCGGTTATCAATGCCGTTTTCATTATATAATCTCCATTCGTTAAATGCTTGCGACGATAATAGTCAGATTGCCTTTTACGACGATAACTTCTTTGCAGCCGCAAAACCAGGTATCGCCCGTAACCGTGTTGCTCGTAGTTCTGTCGTTGCCTATTTTGCCCGCGCCTTCTATCACGATCACCGCTTTGAAGGACGCGCCGTTAGGCACTATCGTCAGCTCGTTTTTAACCGTATATTTGGTGGCGGTAAAATATTTGCACTGCCCCAGAAGCTGTTTTTTATAGCCCGAAAATTCAAGCACGCCGTATTGAGAACGGTACGAGTCGGAAGACTTTTGCATATTAGCGACTTCCAACGCCTTTTCTATGTGCAGTTCTCTCGGTTTGTCCGTATAACCTATCCGGTTATAATCGTAAAGTCTGTAAGTCACGTTTGACGACTGCTGAATTTCGCAGATGAGACACCCCGCGCCTATCGCGTGAACCGTTCCCGCTTTAAGAAAATACGTTTCTCCCTTTTTAACGGGTATTTTGTTCAATATAGAAACCAGCGTGTTGTCTTTTATTCTCTGACGGATTTCTTCTTTGGTGACGTTTTTGTTAAAACCCATATATATGTAAGCGTCTTTATCGGCAGACATGATATACCACATTTCGTTCTTGCCGTATTCGCCTTCGTGCGGGAACGCGTATTCGTCGTCCGGATGAACCTGTATGGACAGATTCTCTCGCGCGTCTATAAACTTTATCAGAATGGGGAAACGCTCGTAATCCTGCGCCTTCCAGCCGAGATTCTGCCTGCCCGTTTCTTCTATATAATTGCTGAGATTATAACCCTTATACGCGCCTGTGGCGATCTTGGACTGCCCCGCGGTGTGAGCGGACAGCTCCCAACTCTCGGCGACGGTTTTGAATTTGCCTATATTCTTGCCGAGAACGTCCCTTATTTTCGTGCCGCCCCAGATAAAATCTTTGAGCGCGGGTTTAAGCTTGACGAAACAATTTTCTTCTCTATTGTCGTTATTCGAACGGTTCACGCTTTTTTTGTTTTCTATTTTTACGAGCGTTATGTTCTTTTTCGTTTCGTTGACGATTTTATAATTTTCTCCGCTCTTAAAAGACACCGTTTCGTTAGCCTTATAAAGTTTTGCGGGTTCGTCTTTAGAGGAAACGCCCGCAACCCCTTCCGTAAGAAAGAAGTTCACGTGAACGCCTTTGTCGGCAACGCCCTCAATAGTGTTTTTGGAATACAGCGTTATTTTGCTGACCTTATAATCGGAGGAAAAGCTTAAAACCTCGCTCACGCCCCAGTCCTGATAAGTCACGGGGTAATCGTCGAAAAAGTTTCTGTTGCTCTCGTAATATTCGTTTGCGATTTCTTTAACGCATTTTTTACTGTCTATTTTGGTTATGTAAACCGCGTCTTTGGTGTTTGCGACGAGAACGTCTTTCACGTCGTTCGCGACGACTATTCTGTCCGACGCGGCGTTTATTATATGAACGTTTTTACAATTATTCTCTATTATTTTGCTGAGTCCGTTTTCTTCGCCCGAAATGATTTTATAATAAGACGATATGTCGGTGATTCTAAGACACGAGAGCTTTGATTTGATAAGCACGAAAGCGTCCGTACTCAAAACTTCCGCTAAGCTTTTGTGACTTAAAAATTCCTGTTTTCTCTCTACGAAAACGTTGTTGCTGATATTGACGGTTTTGCACTGCGCGAGAAAAACAGGATCTACGTATTTCAGCAATACCGAAACCTTGCACCCCATAACCCCGCAATCGAGATAAGCATTGCGCCCCCACACGGTGGAGTATCTCACCTTGCCGTCCTTTATCTCGAAATAGTGATTGCCCGTAGGGCGTTCTTTGGGCAGACACCCGACCACCGCTATTTTGTTTTTCTTTACTTCTTCTTTAAGTTGGGTTATGCAGGCGTTGTATTCGCCGTCCATAACGTTGTCGGTGGAAACGATAAGAAATTCTTCGTCCCCGTCCGAATTGAGCGCGAGCGTTACGATGGAAGGCGCGGTTTTTAAAGGCGATTCTTCCATCAGCACGGAATATTTGAGATCCTGAAAGTCCTGGAGCTGACCTTTTATTATGCTTTCGTACCGTTTGTTGGTAAGTATAATAAATTCGTCGCAAAAAGGTATGTTCCTCAAAATCGACTCCTGGAACATAGAACGCCCTTTTCGTATATCCATAAACTGTTTCGGGTGATTTTTTCTCGATAACGGCCACAATCTGTCGCCGCTGCCGCCCGCTAAAACCAGACACTTCATTTTATATCTTCATTCATTACGCGACGCAGATCGCGTTCCGTCCTTTTTGTTTTCTCCTCCGCTTCTTTCGCGGTTTTGCCTTTCATTCCTATATAGAACTTTATTTTCGGTTCAGTGCCGGAAGGACGAACCGCGCACCAGCCGCTTTCCGTTTCGAAATATATAACGTTGCTCTCGGGAAGATCAAGAACGGTTTCCTTTCCTTTTGCGTCTTTTCTTACGGAATATTTATAATCTCTTATCGCAACGACCTTTTCGCCGCCGAGCGAAGCGATTTTTTCGGTGCGGAATTTTTCCGCAATCGCGTTTATCTTTTTCGCGCCGTCCGCGCCCGCCATCGTTTCGGTGAACAGCGTTTCGTTATAATACCCGTATTTTTCGTAAATTTTATGCATCTGCCCCGCGAGCGTAAGACCTTTGCTTTTATAATAAGTAGCCGCTTCCGCCAGCGCGGTCACCGCAACCACGGCGTCTTTATCCCGCGCGTGAGTTCCGATAAGGCAACCGTAGCTCTCTTCGAACCCGAACAGGAATTCGTAAGCGTTTTTCTTCGCGTCGAATTTTCCGCCGTTCTTCTTTACGGCTTGCTCGAAAACGTTGATTTTTTCGCCTATGTATTTAAATCCGGTAAGCACCTCGAAATGCGTCACGCCGTATTCTTTTGCAACGCTTTTAGCCGCGTCGGTAGAAACAATCGTGCTGACTATCGCTCCGTTTTCGGGATTTTCGGGCAGAAGTCCCTTTTCTTTTTTTCTCGACAATTCGTATTCGAGCAAAAGCAATCCGCTCATATTGCCGTTAAACGCCGCGTAATCGCCGTTTTCCGTCACGGAATAAACGCCGAGCCTGTCCGCGTCCGGATCGGTCGCGAGAACGATATCGGCTTTTACCTCTCTCGCGAGTTTCAGCGCAAGGTCGAACGCTGCGGGATCTTCGGGATTAGGATATTTAAGGGTTGGGAAATTCCCGTCCGGCTCGGATTGCTCTTTTACCGTGTAAACGTTTTCAAACCCCAGCTCTTTCAAAACCCTTAAAACGGGAACTTTACCCGTTCCGTTAAGCGGAGTATATACGATTTTTATATCTTTTGCGTATCGCGCGATAACTTCTTTATCGATAACGCACTTTTTGACGGCGGCGATATACGCGTCGTCCGTCTCTTTGCCGACCTTTACCAAGAGTCCCTCTTTAATCGCGCGTTCTTTATCGATTTTTTTAATCGAAGAAAAGTCCGTTATGCCGTTTACTTTATCTATAATGAGTTTATCGTAAGGCGGAATTATCTGCGCGCCGTCCGACAAATACACCTTGTACCCGTTGTATTCGGGCGGATTGTGGCTTGCTGTAATTTCCACGCCGGCGGTGGTTTTAAGATACCGCACCGCGAAAGAAAGCTCCGGAGTCGGTCTTAAAGAATCGAACAAATACGCCTTTATGCCGTTTGCGGCAAACACGAGCGCGGATTCTTCAGCAAACTTATCGGACATTCTGCGGCTGTCGTAAGCGATTACCACGCTCCCGTTTTCCGTCGCGGAATTTATGTAATCGGAAAGTCCCTGAGATGCCTTGCCGACCGTGTAAATATTCATACGGTTCGTTCCCGCGCCTATAACGCCGCGAAGTCCGCCCGTGCCGAAAGACAGATTTTTATAAAATCTGTCCTCTATTTCTTTTTCGTCTTTTATGTTTTTCAGCTCGGCTTTCGTTTGAGAATCGAACGCTTCGCCGTTTATCCACTTTTCGTATTCTTCTTTAAAACCCGTCATAACAGCTCCGTTCTCCCCGACGCTTTGAGCGATTCGATAATCTTTTTAATATCCTGCGCCTTTTCTTTCGGGCAGACGAGAACCGCGTCCGGCGTTTCCGCCACGACCACGCCGTCCATTCCGAGAACGGCGATCGTTCTTCCCGAAGAATATATCGTGCTGTTTTTCGTTCCGCAAACGACCGAGTCTCCGACAATTACGTTCTGGTTTTCGTCGGCGCGGTGCAAAACGCTCATCATATCCCAGCTGCCGACGTCGTTCCAGCCGAATTCGCCCGTCACGACCTTGATGTTTTCTGCTTTTTCCATAACTCCGTAGTCGATCGACACGGAAGGCAATGCAGGATATACCCCGGAAACGGTTTTAGCTTCTTCCGGCGTGCCGACGGCGGCGTAAATACGCATAAGTCCGTCGTAAAGCTCCGGCAGATATTTTTTTATATTGTCCATTATAACGGAGGCTTTCCACACGAAAACGCCGCAATTCCATACGTAATCACCGCTTTCGAGATATTTCCCGGCGGTTTTTCCGTCGGGTTTTTCCACAAATGAAATAACGGATTTTACAGGGTTATCGGAAATTTCGTATTTTATGTATCCGTACCCCGTCGCGGGAAACGTCGGCACGACTCCGACGGTAACGATACAATCCCCGCTCTCGGCGGCGGAAACGGCGGAACGCAAAAGCTCCGCGTATTTTTCTTCGTTTTTAACGTAAGCGTCGGACGGCGTAACGATAATCACCCCGTCGCCGCGTTCTTTAAGTATCTTCGCCGCGGCGTAGCCTATGCACGCGGCGGTATTTTTTGCGAGCGGCTCGGACAAAACGTTGACGGGCGGAATTTTGCCTTTGGTTATAGCAACGGTCTTTCCCGCCTGCGCCGCGTTTGTAACGACGTAAACGGAATTTTCGTCCGACACGACTTTTTTCACGCGGGCTATCGTTTCGTTTATCATCACGTCTTTGCCGCTTAAATTAAGCAATTGTTTCGGCTCGGAAACTCTCGAAAGCGGCCAGAAACGCGTTCCTCCGCCACCTGCCATTATTACTGCGTATGCGTTCATAAAATCATTCCCCGCTATGGTCGAACAGTACGGCAAAAACGCCTTTTATCATTATTTTCAAATCCATTAAAACGCCTTGCTTCTTTATGTATAACAAGTCGGACTCCACCCACTCGTCGAAAGAAACGGCGTTTCGGTTTTTCTGAATCTGCCACAGGCACAAAAGTCCGCCTTTAACGTTTAGTCTTTGCTTCTGATAATCGGTATATTTTTCCACCTCTTCGGGAAGCGGCGGGCGCGGACCTACTATACTCATCGTTCCGTTAAGCACGTTTATAAACTGCAATATCTCATCGAGAGAGGTTTTGCGGAGAAATTTTCCGAACCTCGTCACGCGCGGATCGTTCTTCATTTTAAATGCGGGCGGATCGGCTTCGTTAAGACCTTGCGCAATAAGCTGCTCTTTCATTTTTTCCGCGTCCGGGCGCATAGACCTTATTTTGTAAAATTTAAAAATTTTCCCGTTTTTGCCTACTCTGTAAGACACGTAAACGGGATTGTGAAAATCTTCTGAAAATTTAATAAGCAGGCACAACAAAATAAGCCAGGAAAACAAAACAAGAAACAACAACGAAGAAATTATATCGAAAATTCTTTTAAAAAACAAATAACACCCGTATCCGAAACCTTTCTTTTCGTACGGGTTGTTTCCGCAACCGCTTTGTTTATTCATTTCTTTATTATTCTCAATCAGATCGGAATTTACGGAATTATCGGAGCCGTCCGATTCTTTCCGTTCGTTCGCGATATGGTCGATTCGTTCGTCCGACACAAAAACACCCCGAAGGAATTTTATATTTGCTTTCAGCAGCCGTTATACGCGGCAATATTCTATAAATAACGTCATTGCAAAGGGGTTGCATAGCCCCGCGGCAATCACTCTGTTTTGTCAAGGTTTATGTTATTATATCATATAAAACATTCATTTGCAAGCGATACCGAACTTATTTTCGCCGTCTTTAATACAATAATTACGTAAAAAGTCGCTCGTTGACATAAACCGTCTTTACCCCGGAATTATCGCGAGATAAAAAATCGCGTTCTATTTCTTTTTAACAAGATTTTTTATTTTACCCGCAACGTTTTTAAATTCCGCAGTTCTAAAAAACACCGCAACGAACAAAATCGTATACGCGGCGAAGCAAATCGCGCCTTTGCCTATAAAAATCAACACGGAATAGAGCTTGCTTTCAGACTGCGGAATATATCCGCATATAAAGAAGCACAACGCGCACGCGGCGGCGTTAAAAATCGAAAACAACGCGATTTTCAGGAAATACCCGCCGCTTTCCTTTTTGAAATAGTCCTTAAATAAAACCGTCGCGCCCCAGGGCATATCGATAAACAGCGAGCAGAAAATCGTAGAACCGATAATTCCGTAAAGTCCGATAAACCTTACCGAAACGATATTGAGGCAAAGATTTACGGCGGCGGAAATCAGCGGACGCCATCTGTCCTTTTCCCACATTCCAAGCGCGTCTTTATAAATATTTACCACGTCCTGAATTCGCCAACTATAAAAATAAGCGACAAAGCAAATAACGACGCTCATACCGAACAGCATATCCCCGCCCATCCAGAGCGTTATGAAGTCCTGATACATCGATAAAAGGCATGCAGAGCAAAAACCACAGATAAAAGACTGCATAAGCAACATCGTTTTAAAGTTTTTATAATTATCTTCTACAGAGCCAACTACCACACTGTTTCCGATTCCCGCGGTAACCGAATTACAATAAATTTGTATCATAGTAAATAGTGTAGTTATTACGTAATAATAATTGCCGTATTTAGCAAGAACCACCAATCCCAAAGACACCGAAATAACGATATTGTCTACGGAGTTAGATACCACGTTGCCTATCTTATAAGTAACGAGAGCCTTTACTTTTTTGAATATCTGTTTTTTAAAGTCCGCAGACAACAAGCCGTAAGGACGGAATTGCGGGTACTTCTTTTCCACGATTATCGCGGTAAGAACGTTCTGAAAAATTTTAACGCACGGAACGACGGAAAGATATACGTAATAATTTTTCAGCACGCAAAGCAGAACTATCTGCAAGCCGTATTGAAGCGTTCCCGCAAAAAGCTCCGTTTTGCTCGACACGTCGCTGCGCTGAAAAGCGTCTATTAGACAATTTCTGTAAGCGCACAGAAAATACGTGCTTAAAACGCCCGCGAGATTTATGCAATACAGCAGATAAACGTTTATCCCGTCGGGCAAATCCGAGCCGACGAGCTTAGGGATAAACGGCAACAGAGCAAGCCCTATCGCCAGCACCGCAAAACCTATTATGCGGTAACATTTTTTATAAAACAGCATCAGAGCGCAAATCGTTTCGTTATCGTCTTCCGCAATGGCTTTGTACATATTAAAGACCAGCGCGGTGCCGATACCGAGCTCCGCGAGAGAAAGCATGCTGACGACCGAAACGAACAGACTGTCGAGTCCCAGATACGCTTCTCCGAGCGATTTTACGAGTATAACTCTGATTACGAATTGCGCGAGAAGTCTGACGAGCTTATTCAATATTCCCCAAAAGACGTTTCTCGCCGCGTTTTTAGAACGTTCTATTATCATTATTTATGTTTCTATTTTTATAGTATAAAGTTTTAAAATGAATAATATTTATGAGAATACATTCACCAATAACAAGCCCCTTCAACTTCACTTGCTCTTTTGGGTTTTTCCATATCACTCGGAAACACCCAATATTCGTTGAAAAATCTATTTACATATAAATAATCTTTATCTTCCCATCTTTTCCCTTTAATACCGAATAAAAGTTGTGTCGCTCCGCCTAAATGTATCACTTGCTTTCCCATTGCCTTTATTCTTGCGGACAGAGGAAAACCATACGCCCCACAACCGACGATAGCAATATCAAAATCGAGCTTAACTATTTCATCACTCATCCAATCTAACGCGTCGAACCACGTTTCAAAGCGCAAGTCCCTTTCTCCGGCAATGGTTTGTACCGCTTTAAAAACTTTAAGATCAAATTCCGGTAAAATATTTGTACCATTGAAAAGCATATCTCTTTTTTTATATTGTTTTAAAATCGTTTCAGCAAAAGGGTGAACAACCAGAACTTTTTTCCCTTTCAATGCTGCACTCCAAGGATAACAAGGAAAAGACCAAGGCTCAAGGTCAAACAAACACGCTGATTCAATATTGTTTCCTGCATATTTTTTTAAATAGTATTTCTCAAACGGCAACAGCCAAATTCCTACAATATCTAATAGCGGAATAGAGCTTATCATTAAATCCTTAAACTTTATTCCCCCTTCTATCGTCGGCGGGAAAAAACCTGCGCCCGTGCTTAAATACTTTAATGCCTTTCCATATTTTGATTTCACCTCATAATCGAATGTTTTAACCGCACTCAATTCATTAGCCCCGAATCTTCCGACGAAAAAAGGTTTTTTTGATACAATTAAATTATATATTGATTTATTTACTTCTTCAGAATTTAATACACGTTTTTTATTTATCGCCTTTTTATTGTATAAATATTTTCTTATATGCTCCACATCTGTTTTATTTTTTAAAAGCTTCGCCTCGCAGTAATTTAGCATAAATGACAATTTTTTTTTCACTTTAAAGCTCCATTCATAGTTTTTTCGGATTTAATTATTTTTTGAACAATATCCTAATATATGGCGTAATCGAATAAATCACCGCGCTAAAAAAACCGTAATGTTTTTTTATAAAGTAAAACCAAATTTTTCTAGGCAATCCCTTTGGTTGTTCTTTCAATTTTATTCTTTCTTTTCTCGGCTTGGTATTATCTCGCCAACCTTGAGATACAGGATTATCATTACAACATCCCACAAAAAAATCGGTTGCAACAATTTTATATCCTTTTTTTGTCGCTGTCAAGCCGTAATCATAATCCCCTAACGAGTGTACAAATTTATTGTCTATATTATCCAACCGAGAAAAAACAATATACGGAATCAATACGCAATTCGCGCAGAAAGTGTCACAATATATTTTTTCCGTCCCCGACATTACCACTCGAAACGAAGGTTTAATCTTGCTATTCTTTATCACACCGCCATAGCTCATTTTACCGTTAGAATCTTCCGTCGCTCCAACAACAATATTTGTACCCGAGTCTGAGATTTCTATCATTCTATCAATAATATTATCGTAAAATTCAACGTCATCGTTAAAAAATAAAACATATTGAGCCTTTAAATTATTATCTTTAACAAATTGAATTCCCTTTCTCATTCCCCCCGAATAAAACAGATTACCATTTCCTTTCAATACGACTACGTTTTTCTTTTCTGATAACAATTCTGCCGTCCCGTCGTTACTATTATCATCTACTACGATAAATTTAAAGGAATGTCCCGGATTTCCGAGAATCAATCTATCAATACTCTCAATAGTTTTATCCTTTCTGTTATAACAAGTCATTATCCCTATTATTTCCATAAAAACTCCTAATCAACAAACATTGAAAAGTATCGCTATTTTTTCAATCTAATCTTTATATCGTTAAAAACTTCTTTGAACCGTCCGTGAAAAATCTTTTTAAGGCACACTTCCGCAAAACGCAACGCTCTTAAAACGGGTCTGTTCCACCCGTGAACGTAATACACGGTTTTTTTGTATTTTTTATAATCCTCTACCTCTTTGGGCGCGCGGATTTCGTCGCAATTCATTTCGTAGGTTTTCATTCGGAAGACTTTCCTTAACCCTCTTTGGACAAAACGTATATCGTTTGCAAAATGAGAAGCATCGTCTGTAATCCCTATATTCACGCACATATTTTTCGATGGCACTATCGACAGCCCGTCGTGAAAATATTGATTTGCTATAAGCACCGTTTCAAAGTGAGCCACGCCCGACTCGGCGTGCTTTTGCATAAGTTTTACGGTGTTTTTTACGAGTTTGTTGTCTTTTATATATTTTTTGAGCCGATTTACTTTATTTTCGTCTTTAAGAAAAGAATACTCCCCGTCCCATTTTTCGACAACTCTCCTCCACGTTGCCCAACCCCAGGTAATTGTCATTTTAGAGAAAAAATAATCGGAATCCACAGGAGTTTTTTCCTGCAGGTTCATACCCGAAATAAGCATTATTCTTTCGTCGTTCTCGTATTCGTCGAGCATCTTTTTGACAAATGGAAAAAATGACAGACAAGGCACTACGTCGTCTTCCAACACAAGACATTTGTCTGTTAAAGAAAACGCCCATGTATCCGCCAGATAACCGCTCGGATCGACGCCCTGATTTTTCTCCTGATACAGCGTATGAACCTCGCACTGCCAGTCTACGCCCGCCACTATTTCTCTGCATTTTCTTACGTTTTCTATATCGTCCGGGCGGTTTTCTCTCGGTCCGTCCTGATATAAAAACAAGCGTGCGGGTCTTGCCTCTTTTACCCTTTCAAACACTTTTTTAAGCGTTTGCGGGCGATTGAAAAACACTATTAGCACGGATAAATCTATTAAAGCTTCTTTCACGCGGTTTCTCCTTTCAGTATAATTTTTCGTAAGTCGGGTTTTCGTTTTCTCCGTATATCACGTCTAAACAAATGGTATAGAGCGGGGTTAAAAACGAAACGTAAAGATAAATATTGTCCGTCAGAAAGTTTATAAAAGCATAGCCGAACAATATCATAATAAAATTTGCTTTTTTTACGGATTCTTTCTTTACGAGTCCGACTATCAGCACGAACGAGAGAATCCATAAAACGTATCCCCAGAAGCCGAGCTCTATATACGCCATGAGAAAATCGTTGTGCAGATTAGAAAAAGACGGTATGTTCGCGTTTTTAAGCCACTCTGAAACCCAGCCTATTCCCCAACCCGTAAAGTCGGGCGAAACAACGTAATAATCGTTCATCTTCCGCCACATATTCACTCTGCCCATCGTGTTTATGTTAAGCGCGTCGAATACACTTTCAGCGATTCCCGCGCGGCAGAGATAAATCCATACGAGCGGAAATACCGCAAGAACGATACACCCCGCAAAATTGATTATTCTGCGTAAACGTATTTTGCCGCAGAGCCATATAAGAATAAGACACAGCACGCAAAAGACGGTTGCGGCATCCGTAATGCGTTTGTGATCGAAAATCATAAACGCGACTGCGAGAAGCATTTTGAAATAGCTTCCGCGATAAAAATACAAAAGCGCATACGCGCCGAATATATACGCGTATAAGCTCGATTCGTAGAAAAATTCTTCGGGCGTGAAATATTTTGCGAACATAATCACGTATGCCGCGAGCAACCCGAAAAACTGGCAATCGATAAGTTCCTCCGATTGTTTTTTGCCGTAAAAAGAAAAAACGCCGATAGCGAAAAAACCGCAGGACATATAAATAAGAATCTGCTTTATCGATTCGTAAACAAAATTCCCTTTAACGCACGCCGTCGCAACGCCCGCTATGACGTATACCATAGAATGCAGAATAACGAGAAAATACTTCACGGGGACGGGTCTCATTACGAAAAAAAACACCGTCAGAGCGGACAGAACGAAATATTTCGCTATTCCGCTCTGCGAAACGCATATAAACAGCAATACGTAAAAAACAAAATATGACGACTGCCTTTTTAAAGCCCCGTCGTTTTTTTCTGCATCGCGTTCAAGCATCGCCTATTCCGCTCTCCGTTTTTTATTCTGCGCAAAATTCTCCGATATCGCTTTATCGTAAACGGCGGACAATATCTCGTAATTTTTCTCTTCCGAATACTCTTCGCCGCTTTTTTTCGTGCTTTCGGTTATATCGCTTATCCCGACCAGCTTCGCGACGAACGCGTCCTTGTCGTCGGGCGGATATTTCCACCCGTTTATCCCTTCTTTTATTATATTCCCCACGTTGCCCATATCGGGTCCGATAACGGGCGTGCCGACGGAAAACGCTTCCGCAATAGACATGGGAAAGCCTTCGTACCACTGCGTGGGCATTAAAAGCGCGCGCGAACGAGCCACTATCTCCATAACCTCTTTATGAGAAGTCTGACCGAGCATTTTTACGTTTTTCATTCCGTTGTTTTCTATATACTTTCCGCACTCGTCATCTAACGGACCGCTGCCGCAAAGCACCAGCTCTTTATCCGCGAGAAGCGGAGAACGGAACGCGTCGAGCAGAAACCGAACGCCTTTTATTTCTTCTATCCGACCGACGAAAACGAACCTGTTTTCTCTCTCGTTATAAGGCACGACCGTATTGCCGCCATTGCAAAAATTAGGCTTAACGAAAACCCTGTCCTCGCGTATCTGACCGTGCTTCAATAATTTTTCTTTATTGAAATCGGTCAGGCAGATATAGTATATTTTTTTATAGATACCCGTCGCGCGGTGAAATTTTTGTATAAAAGCCGCCGCCGCGGTCTGAAATTTGCTGTTTCTGTAACACTTGTGCTTTACCGCCGCCTTAAAACCCTTTTTTAAACATTCCTCGCAGATTTTACCGTCACGGTAAAAAGTCGCCGCGGGACACAGCAGTCTGAAATTATGCACGGTTAAAATCGCGGGGACTTTCATTTTTTTCGCGGCGTAAAACACCGCGGGGCTGATAAGCATATGCGTGTTATGAACGTGAACGACGTCTATTTTTTCTCTTTTTATTATTTTTTTTATATCGCGATAGGTTTTGCAATTAAAAACCGCGGAAAACGGCAGAAAGGCTTTTTTGAAAAAATTATAGCCGTCGGCTTCGGCGTTGCTTCTCGTATAAGTAACGACCTTATGCCCGCGACTTTCGAGCATTTCTTTTTCGTTTTTAAAAACGGTATCTTCGCCGCCCGGGATTTTATAATAATTATGAATGAGCAAAATATTCGGTTTTCGTTCCATACTCCACACCGCGATGACCGCGATTCCTTATAGTTTTATAAAAATCACAACCCCCTAAAGTAGGCTTTTCTTATGAACACTCCGTTCGTATGCCGATATCTTTTGAAAAGCTTTGGAGATTGCAACAACCGATAAAACCATTCGAGGCACAATTTCTGCATCCATTTAGGCGCTCTTTTTATGTTGCCGGCGTAATAATCGAACGCCGCGCCCACTCCGATGCAGACGGCGTTCAGCTTGCCCTTGTGAATCGCCATCCACTCTTCCTGCTTGGGCGCACCCAACCCTACCCAGACGAAATCCGGTTTAAAATCGTTTATTTTGTTAATAATTTCTTCGGTTTCCGGTTCTGCGGTTTCTTTGAATTCCGGAGAAATATAAAGAAAATTTTCTTCCGTATCGGGATATTCGCGTTTTATGCGGGCTTGAATTTTATCGAGCGTTTCCTGCGTAGAACCGTAAAAAACGTGTCTGTACCCGTTCTCCCGCGAGATTTTTAAGATTTCTTCCATCAAAGACGGACCCGTAACCCTCTGCGCGTTTTTAAATCCGCGTTTTTTCTGCACCACGGAAAGCGGTTTTCCGTCGGGAATACAGAGAGCCGCGCCGTTCTGCACTTTTTTATATTCTTCGTTCTCATACGCGGTTACCGTGGTATGCACGTTTGCAACGCACACGTACTCCCCCCTTAACGCGTTAAGGTTATCTTTCAGATAACTCACGCACTCGTTCATATCGGTAACGGCGACGTTGACGCCTAAAATTCTGCAATACTCCATATTTTTTTAAGTATAGCATATTTAATTTTACATTGCAAGTCAATGCAAAGAATTAAAAATAAAAAAACCGCCGTCTTTCGCGCTGTTTTGAAACGTTAAACCGCTAAATCGATTGCATACCCGCCGAAAATGTGCTACAATAATAAAAAATATTTTTTCAGAGGATTATTTAAAAATGAGTAATCAGGATAAAGATTTAACCGTAGGTCAGCTCTGCGGCATTATAAAAAAGTCGTTCAGGCGCTCCTTGATTTATGTCATTATAACGGTAGTTTGTCTTTCCGCCGTGCTGTTTACGGTAAAATGTTTCACCGATACCAAAGTCTTTTCTACCACGCTCGTTTTTTCCGACGTCAAGGAAAGTCGGTTGTCAGGGCTTAACGCCAACAAAGCTTTCGTTCTCGACCGTGCGACGAGCGATAAAAACAATCCGTCGCTCGGCACTATCCTTTTGCCCGACCTTTCCGTTGCGGCAAAAATCCCCGAAGGAGAAGCCGCGGGCTTTATATCCAACACCTACGTCATTTCGCTTAAATTCAACAAGAAAACGGAGCTTACTTCAAACGAATACAAAAATATTCTCGATAACGTGGCAAACGAATACGTGAGATCGTTCTCCGCCACGTTGCAGACTTTGCCGTTTAATTATTATGAAAGCGAACTCGCCTCTTCCGAATATATTCATCATATTCTCAATCTTTCCGAAACGATTGACGGATATATAAAGATTTTAGAGAACGAACTTGTCTCTTTCGATAACCTTTCCGATTTCGCTTACGAAAACAAGTCCGGCGACAAAAAGAGCGTCGCGGATCTTCTTTCCGAACTTACCGTGACCAGATCGACTCTTTCGAGGCTGACGCAGACCGTTATAACCAACAAGATAGAAAAAACGGAAGGCGGACTCGTTGACTACCTTACCTATGCGAGAGATACCGCAAACGCAAAAGTCGCCAAACTTTCCGACAGCTTAAGAGAATCCGAACTCGTTCTCGAAAAATATAAAAACGTTATCGGAACGGTCAAGAAAGACGAAAACGGAAACAACATTTATTATTACGACGACGCAAACTTTATGAAATTATCGCTCCAACATATCGCGCTCGCCAAAGAATTAGGCGAGGCAACAGAAAAAAGCAACAGTTTGCAGACGTATATAGACTATCTCGATAACACGAAAACGGAAAACGGAGTCACCACCCCGTTGCCGGCAGAAGAGAAACACTCGTTCCCCGACAAAACGTCCGACACATACATCTCGCTCGAAAAAGCAATAGGCGGCAACGGAACGGGAGACGAAGGATTGATCAAAAAATCTTTTTTGTCGATTAAAAACTCCGTAAACTTTTATAACGATCTTGCCGAAAAATACAACAAAACTCAGACCGTTACCGCAGAAATAACGAGAATAGACGACGCGCACTCTGCAACCGAAAGCACTCTCGGCGTAAAAACCATCGTGTTTATTCTTATAGCGGCGGCGATTATCTCTTTTATAGTCGCGGTATCGCAGACTTATTCTAAAACCAGACAAGAACGCGTTTAACCCCGCTTCCCTATAAAAAACGTCATTACCTACAAAAAAAAGAAGTCTTCGTGTAACAATGAAGACTTCTTTGTAATTTACGTAAAGCGTCTATGAATTTTCTCTGCAACGCAAAAAGCCTGTAAAATACAGGCTTTTTGCGTTAAGCATCTCTTTTGTTCGCTTATTATGGTCGGAGTGACGGGATTCGAACCCACGACCTCTTGGTCCCGAACCAAGCGCGCTACCAACTGCGCTACACCCCGAAAATTGTGTTCCGTTTTTATTAAGTTTTTACTCAATCCTATAAAACCGCATCAAGTAAAGAACTACCGACGAAAAAGCAGAGGACTATGCACGCTTTTTTACCGACGCTATTTATTATATAATTTTATTTACAAAAAAGCAAGGTTTTACACGACTTTTTTTATCAAATTTTACGCTTTCTCGTTCAAGTCGCAACTTTTGACGATTTATTCCGCCGATGCAATCGTCTCGCTTAAACTTTCGCCTTTAAATACGACTCGATAACACGTAACCGTTTTCGGCAAGGGGTTGGCGTTCAACGCCCGCCCCGCTTGCCTTGACGGTCTTTTGTGTCCGAAAGCTTCCGCCGCATCTCCGTAAGACGCGACTTTGCCGCATGGAATTTGATAAACTGTTTCGTATACGGTTCCTAACCTAACAATCTCGTTTTCAGATTCTGTTGACGCCGCTTTTTATTGCAGCTTCTTTAACGGCTTTTGCGACGGCGGGAGCTACCCTCTTGTCGAACGGAGCGGGAATGATATAATCCGCGCGGAGTTCCTCGTCGGAAATCAATCCGGCGATAGCTTTAGCCGCCGCCATATTCATTTCGTCGTTTATATCGGTAGCTCTGCAATCGAGCGCGCCGCGGAATATCCCGGGGAACGCGAGAACGTTGTTAATCTGGTTAGGATAATCGCTTCTGCCCGTACCGACGACCGCCGCACCCGCTTCTAAGGCGAGTTCCGGCATAATTTCGGGAACGGGATTAGCCATAGGCATAACGATAGCGTCTTTGTTCATAGACTTAACCATATCTTCGGTAAGAAGTCCGGGAGAAGAAACGCCGACGAACATATCCGCACCTTTAAGAGCGTCTGCGATCGAGCCTTTTTTGTTAAACTTGTTGGTAAAGTTTGCTATTTCTTCTTTTGCGGGATTCATTCCTTCCGGTCTGCCCTTATAAATGATACCCTTTCTGTCGCACATGACCACGTCTTTCGCGCCCATTGCAATCATAAGCTTTGCGATCGCTTCGCCTGCCGCGCCCGCGCCGCTGAATACGATAGAAACGTCTTCCCACTTTTTGCCGACAAGTTTAAGCGCGTTGATAGCCGCCGCCACGCAAACGACAGCCGTTCCGTGCTGATCGTCGTGAAAAACGGGTATATCGACTTCGGGATCTTCTCTTAATCTTTTTTCGATTTCGAAGCATCTCGGCGCGGAAATATCTTCGAGATTTATTCCGCCGAAGCTACCCGCAATCAGTTTGACGGTCTGAACGATTTCGTCAACGTTTTTGCTTCTGACGCAAAGCGGAATAGCGTTTACGCCGCCGAAAGCTTTAAACAAAACGCATTTGCCTTCCATAACGGGCATACCCGCTTCCGGTCCGATGTCGCCAAGGCCCAAAACGGCGGTTCCGTCGGTAACGACGGCAACCATATTGCCTCTGCCGGTCAATTCGAACGACTTATTATAATCTTTTTGTATTTCAAGACAAGGTTGAGCGACGCCGGGCGTATAAGCCAGCGACAAATCGTCTTTATTCTCGACTTTAACTTTAGACACTACTTCGATTTTACCCTTCCATACGCCGTGCAATCTCAGCGATTCTTTTGCATAATCCATACTACGACCTCCGTAATTTGTAAATAACTCTTATTCTTATCCGAAATAGCTTTTTTATGCTGAAATAAAATAAACTGCTCCCACTACTCCGCAAACGCATAGTAAATAGCGCGAATGCATTTTTCGTAATCGGTATCGGCTACGCCTATAATGATGTTAAGCTCGCTCGACCCCTGATCTATCATTCTTATGTTTATCCCCGCGTCCGCAAGCGCGCGGAATATTTTTGCCGCCGTGCCGGAACGCCTCGTCATACCGTGTCCGACGGTGGCGATTAAGGAAATGTTTTCTATAACGTGTATATAATCCGGACTGACGTTTTCTCTTACTTCGTTCACTATGTCCGACAGCACGCCGTCTTTAAGCTGTTCCGAAGCGAGAATTACCGATAACGTATCTATGCCCGACGGAACGTGTTCCACGCAAAGCCCGTGGTGTTCTATAACGGACAAAACCTTGCGGATAAAACCGACTTCGGAGTTCATCATAGACTTTTCTATCGACAAAACGGTGAAGTGCTTTCTGCCCGCTATGCCCGTTATAACGCTGCCGTTCTCTGCGGAATAGCGTTCGTTGGGAACGATCATCGTTCCTTCTTCCTGCGGCTTGAACGTGTTTCTTATATTTATAGGAATTTTGCCGCGCATTACGGGAAAAATCGCTTCTGCGTGCAGCACGGACGCGCCCATATACGAAAGCTCGCGAAGTTCTTTATAAGTAACCTGTCTTATAGGCTTGCATTCGGGAACGATTCTCGGGTCGCAAACGAGAAACCCGCTGACGTCCGTCCAGTTTTCGTAAAGGTCGGCTTTGACGCCGCGCGCTATAACTGAACCCGTTATGTCGCTGCCCCCGCGGGAAAAAGTTTTTATTTCCCCGTCGGAATTTTTGCCGTAAAACCCGGGGATTACCGCGTTTTTGACGTTTTTAAGACGTGATTTTACTTTATCGTCCGTATATTCTTCGTTAAGCTTGCCTTCGCTGTCAAAGCGAACCATATCCGCGGCGTCCGCAAATTCAAAGCCGAGATACTCTGCCGTTACTATAGCGGCAAGGTATTCGCCGCGCGAAGCGGTGAACTCTGCGCTTTTTCTTTCTTCTATTTCCTTTTCGGTTTTATCGAGAACGGATTTTATATCGAGCGACAAGCCGAGTTCCGTCGCGATGTCCGTAAATCTTTTGCGAATCACCGCAAACGCTTCTTTGCAATTTCCTTCTGAAACGAGTTCGTCGTAACAACGGTACAACGCGTCTGTAACTTTTACGTCGTCTTTATTCCTTTTGCCCGGAGCGGACACGACCACGAAGCGGCGCGACTCTTCGGCAAAAACTATCTCTCTCACTTTTTTAAGCGTTTCGGCGTTAGCCATACTCGTTCCGCCGAATTTACATACTTTAAGCATCTATTTTATCCTCTTTCCTTCAAGATAATATCTCTGAAGCACTCCAAAAATTAAAACAGTTGGTATAATTGCAACTACCGATGCTGCCAGAATCTGATTCCACGAAATTCTCAAGGATCCCATCAGTGTTGCAATCTGTATCTGAATCGTATATTTACTTTTGTCCTGAGCAACAATGGTAGACCACAAATATGAATTCCAGTTAGTAACAAAAAACGAAACTCCCAAGGTAATAAACATAGGTTTTGCGAGCGGAACATATATTTTCCTGAATGTCTGGAAAATTGAACATCCATCAATTCTTGCTGACTCATACAAGGAATCCGGCATCTCCACAAAATACTGTCTGAAGAGGAAAACACCGTATGCATGAGGCACCATAGGAAGTATCATGCCCCAAAGCGAGTTTACAAGACCTAAGCTTTTGATTATAAAAAATAATGGAATTATAATTACCGGGAAGGGAATCATCATCGTACTGAGCACCCACATAAAAGCTGCTTTTTTCCCAGGAAATCTTAATCTTGCAAAGGCAAAGGCCGCCATGGAATGTACTAAAAGTGCCAAAATCGTCACCATTGTTGCTACAAATAACGAATTTTTAATTCCCGTAAAAACATCCAGCGTTGTAAACACCTGTTTAAATGCATCAAAGCTGACATGTTTTGGGATAATCCGATAATCAAATACCTCTGTGTCTATTTTAAGTGAACTGCTTATAAGCAGAATAATCGGAAAAAGTGCAAAAGCTAAAAATACACAACCGACAACAATTTTTATTAATAATATTCCGTATTTTTTCACTCTAATCACCTACTTAAACTTTAACAGCTTCATCTGTATAACAGTAACCAGCATAATGATTAACGACAATGTTACAGCAATAGTAGAGGCATACCCAAATCTGTATTGTTCAAACGCAAGCTCGAAAATATAATATACTGTTACCTGTGTTGTCTTTCCAGGTCCTCCGGAGGTCATAACTCTGACCTGGTCAAATGCCTGAAAGGATGCAACCAACGATGTAATCAACACAAAAATAGTCGTTCCCTTAATAGACGGAAGTGTTATCCTGAAAAATCTCTGAACCGCATTTGCACCATCTATCTTCGCAGCTTCATAGTATTCACTGGGTACATCCTTTAATGCTGATAAAAATATGATCATATTGTAACCAAATACAATCCATATCCCTACAATTGCAACACATATCAATGCCTGCGTACGGGACCCCAGAAAAAGCTGCCTTCCAATTCCTAATTCTTCCAATATTTTATTAATATATCCGTTTCTGGAATTAAATAAAAACGTCCATAACGTTGCGGCAACAATTGTCGAAACTGTATTTGGCAGATATATTGCTATCCTACACATTTGTTGACGCTTATTCCCTTTGATCGAATTCACGAAAACTGCTGCTGCCAATGAAAGAACATAAACCGCCAGAACATATATAACAGCATATTTTCCGGTAACCACTAAACTATTTTTGAAGGTGGAATCCTTGATCATCCTCAGATAATTAGCAATTCCAACAAAGGTCTTAGTTCCCAGTGCATTCCAGTCATACAGACTTATATAAAACGCATATACTATTGGTATAAAAATGAAGATCAACATCAAAATCATTTCCGGTGCAATCATCAGGTAAGAAATCAATGTTTCCCGCTTTATATGCTTTCGTTTCTTTTTCACATTAACTCAGGCCTCCTTTACCTTACTGTTTGTTTGCTGCAGGATAAGATAAATACCCTGCAGCAGGCAAACAGTTTGGATTTTATCTGTCAGCTTAGCCGCTGAACTTTGCTCCACTCTCTTTCTGATATTGCAGCATACTTTCCTGTGCGTTATCTGCTGCCTCCTGTGCACTTGTATTATAAAGTGCATCCTGAATCATAGTAGCCACAATTTCCTTTGCTTCACCAGACAGTGCAATTTCCGGCTTTGCAGTCTGTAATACTTCTTCGGAGAATACAATCGCATTTTCATTACTCTGATATACGTCCTTACCGGCTTCGATAACAGACTTTCTCATACAATAAGAGAATTTGGCCTTTGTATTAAACTCTGTCACGTGATCCTTATTAAGCCACAGCCAGGAGATGAAATCCTTGGCTCCTGCTATTTTTTCTTCACCATTTTGATTGTTTACCATTACATTCCATCCACCTGCGACACTGGCAGTATTTCCATTTGCTGTTGCTGCGGGTAATGGTACAACGCCATATTTCTCAGGATCTGCACGGAAAACTGACCAGCTTCCATTGATCTGCATAGCAGTTTCTCCATTTGTTAAAATAGATATATCTGAAACAGATCTTCCCGGTGTTTCATTACAATTTCCTGAATCCAGTAAATCTCTCCATAACTGAAGAGCATTTACAACCTCTTCAGAATTCAGATTAGCCAGGCCTTCTTCTGTAAACAGGCTTCCACCCTGCATCCAGACAAAAGGGTAAAATGTAAAGCATTGCCAGTCACCTTTGTCAACCTCAAATGTAAATCCTGCATAATCATCTGTATTTAATTTTGCCGCTGCCGTTTTAAGTTCATCCCACGTTGTTGGAGGAGTAACACCATTCTGTTCCAGAATTTCCTTATTGTAGTACAATCCCACTAAATCACCGTCCAATGGAATGCCGTAAATTACACCATCTCTTGACACGCGGTCAAACGCTGCTTCTGTGTAATCCTGTTTTATGTCATCCGTAATAATATCATCCAACGGTTCGCACACGCCGGCATCAAGATACTGGTTAATAATTGCCGGACTGCACTCAAAAATATCCGGAGCCTCATTTGTTGCAAATGCTGTCGCAAGCTTTGTCGTTGTATACTCTTCAAATGGAATAGCCAGAAATGACACATGATACTTGTCCTGAGAATTATTGTATTCTTCTATATATTTCTCTAAAAATGCAATTTCATCTTCCTGTGTCCATTGATTCCAATATACAAGTTCAACAGGAGCACTGCCTTCTTCAGCTTCTGCAGCCACACTACTGTCATTGCCTTCTTCGGGCACCTTGTTTTCTTTTCCGCATCCCAGGATCCCTATGCTCATACTCAAGAGCATGATTCCCATGATGCAGCTCGCTATTCTTTTTTTCATCATACTTTGCAACCTCCCATAATCTTTCTTTTCTCTTAGTTATCTTGCTTTATATCCCGGTACCTGGATTTGTTTTATGACTTTATTCTACTTTTCCAAATTCGGCAATAAAATACCACTTTTTTTCAAAGGTGCACTTTTTGCCATATTCTATTTTCCAGCAGAGTATTATATATTATAGGTAATAACAAAGGAACTACATTAAGCTGTATGAGGTAACACAACAGGTGAAAAACATAAGACTTTCTTTACAAAAACAATTATTGATCATCATTTTATTTATTGCTCTTATTCCAATGACAATTACCGCATTACTGCTTTACCGCACTCAGACTAAAAATACGCTTAACTCTGAAATTACATCCCAGATTCAGGTATTAAAGCTGATTTCCTCCAATATCAATCAGAAGCTAATTTATTTTAATAACCTCACTGCATCCGTTTATTACAATAATGCCATTATAAACTGTCTTGAAAAGGGACAGGCTAAGCAATTGACCTTTTACGAAAAAAAGGAAATCCAGCCTTCTATTAATTCATTAATGAGAACAGATGATATGATTTTATCCCTGTCTCTTATGACAATGTCTGGTGACACTTTATATTGGAATGATGGCTACAGTAACGTTATGCACATAAATTCTCTTGATCCTGAATTTCTTCAAAAAATATACGCAGGGAATGGAACTGGTATCTTATCTAATCCTATTACCCGTACCAATAAGCGTAAATATCCTTCTTCCAATACCTCTATATACTACGGACGGCTTCTTCGCAGTCCCACAAATTATTTTTGTCCAATCGGAATATTGCTGGTTGAGATTGATATAGATTCTTTTGAAAATACAATTATAACTTCAAATTTTAACTCAGATTCCTCTTTTCTTCTGACCACCGAGAATAATACGTTAATATGGGGATATCAGGAAGAGAATTTAGG
>CAJLXC010000005.1 GCA_905210545.1 uncultured Eubacteriales bacterium | reverse complement strand
AATACTTAATTAAAAAATAAAAAAAATGTATATTTTGCTTGACGTTTTATGATTTTTATGGTATTTTAATAACATAATTTATTAACTATGCGCAAAACAATGATTTTGCGCATAGTTAAATATGTTTCCCTATTCATATAATTTTGAAATAATTTCGGAGAAAACAATGAAAATCAAGTCGTATTATGAGAAGCGCGAAATATCTTCATCGGACAAATGTATGGAAATCGTTAAAACCCTGCCTTATTACGTGTCTGATTTTTTTATCGGAATCGAACCGAGAACTTCTGCTTTGACCAGATTGAATTATGCATACGATTTACGTATTTTCTTTTTATTTCTGTCCGACAAGGTTTTCAGGGATAAAAAACCTTTTCAAATCGAACTGTCCGATTTAGATTTGTTGCAACCTTCGGATTTTGAATTCTTTATTAGCTATTTGAATCATTATACAATAAACGGGAAAGAAGAACGTTGTACAGAAACCGGTAAAGCGAGAAAACTGTCTGCCCTACGCGCTTTTTATAAGTATTTTTATAATAAAAACTTGTTAAAAGCGAATACCCCGACTAAAATATTAACGCCTAAAATTCACGAAAAAGAAATTATACGTTTAGAGTCGAATGAAAAGAAAGATGAAATCGGAGATATGTTATACGTTGTTGAAAACGGAGACGGTTTATCTAAACGACAAACGGCTTATCATAAATTAACCAAAACGCGCGATACTGCAATTATAACCTTATTTTTAGGTACAGGTATAAGAATCAGCGAGTTGGTCGGGTTAAACATAAACGATTTTGATTTTGTTACAAACAGTTTTGTCGTGACGAGAAAAGGCGGAAATCGTGCGGTATTATATTATAACGACGAAGTAAAAAAAGCCTTATCCGATTATATGCTTTTAAGAAAAGATTTAAGCGATGCCGTTATAAGCGAGCCTGCCCTGTTTTTATCTTTGCAAAACAGACGAATTTCAACAAGGCAGGTTCAGGAACTCGTTAAAAAGTATGCTAAAATCGTTTCTCCCTTAAAAAAAATAACGCCGCATAAGTTAAGAAGTACTTTTGGTACAAATCTTTACAGACAAACCGGAGATATTTACGTCGTTGCGGATTGTCTTGGTCATAAAGACGTGAATACGACTAAAAAACATTATGCAGCCATAACCGAAGACGTAAGAAAAAATGCCGCCACTCATTTAAGTCTTTCACCCGAAAAAAATAAATAAGAACAACTTTTTGACTATAAATAAAAAAGAAAGAGCGATTGTTACTCCTTCTTTTTTAAATTCAGCCTATTAAAGCCCAGTTTTTTATAATTCCTCTTATCTCGTCGAAATAAGTCTTTTTAGCAACGCATTCGTTTGCCAAAACGTTCACTTTACCTATTTCGATGCCGTTTTCGAATACCGATAATTCCCCCAGAATTTCTCCTTTTTCTATAGGCGCTTTAACTTTTTCTTTGGGACTGAAATTTATTTCAAAAGCGCGTTTATCGTTTTTCTTTGAAAAAACATATAAGGGATTTTCTGCAATTACAGAAACTATATCTTGTTTTCCGCCTTCTATTGAAACCGATATATTTAACGGTGCAGAATTATCGATAACAAGTTTGCTCGTATAGTTGGCAAATCCGTAATTAAACATAGACGAAACTTGCGCAAATCTCGTTTTACTGTCAGGCGCGGAAATTACTACGCAAATAAGCCTCATTCCGTCCCTTTTTGCCGAAGCGGCAAGACAATGCCCCGCTTCGCTCGTATATCCGGTTTTGCCGCTGTCGCAACCGTTATAAAACCTGATCAATTTATTAGTATTAGATATTTCCGTAACTCTGTTTTTCGGGTGTGAAATTTCGCCCATCCAAATACCGGAATACTTAAAATAATCCTGATGTTTAAGAAGTTCTCCGAACATAATCGAAACGTCTCTTGCGCAAGAATATTGACCTTGTTTCGGTAATCCGGTACAATTTACGAATACCGTGTCGTTCATTCCGAGTTCGGCTGCTCTCTCGTTCATTTTCTCGACAAAAGCCGATTCGGATCCGCATAATCTTTCAGCCATTGCAACGCAAGCGTCGTTAGCCGAAGCAACGGTTATGCTTTTTATGAGTTCGTCGGTTTTATAATTAGCTCCCGCCTCAAGAAAAACTTGTGAACCGCCCATTCCGGCAGCTTCAGAACTTACGGTTATTTCTTCTTCGAAAGAAAAATTTCCGATTTGTTCCGCCTCGAAGCATAACAGCAACGTCATAATCTTGCACATACTTGCAATCGGCAATCTTTCTTTTTCGTTGTATGAATTTATAACCGTTCCGGAATCGGCGTCTAATAATATTTCAGATTTACATTTGTGAGAAAGAATTTCATCCGCAGACGTTTTTTTTATTGCGGAAACGCCATAAATTCCTAAACTTGTCATTAAAGTTAAAAACAAAAAAAATACAGAAATTATTTTCTTCATAAAAACCTCCTTGAAAATATTTTCTGTAATATATATTAAATTATGCATTATGTCTGATATAATTTATACCGAAATACCTATATATTTATTAGTTTTTTAGCATATTATTCACAGATATTCCAAAACCTCTTGACGGGTCGTTTACGAAAACGTGAGTTATCGCGCCAACAAGTTTACCGTTTTGAATTATAGGGCTTCCGCTCATTCCCTGTACTATTCCGCCTGTTGTTTCAAGTAATTTGCTGTCGGTTATTTTTACAACAAAGTTTTTAACGCTATCGTTTTTATCCACTTTTACGATTGAAATCGAGTATTTTTGCGGTGTTTTTCCCTCTGTTGTCGTAATAAAATACGCGTTACCGGGCACGCCTTCTCCCGCTTCTATTTCCTGCAGATTGTCTTTATTTAATTTGTTTAAGTTTCCGTATACACCGCATTCATTGTTTTTTATAATAGTTCCTTTCTCGTTTTTTCTGATAAAAACACCGCGAAGTTCGCCGGGTTTACCCCTTTCGCCTTTGATAAAGCCGGTAATATTGCATTCGTATATTTTTCCGTTTATTAAATTTAAAATACTTCCGTCATTATCCAGCACGGGATGCCCTAAAGAAGCAAAACTGTTATTTTTTATATACGTTATCGTTCCTATTCCGTTTATTCCTTCTCTTATAAAAACGCCGAGTTTTGGTTTTTTGTTCATATCCGGCACGGGTTTAACGGAATAATTTTTGATTTCTCCGTTACTGTCTATTTGTACGTTTATTTCGGAATCGTTTTTTACAACGTTTTCAATATCTTTAGCATTGTTAATTTCTTTATCATTTATATATAATATAGTATCTCCGACTTCTATTCCCGCGTCTTTTGACGGTGAAAGCAATCCTTTTTCGGTTATAACGTCACATAATCCTGCAACGTATGCTCCGCGTGTTTCAAGGAAAAAACCTGCCGGCATACCTCCTAAGTAAATTTTGTCATTTTCCGCATTTGCGGTATTTGCGCCGACAAAAACAACGCATAATAAAGTAAAAAACAAACAAAACAGCCGACTTATTTTTTTCATATTTTTCTCCGTCTGTTATAGCTTGCGTTATAAACATATATTTATACAAAAAAGCGGAAAACTTTACGGTTTTTCGCTATGTTTATTTCAAAATTTTATTATAATCCGTATTCTTTTGCCAAAGCTTTGAATGCATTAAGGGAATTTATTATTTTATCTTTACTTACGCAATAAGCGATTCTGACAAATCCTTTTATTCCGAAGTCGTCGCACGGAACAAACAGTATTTCGTGTTTTTTGGCTTTTTCAAAAAAAGAATCAGCGTCGTTTTCCGGGCTTTTGACAAATAAATAAAAAGCTCCGTCGGGCTTAATACATTCAAAACCGTATTCGGTAAGCGATTTATAAAGAATGTCCCTGTTTTCCTTATATGAATTTACGTCAACGTTTATATCAACGCATTTTTTTATAACCTGCTGGAAAAGAGAGGGCGCACAAACGTAACCCAAAAACCTTCCCGATCCGCAAATTGCGCTATAAATATCTTTTGCAGCGTCCGCTTCGGGATTTACGGCTATATATCCTATGCGTTCACCCGGAAGAGAAAGAGATTTTGAATATGAATAGCAAACTAAAACGTTTTTATAATAATTCATCAAATAAGGAACTTTAACGTTGTCATACACAAGTTCTCTGTATGGTTCGTCTGCAATTATATATATCGGATTTCCGTATTCGCGAGATTTTTTCTCTAAAATTTCACAAACGGCGGTTATCGTTTCCTCTGTATAAACAACTCCGCTCGGATTATTAGGCGAATTAAGTATAACGGCTTTTGTAGAAGAGTTTATTCTTTTTTCAAAATCATCTATATCAATCTGGAAATTGCTTTTATCGGGTTCGGAGACGATGACTTTGCCCCCCGCTGTTTCGATAAACACTCTATATTCCGTAAAAAACGGAGCAAAGACAATACATTCGTCTCCTTTATTCATTAAAGCGCAAAGAGAAATGGTTAAAGACGCCGCCGCGCCGCACGTCATATAGATTTCGTTTTCGGTTATTTTAACCCCGAATGTTTTTTTAATATGATTCGCGACGCTTTTTCTTACTTCCGCGTCGCCTTGTGCGGACGTGTATCCGTGAAGAAGCGTAGACGGAGAATTATTCAGCAGCTCGAGTATCGTTTCGGTGACTTTTTCCGGCGGTTTAACGCTTGGATTTCCCAAACTAAAATCAAATACGTTTTCCGCACCGATTTCGGCGGCTCTTGTTTTGCTGTATTCGAATATCTCTCTTATTACGGACTTTTTACAGCCGAGAGCGTAAGCTCGTTCATTTATTTTCATATTCCATCTCCAAATCGAGTAACTTTAAGGCGTTTTTATAAAAAATCGCGTCAAGGACGTTTTTGTCTAAATTGTAAGATAGCAACAATTCTTTATCTTCTTTAATTCCGCGCCACGGACAATCGGTTGCAAACAGGACTTTATCTGCGCCGCGTTTATCGAGTATCTCTATAAATCTGTCTTTTTCTATCTCGTGAAAAGTAAAAGCAGTATCGAAATAACAGTCAAGGTCGCATAATTCTTCTGAAACTTCCTTCCATTCTTTATGTCCGCCGTAATGCGCAAGAACGAGTTTATTATAAGGAACTCTTTTATATAGTTTTTTTACTAAATCCGGCGTGCATCTGACGGGGCAATCTTTATAGCCGTAATCCACTCCCGCATGAGTTACGACTATCATATCGTAATCTTTTGCCGCCGAAACGATTTTATAATATTTTTCGTCATCGATAAAAGTTCCCTGATAATCGGGATGAATTTTTATACCTTTTATGCCGTTTTCTTTAAGAAATTTTATTTTTTCTTTTATTTGATCGCAATCGGGATGTAATCCGCCGAAAGAAATCAGCCTTCTTTTTTGATTTTTATATTTTTCGTTGAGCTGAATGGCGAAACGGGATATGCTGTCAAATTGCGAAGCTTTCGTCAAAACCGGCAACGTGACGCAAACGTCGGCTTCTGCCCTTTCCATTTCTTTTATCAATCCTTCGGCAGTTCCGTCTGTATATGCGCGAGTTCCGCTATTTTTTGCAAGAAACGAAATCGTAGATTCGGCTATTTTATCGGGAAAAACGTGAGTGTGAAAATCTATCAGCATTTTTTAATTACGACCTGACCGTTTCTTCTATGGATAAAGTTTCGTATCCGTTCTGATTAAGAATTTTGTCTGATTCGGCAAGATCGGAAGATTTTAAAACAACCGTGGCTTTTTCCCCTTCGATCGATAATCCGTACATATATTCAACGTTGATTTCGTCGCGGGAAAGAATTTCAAGCAAACCTTGAAGGCTGCCGGACTTATGATTGATTTTAACAACCAAAACGTCGGTGAGCATTGCGGAAAAACCTTCTGAAACAAGATTTTCGGCAGCGAGAGCCGGATCGTTGACGATAAGTCTTAATAATCCGAATTCGGTCGTATCGGCAAGCGATAGAGATAAAATATTTACTTTATTTTTTTTCAGAACTTCTAAAACTTCGCCTAATCTTCCGCGTCTGTTTTCGATAAAAACAGATAATTGTTTTGATATCATAATAAATCTCCTTAATTTTCCTGATAAATTTTTCTATTATCGATAACGTGAACCGTTTTGCCGTCGTTTCTTAAAAGAGTTTTGGGTTCGACGATTTTAATCTTTGCGTTTAAGCCGAGATTTTGATTTATCACGTGCGCCACTTTTTTTGTAAGCAATTCGATTCCTTTTATTTCATCGGAAAAGAATTCTTCTTTGATTTCCACCTGGATTTCAAGCGTATCCAGATTATCTACTCTGTCTACCACCATCAAATAATGCGGGGAAAGTTCTTTAACTTCAAGCAAAGCGGCTTCTACCTGACTTGGGAAAACGTTTACGCCTCTTATTATAAGCATATCGTCTACCCTGCCTTTGAAACGGCTTATTCTCGCGCTCGTTCTGCCGCATTCACAGGGCGATTTATCGATTGACGTAAGATCTTTAGTCCTGTACCGTATAAGCGGCAACCCCTCTTTGGTTAGCGTGGTAAAAACAAGTTCTCCCGTCGTTCCGTCGGGCAAAGGCTGCAAAGTTTCCGATGAAACGATTTCGGGATAAAAATGGTCTTCGCATACGTGCAAGCCTTTATGGAATTTACAGTCGCACGCAACGCCCGGTCCCATAACCTCGGAAAGCCCGTATATATCGTGAGCGGAAACGTGAAGTTTATTTTCGATTTCCAGCCGCATCTTTTCGGTCCAGGGCTCTGCGCCGCAAATAGCGGTTTTTAACGACAAATCGTTTATTTTACCCTCGGCTTCTAAAAGTTCGGCTATATGCAAAAGGTACGAAGGCGTGCAAGCAATTGCCGTAACGCCGAAATCAAGCATCATATTTATCAATTTTTTAGAATTGCCCGTACTCATAGGCACAACCATCGCGCCTATCTTTTCCGCGCCGCCGTGCGCGCCGAGACCGCCGGTAAACAGTCCGTATCCGTAACCTATCTGAATCACGTCGTTTTTCGAAACGCCCGCCATCGTAAAGCACCTTGCTACGCATTCGGACCAGATATCGAGATCGTGTCTGGTATAACCGACGACTGTGGCTTTACCCGTCGTGCCGCTTGACGCATGCACGCGGACAATTTGAGATTTGGGTACGGCAAAAAGCCCGAACGGATAATTATCTCTCAGATCGTCTTTCGTGGTAAACGGCAAATATTTTAAATCTTCTGTTCCCTTGATATCACCCGGCAAAAGACCGAAACGCTGCATTTTCTTTCTGTAAAATTCAACGTTATGGTAAACGTAATCAACTAATTTGACAAGCCGCGCGTTTTGAAGAGCAGTCATTTCATCTCTGCTCATACATTCTTTCGTTTCGTTCCAAATCATAAATCTACCTTTTGATTGAATCCTTCTTTAAAAGCTTTCTCGTTAATATCCACGGTTTTAGGCGGAACGGTTTTCTTCAACATATCTATCCAGACTTCTTCGGGAAAATTCAGGAACTTTGCCGCAAACCCCAAAACAACCGAGTTTAAAACTTTAGAGTTTCCGAGTTCTTTGGCGATGCATTCTCCGTTGACAACGTATACTTTATGATTTTGTTTTAATTTTTCTATAATGTTTTCGGGATAATTTTCCGCTCCGGTAACGACGGTCATAGGTTCTATTTTACAGTCGTTTACTATAAGAACGCCGTCATTCTTCAAAAAAGGCGCGTATCTTAACGCTTCTAACTTTTCAAATGCGATTAAGATATCGGCGTGACCTTTTTCGACTACGGGTTCTGCGATTTTATTTCCGAATCTGACGTAAGTTACGACGCTTCCTCCTCGTTGAGCCATTCCGTGCACTTCCGAAATTTTCACGTCAAAACCCTGAGATTGAGCGGTATTGCCTATAATTCTGCTTGTCAAAAGAGTTCCCTGCCCTCCGACGCCGACAATTATTATATTCAGATTTTCCATATAATTATTTCTCCTTAATCCCGATGGCGTTGAATTTACAATAGTTTTTGCAAAGTCCGCAACCATTGCAAGAACTTTGATTTATAAATGCGGTTTTATCGGCTGTTCTTGTAATAGCCGGACACCCGATTTTCATACAAGCTCCACATTTTTTGCATTTTTCCGCATCGATAAAACATTTATAAGGAAAAATCTGACCTTTAAGCAGAGCGCAAGGCGCTTTAGCGATTATAACCGTCAACTCGTTTCCGTTTACGCTCGCTTTTATTTGTTTTTCTAATTCGTTTACGTCGAAAGCGTTGATTTCAAGAACGTTCGGAACGCCTATCGATTTACATAACGATTTAAAATCTATCGCATAGGTGTTCTCGCCCTTTAAGGTTTTGCCCGTTGCGGCGTGATCCTGATGTCCCGTCATGCCTGTGGTTCTGTTATCGAGAATTATCACCGTTCCCGTAGCTTTATTATAAACCATATTGACGAGCGAATTTATTCCCGTATGTAAAAACGTTGAATCGCCTATTACCGCTACCCAGTTTTTGATGAAATCTTTTCCTTTCGCCTTTTCTATGCCGTGCAGCATAGAAATACTTGCCCCCATGCAAAGCGTGGTATCTATTACGGAAAGCGGTGCGACCGCGCCGAGCGTATAGCATCCTATATCGCCCGAAGCATGTATTTTAAGCTTGCTTAAAACCGAAAAAACGCTTCTGTGCGGGCAACCCGGACAAAGAATCGGCGGTCGATTAGGAACGGATTCGCTTTGCAAAGAAGTTGCATTTTGTCCTTTGACGGACTTTAACAGAAGATTTGCGCTGTATTCTCCTTGTTTCGTAAAACAGCTTTTACCTTTTACGTTTAATCCCCATGCCTTAATCTGTTCTTCTATAACCGGTTCGAGTTCTTCTACGACGTAAACCGTTTCTACGTTTGCAACGAAGTCTCTAATCAGTTTTTCGGGTAACGGATTTATTATTCCGAGTTTTAAAACGCTCGCCTCGGGAAAAGCTTCTTTAACGTATTGATAAGGTATTCCGCTCGTGATAAATCCGATTTTTTTATCCGCATATTCGATTTTGTTAATCGGAAAAGACGATGCGTCTTCCTGCATTTTGATTTCTCGCTCTTCGACCTTAACGTGTCTTCCGATTGCCGAACCCGGCATCATTACGTATTTTTTTACGTCTCTGTCGTAGGTTTTATCTTCCGGAACAATCCTTTCGGATAGCTCGACAAGGCTTTGGGAGTGAGCCAGCTTGGTTGTCGTTCTGAAAAAAACCGGAGTATCGTATTTTTCGCTTAACTCGTAAGCAAATTTTATAAAGTCTTTCGCTTCCTGACTGTCTGAAGGTTCGATAAGCGGGATATGCGCGCTTCTTGCAATCATACGCGTATCCTGTTCGTTCTGTGAACTTGCAAGACCGGGATCATCCGCAACGACTATGACGGAGCCGCCGTTTACGCCCGTGTAAGAAAAAGTATATACCGGGTCGCTTGCGACGTTTAGTCCAACGTGTTTCATGCAGGCAAGGCTTCTCACCCCCGCATAAGAAGCGCCTGCGGCAACTTCTACGGCAACTTTTTCGTTGGGAGCCCATTCGGAATAAACTTCTTTGTATTTACAAAGAAATTCGCTTATTTCGGTAGACGGCGTTCCCGGATATGCGGAAGAAACCTTTACTCCCGCTTCATACGCGCCTCTCGCTATCGCTTCGTTGCCAAGCATCAATTTTTTTTCGCTCATAATCATAAATTCCTTAAATCTTTTATTCTTTTCGCTTTGCCCTCGAATCTTTGCAAAGTGTTTGGCGACTCGAGTTTAACCTGTGCGTCAAGTCCTAACATAATACGTAATTTGCCTCTTACGCGTTTGTTAAGAGCGTCAAGTTCGGCATAAGAATCCGTGTTTTTTACGAGTTCGACTCTAACGGTAAGTTTATCGGAATACCCGTCTCTTTCAACAATGATTTCGTAATGCGGACCTAACTCGTTAAACGAAAGTATCACTTCTTCTATCTGACCGGGGAAAACGTTTACACCGCGGATTTTAAGCATATCGTCGCTCCTGCCGGAAAGGTTTTGCATTCTCGCAAACGTTCTGCCGCATTTACATGGTTCGTAAAACAACCGCGTAATATCTTTCGTTCTGTAACGAATCAAAGGTATTCCTTCTTTTTTGATGCAAGTAATAACAAGCTCGCCTTTTTCGCCTTCGGGAAGGACTTTACCCGTTTGCGGGTCGATGATTTCGGGAATAAAAAAGTCTTCGTTTATATGCATTCCGCAGAGTTCTTCGCATTCGCCGGAAACGCCGGGTCCCATAAGCTCGCTCATACCGTAGTTAGAGGTTATTATCATATCGTCTCCCCATACTTTATGAGCTTCCGCACGCATTGCGTCGGTTAAAAGTTCGCTGCCGAACAAGCCTATTTTTACATTTAAATCTTTTGAAGGATCGATACCCGTTTCTCTTGCAACTTCCGCAAGCCTTAACGCATAAGACGGCGTTGCGACGAGAAGCGTTGTGCCGAAATCTTTCATATACATAATTTGTTTTTCCGAGTTTCCCGTAGAAGACGGAATAATCGTTGCGCCTATGTTTTCAAGTCCGTAATGAAGACCCAACGCCCCCGTAAACATTCCGTATCCGAAGCAAATCTGCGCGACGTCTTTTTCCGTCGCTCCGCCCATACAGGCTATTCTCGAAACGCATTCCGTCCAGTTTTTCATATCGTTGCGGGTATATCCCACGACGGTAGGCTTTCCCGTCGTGCCGCTCGACGCGTGAATTCTTAAAAGCTGCTCTTTAGGTACGGCAAACAAACCGAACGGATAATTATCTCTCATATCGGTTTTGGTAACAAACGGCAACAAACTCAAATCTTTCAGGGTTTTTATGTGTTCGGGTTTTACGCCTGCGTCGTCCATCTTTTTTCTGTACGGCGCTACGTTATCGTATACCCTGCGGACAGTTTCTTTCAGACGATTAAGTTGAATTTCCTCAATTTCGCTTCTTTTAAGAGTTTCCTCTTTGGACCAGATCATAAATTATTCCTCTATATTTATTTTATCACTATTCTATTGCGTTTTCAATCTTTTTCTCAAACGCTTCGTAAATTATTTCGTTATCGGGCGCTTTGGTAAACAAACTGACCGAAACCGTAATCAAAACCGAGAACGCTATGCAAATAACTCCGACGAGAGGCGAACAGCCGATTCCGCTTTTTATCGCCGTGCCGAGAGAACAGGAATATCCGTTAATGTCGTAACCGAAAAACAACGTTAGTCCGACCGTTAAAACAAGCGAACTTATTATCGATGACCAGACAGCCGGTTTTGACACCTTTTTAGATAAAAGACCCAACACGAAAGGACCGGTAAAACATCCTGATAAAGTTCCCCAGGATAATCCCATAAGATAAGCTATCGCCGATATATTGAATTTCTCGTTGAGAACGGCAAGCGTTAAAGAAATCGCTATAAAAACAAGACATAAAATTCTCATTAAACGATTGACTTTTTTATCGGCGGCTTCTTTGTTGATTCCTCCCTTATAAAGATCGACCGCAACCACCGACGCGCTTGTTAACGATACCGACGAAAGCGTGGACATGCTTGCCGAAAGAATTAAAACGGCAATAACGCCCATAAGACCGGAGGGTATAACGATTTTCAGCATTTCGGGAACGATGCGATCGGACGAAACGCCCGAAACTTCCGGAAAAAGCCCCGAGAGACTTCCTACAAAGTATGCTCCGAAACCTATAATGAACGCGAAAAGCGTGCTTATTATCGTTCCTTGCGATATGGCTTTTTTATTTCTTATCGCGTAATATTTATGTACGGTTTGCGGAAGTCCGTACACGCCGACGGACGTTAAAAGAATCAGAGAAATAAGAGAAACCGTGCTTCCGTAAATCCCTTTATCGGACGAGCCGAAAGTGAACCACGTTTTTTCAACGTCATGAACGAGCTTGGATATGTCCCAACTTACCTGATTGCTGTTCATAAAACAAAACACCATCAAGAAAACGCCTATAAGCATTATTATTCCTTGAATGAAATCGGACAGCGCGGTTGCAAAATATCCGCCGAAAAAGAGATATAAGGCGGTTATGACGGCAAGAGCAATCATAATAATCCAGCCGGGAATGCCGAAAACGATTTCAAACAGGCTTGATAACCCGTTATAAACGGACGCGGAATACGGGATAAGAAAGATGAAAATTATAATCGCCGAAACGATTTTAAGAGATTTACTTCCGTATCGTTTTTCGAAGAATTCCGGCATCGTTTTCGCCTGAAGTCTCTGAGTCATGTTTTTCGTGCGTTTTGCCATTAACAGCCAAGCCAAAAGAGAGCCGAGCACGGCGTTTCCTATACCTATCCATACGGATGCAAGCCCGTATTGAGAACCGAATTTCCCTGCATAACCTATAAAAATCACGGCGGAAAAATATGTCGTACCGTAGGCAAACGCAGTCATCCAACCGTTAAGTCCTTTTTCTCCCGCAAGAAGAAAGTCGTTTACTGATTTAGAACGGTTTTTGGTATAAATTGCTATGGCAACCATACCGAGTGCGTAAATTACTAAAATCAAATAATCCCAGAACATTTTTTCTCCGTAAAAAAGCCGCCCTTAAGTGAGGCGGCTGAAATTTCAATAATGTCAATAAAATGATTTGCTTTTTATTATAACCGCAATATTATATCGGAATTGTGTTGAAATTCAAATAATATTCATAATAATAAAAATATGCAAACATAATACTTTTCACCTTTACGTTTTAATTATATAATTTTTCCTTTCATTTGTCAATAAAAACATAGGTTTCGTTTTGCAAAAAAAGAAAAAGAGCTGCCGAAAAATCCGGCAACCCTTTTTTTCTTGCTATCGTCGACGGCTTTTTAAGCCTGTTCTAAATTGATGACCGTACCCGCGCCTATATTCATATCGGGAAATTCTTTAACGCCTATGGCAATAGCTTCTGCGGCGCAAGCCGTTCTGAAAGTTATTTCTGCACAGTTTATGCCGCCGTCTTTTAACGCTTTAAGCGTAGGAACGGTGTCTTTTACGTCTTTAATGACAACAACCGGAATTACTTTATCCATAAAAACCTCTTTACTTTATAAGGAAACCCTTTATATGGTAAAATATTACAACATAACGTCAAAAAAAGCAAATGAATTTAATTCTATATATTAAAAACACATTTATTTTTTTGTGCTATATAAAATAAATTATTCGTCAAACCGTAATCTCGCCTTTTAATCCTAAATAATTTTTATATCTTAAAAGAACGGGATTTACTTCCGTATTTACGTATTCTTCTACCTGAGATGCCGCCCTGCCCGTATATTTGTAAGGATCGAGAACGTCGTTAAGCCTGTCTTTTACCGCGCTAAATAACGGATCTTCCGAAATCAATTCTATTAAATTGTTTTGTTTTCCGAATTTCTTCACGTTATCGGCGGCTTTCATTGAATTTATGCGAATTCCTTCGTGCAAAACCTGTCTGTCGCCCCCGGCTTTAACGCATTCCATTATAATGTTTTCGGTCGCCATAAAAGGCAACTCTTCATTCACGTGTTTTTCTATGACTTTTTCGTATACGACAAGGTTTTCCGTTATGTTCATATACAATCTTAAAACGCCGTCTATGGCAAGAAAAGCCTGAGCTATAACGATACGTTTATTAGCCGAATCGTCTAACGTCCTTTCAAACCATTGAGTCGAAGCCGTGAACGCGCAATTCGCAGGCAGCGTCATAACGTATCTCGCAAGAGAACAAAGCCTTTCGCTTCTCATAGGATTACGCTTATACGCCATTGCCGAAGAACCTATCTGATTTTTCTCGAAGGGCTCTTCTATTTCTTTCATGCTTTGCAACAGTCTTACGTCGTTTGCAAACCTATACGCGCTTTGCGCTATCTGCGATAAAACGGACAAAACGTTGTAATCGAATTTTCTTGGATACGTTTGCCCCGTGACGCCGTAAACCCGATTCTTATATCCCATTTTTTCGACAACGAGTTTTTCAAGATTCTTAACCTTATTCTCGTCGTTATCGAATAAATCCATAAAACTTGCCTGCGTGCCGGTCGTTCCTTTAACCCCTCTGAGTTTTAAAGAGGATTTAAGAAATTCAAGAGAGTTCACGTCCAGAATTAAATCCTGCAACCATAATGCAGCCCTTTTGCCTACCGTTGTCAATTGAGCCGGTTGAAGGTGTGTAAATCCGAGCGTCGGCATGTCTTTGTATTTTAAAGCGAATTTTTTTAGGTTGTCGATTACGTTTACGAGCTTTGCCGTAATTATATCGAGAGCGTTATCTATAACGATTATTTCCGCGTTGTCCGTTACAAAACAGCTCGTCGCGCCTAAATGAATTATTCCCGCGGCTTTTACGGCTTGAGCGCCGTATGCTTTAACGTGAGACATAACGTCGTGCCGAACTTCCTTTTCAAATGCTTCCGCAACGGAATAATTTATATCGTTTTCGTATTTTTTTAAATCGTTTATTTGTTCTTCCGTTATATTGAGTCCGAGTTCTTTTTCGCTTTCCGCAAGCGCGATCCATAGCTTGCGCCATAATCTGAATTTTTTATCGTCGGAAAAATTTTCAGCCATCTCGCGGGAAGAGTATCGTGTTATCAAAGGATTGTTGTAAATATCAGTCATTTTTCTAAAAACCTACCGGAATTATTTATTATGTCTAACATAAAAACAGCTTAAATCGCTTTATTTTATAAAACAATTGCGCCAACAGGTCTGATATGCAGAACCATAACGGAATTTTTATCGAAAAATCTTTCTGCGCAAGAAACGAAGTCTTTAACTTCTTCATTTTTAACGATATTAAGAATACATCCCGCAAAGCCGCCGCCGTGAACCCTGTTTGCGCCGTTTTTAACAAACGAACCCGTAATCGCAAGCGCTTTAGGGATAGGTTGTTCTTTTGAACCCGCGACAAAGCAGTTTTGTAATTTCCACAAAGAACTGATCCCCGATTCGTTAATCGCAGAAAGGAAATTTTCGTAGTCGTTATTGTTAAGGCTCGCCTCGGCACGATCCACTCTGGCATTTTCCTGATAAAAATGAATCGCCCTGCAAACGGCTCTGTCGGAAAGTTTGTCGCGATATAAAGGAAGTCTTTCAAAAAATTCTTTTTCGGACATTTCCGAGAGTCGCGTTTTACCCATTGCTTTAGCCACGGAAAACATTTCTTCGGGAATAGAAGCGTATTCGTCCGTCAGATCGGCGTGGCTGCCGCCCGTATTTATTAAAATCAAAGAGTAATCCGATAAATCGTTATCGATTTTCGTGACTTTTATTCGATTTTTCTCCGAAAAATCAAGTTTTTTCAATCCGCCGTATGCTATAGCCGCCTGATCTAATAAACCGCAGGGTTTTCCGAAGAAAACGTTTTCGGAATACTGCGAAGCCAAGGTTTTTTGCTCGGCGGTCATTTTATCGTCGTTATATAAAAAATTAAGAATCTCCGAGACGAGAACTTCAAACGACGCGGAGCTTGAAATACCTGCGCCGCCGCATACGTTGCTCGTAAAGAAAGCTTTAAACCCGCCGACGTGAAAATCGTGTTTTTTAAACCAGTCAGCTATTCCGCAAACGAGCGCGAACGACGTTCCTTTTTTATAATTTTGTTTTTCGTTTAAGTTTACGACTATGTCTTTATAACCCTCGCTGACGATTCTGATGATTCCGTCATCGGCAGGAAGAAAAAAAGCAAGCGTATCGAGATTTATTGCTCCCGAAATTACTTTACCCCCGTTGTGATCGGTGTGATTGCCTATAATTTCTACTCGTCCGCTCGAAGAAGCAATATACGCTTTGTCTTCCGAGAAAACGGTCTTATATTTCGCAAAAGCGTTTTCGTATCTCTCTTTCTGTCCGTCTGCCGCCGCGCCGTAAAGAAGCGGAAAAAGCTTCTCGGCTTCCGATATATTGTAAAAAGGATTTTTAAGCATTCCTTGCCCTCCCGATTTTTAATATAGTATAACATTTTTATCGGTCTTTGTAAATATAAAAAACAAACATTAAAAAAATTTTACCCGAATACGACGTATATCGTTGACAACGGGTTTAACGCTTGACTTCGTATTTATAATGTTATATAATATTTTGTAGTTTTATTTAGACTTACGGAGGCTTAAAACTTTTATGGACTTAAAAAAAGTAGAAAAAAAATGGCAAGACAGATGGGAAAAAGATAAACTTGCTAAATTCAACCCTAAGAATATCGGAAAGAAATATTATTGTCTTGAAATGTTTTCTTATCCTTCCGCCGCCAAACTCCATTTAGGACACTGGTTTAATTACGGACCTACCGACAGCTTTGTCAGATATAAAAAAATGAAGGGCTTCGAAGTTTTTCAGCCTATGGGTTTTGACGCATTCGGCTTGCCTGCCGAAAACTATGCGATAAAAACCGGCGTACACCCCAAAGATTCCACCGAAAAAAATATTGCCAATATGGAAGAAACGCTCAGAGAGATGGGTGCGCTTTTCGACTGGTCTGCCGAAATCAAAACCTGCGAAGAGGACTATTATAAATGGACTCAATGGTTGTTTCTTAAACTTTACGAAAAAGGTTTAGCTTACAGAAAAGAAGCTCCCGTAAACTGGTGTCCTTCCTGTAAAACCGTTCTTGCAAACGAACAAGTCGTAAACGGTTGCTGCGAGCGTTGCGGTTCTACCGTGGTAAAAAAAGATTTAACGCAGTGGTTTTTTAAGATAACCGACTATGCGGAAGAGCTTTTACAAGGTCTTAAAGATCTCGACTGGCCCGAAAAAACAAAACTGATGCAAAAAAACTGGATCGGAAAATCTACCGGCGGAGAAATCGAGTTTACTTGTGAAAGCGGCGATAAATTCAAGGTATTTACGACTCGCGCGGATACTTTATTCGGCGTTTCTTACGTTGTTCTCGCCCCCGAACATCCGCTCGTTAAAAAGCTGACTTCGGAAAAGCAAAAAGCCGCCGTCGAAGAATATATACTCGCAACTTCCAAGACGAACGAAATAGACAGACTTTCTACCACGAGAGAGAAAACTGGCGTATATATAGGACATAATGCAATCAACCCCATAAACAACAAACCCGTACCCATTTTTGCCGCCGATTACGTTTTGTATTCTTACGGCACCGGCGCGGTTATGGGTGTTCCCGCTCACGACGAGAGAGATTTTGCCTTTGCAAAAAAATACGACCTCCCTATTACCCGCGTGGTAAAGGGCGTCAATTGCGAAGACGCTCTTCCGTTCGTTGAGGACGGAATTATCGTCAACAGCCCGGGTTACGACGGAATGAAAAGCGAAGAAGCCCGTAAAGCAATTCTTAACGCTCTTGCAAAAGTCGGTAAAGGCGAACATAAAACCAACTACAGATTAAGAGACTGGCTCGTTTCGCGCCAGCGTTACTGGGGCGCGCCGATTCCCGTTATACACTGCGAAAAGTGCGGCGCAGTTCCCGTCCCCTATGAAGATTTACCCGTTAAACTGCCGTATGACGTAGAATTTAAACCCGACGGAGAATCTCCTCTTGCCAAACATAAAGGCTTTATGGAAACCACTTGTCCCGTTTGCGGCGGACCTGCGCACAGAGATCCGGACACTCTCGATACTTTCGTTTGTTCCAGCTGGTATTATTTAAGATATCCCGACGCGCACAACGCCAAAGAGCCGTTCGATCCGGAAATTATAAATAAAATGCTGCCCGTCGATAAATACGTCGGCGGAGCAGAACACGCTTGTATGCATTTGCTTTACGCAAGGTTTATAACCAAGGCGTTAAGAGATATGGGATATCTTAAATTTGACGAACCGTTCAAATCGCTTGTGCATCAAGGCGTTATTCTCGGTCCTGACGGAATGCGTATGAGCAAATCAAAAGGCAACATTATCGCCCCCGACCCCTACGTTCAGAAATACGGGTCGGACGTCTTAAGACTTTATCTTATGTTTGGTTTTTCTTATACCGAAGGCGGTCCCTGGAACGACGACGGAATTAAAGCGATAACAAAATTTCTCGACAGAATCGAAAGGCTGTGCAACAAACTTCTCGAAACCACGGCGGGAGCGTATTCTGAAATCGGAAAAGACGAAAAAGAACTTTTATATGCAACTAATTTCGCTATAAAATGCGTTGACAGAGATCTTAATTCTTTCTCGTTTAATACGGCGGTTGCAAGGCTTATGGAATTGCTTAACGCTATATATAAATACGACGGATTAACCGGTCAGAAGAACGATAAGCTTTTGAGAGAGTGTTTTAATAAATTTGTATTGCTTCTTGCACCTTGCGCTCCTCACTTTGCGGAAGAAATACACGAAATGTTAGGAAATAAAAACTCGGTTTTCACCTGCGAATTCCCTGTGTGCGACGAAGCGGCACTCATTCTCGACGAAGTCGAAGTGGCTGTTCAGATTAACAGCAAAATGAAAACCAAGCTTATGATCCCCTCTTCCTGCGATGAAAATACGGTAAGAGATTATATTTACAACGACGAAAAATTAAAATCGGAGCTTAACGGAAAAACGATAAAGAAACTTATTATAGTACCTAACCGACTCATAAACATAATCGTATAAATCGAGAACGATATTTTATTAAATTTTAAGAATAAAAAATGATGAGCCTTTTCAAGAAAAAACACGTCACCGCAATCGAACGTTATAACCCTTCCGTTACGGAAGGGTTATCCGCAGAACAGGTAAAAGAGAGAATCGAAAACAAAAAAACCAACGCCGTTGAAAAAAAATACTCAAAATCCTTTCTGAGTATTTTCGTGGGCAACGTTTTTACCCTGTTTAATCTTCTCGGATTGATTGTATTCATCGGACTTGTTCTTGTCGATGCGGATATAATGAATTACGTTTTCGTAATCGTTTATCTTATAAATATTTTAATCGGAATAATTCAGGAATGCAGAGCGAAAATTTGCGTAGACCGATTATCTCTCGTTTCGGGAAAACACAGCAAAGTCGTAAGAAACGGAGTCGTCAAGGACGTTTTTTCTAAAGATATTGTTTTAGACGACATTGTGGTTTTGGGGTTAGGAAATCAGATACCGACGGATTGCAGAATTTTACAAGGCAACGTTGAAGTGAACGAATCGCTTTTGACGGGCGAATCCGTCCCTATAAAAAAAGGCGATGGCGACGATTTGTTTGCTGGAAGCTATATAACGAGCGGAAATTGTTACGCCAAAGCCATAAAGGTCGGCAAACACAACTACGTATCGAGATTAGCGGCAAAAGCGCGAAAATATAAAAAACCGCACTCTGAATTGATAGGGTCGTTAAAACTCATAATCAAGATTTTAGGTTTTATCATAATACCTATCGGCGCGATGTTTTTTATAAAATCAACCGTAATAACCGATTCCCCCATAGAAGACGCAATATTAAGAACGTCAGCCGTAATTATCGGGATGATACCTTCCGGATTGATGTTATTAACAAGTCTTGCTTTGGCTGTCGGTATCATAAAGCTTTCCAAGCATAATACGCTTGTTCAGGATCTTTATTCTCTTGAAATGCTTGCCCGCGTTGATACGGTGTGCTTCGATAAAACCGGAACTATTACGGACGGCAGAATGACGGTAAAAGAAGTTGTTCCCCTTACCGCCTCAGACGATGCGGTAAAAACCGAACGTGTTATCGGTTCTATGCTCGGTTATCTTAAAGACAACAATCAAACCGCCATTGCTTTATATAATTATTTCGGTCAGAATTCGGACTTTAAATCGGTCGCGACGCTTCCGTTTAACTCCATAAGAAAACTATCTGCCGTAAGTTTTGAAGGCGTTGGAACTTTTGCTCTCGGCGCGCCGGAATACGTTCTGTCAAACGACGTATACAACGAAATAAAACCTTTGACTGAACAATACGCAGGGTTAGGTTACAGAGTATTGCTTCTTGCGCGAAGCGATAAAAATATCGTCAACGACGAAATTCCCGATAACTTTATGCCGTATTCTTTGATTTTAATCGTCGACAACATTCGCGAAGACGCAATCGAAACGATAAAATGGTTTAAAAAGAACGGCGTAGATGTAAAAGTAATTTCGGGAGATAACCCTATTACGGTTGCAGAAGTCTCTAAAAGAGTCGGAATCGATAATGCAGACAAATATATAAGTCTTGAAGGGCTGACAAACAACGAGGTTTTTGAAGTCGCTAATAAATATACGGTTTTCGGCAGAGTTTCCCCCGATCAGAAAGCGATTCTCGTTAAGGCGATGAAATGCGCGGGACACGTCACCGCTATGACGGGAGACGGCGTAAACGATATTCTTGCCCTGAAAGAAGCGGACTGCGCCATAACGGTTGCGGCGGGAAGCGATGCGGTAAAAAGCATTTCGCACATCGTTTTGATGGATAATAACTTTAATTCTATGCCTAAAATCGTTTATGAAGGAAGAAGAGTTATAAATAACGTTCAAAGCTCGGCGTCACTCTATCTTATGAAAACGATTTTCACTATTCTGGTAGCGTTGTTCAGTTTGGTTCTGCCGCATATTAAATCTTATCCGTTCCAGCTTAACCAGATGAATTTATTAGAAATTTTCGTTATAGGTATTCCCTCTTTCTTTCTGTCGTTACAACCTAACAGCGCAAGAATCGAAGGAAAATTTATCAGCGTGGTTATGGGAAAATCTCTACCGAGCGCGATACTTATGTTTTTAAGTGCGGCAACGATCGAGATTTTCAGATTAACGCTGGGAACGTTTGACAACGACGTCTATTCGACCATGGCGGTTTATGCGATTACTTTTTCCGGAATGGTATCTCTTTACGAAATATCGCTCCCTTTAAATAAATACAGGACTATCTTATATTGTTCTACTTTGGCGGTTCTTTTAGGAATTACTTGTTTCTCGGTAACTTACGGATTTAAACAGCTAAGCCTGGTTAAATTGTATCCGCTGAAAACATATTGGCATCACATTTTGCTTGTGATTACCATAGTTATGGCGAATTCTCTTTTATGGGCTACGATACAAAAAATCTGTTCTAAGATAAAGTTCAAAGAGCCTAAAAAAATTAAACAGCGGCACGACTGAAATTAAATTAAAAAACGGCAGATGAAAATTTCATCCGCCGTTTTTTTTCTTAATAATTACTGTTTTTTGTTGATAAGCTTGATTATATCGCCTACGGTTTTTATTTTGACCGCTTCTGATTCAGGAACCGAAATATCGAATTCTTCTTCGAAATTCATAAGCATTTCAACAACGTCCAAAGAATCTGCGCCAAGATCTTTAACAACCTCTTTCTCATCGGTTATTTCCGAAACGGGTTTATTTAATTGTTTGGCAATCAACTCTTTTATTTTTTCTGCCGTTATCATAGATATTTCCTCCATACTTTTCTATTTACAGTATATAACATTTTTCGATATAAATCAAGTAAATAAGCTCGATTTTCACTTGTTTTGCGGAATATCGGGAATTGATTTAAAGCTTTCGTTCAATTCCGCGTCTGTAGGAATATAGTCGGACATCGTTTTATTATTAAATTCCATATAAGCTTTCAAATCGAAATAACCCGTTCCGGTAAGACAGAAAACAATTTTTTTCTTTTCGCCCGTCTTTTTACATTTTAACGCTTCGTCTATCGCAACTTTTATAGAATGAGAAGATTCCGGCGCAGGGAGAATTCCTTCTGTTTTAGCAAACTTAACCGCCGCGTCAAAAACAGAAGTCTGTTCTACCGATACGGCTTCGATGTACTTGTCGTGATACAACTTGGAAATTATCGGATTCATACCGTGATATCTCAATCCGCCCGCATGGTTTTTAGACGGCATAAAACCGTTACCTAAAGTATACATTTTCATAAGCGGGGTGATTTTGCCCGTATCTCCGAAATCATATACGTATTTTCCTCGAGTAAGCGACGGGCAAGACGCGGGTTCTACGGCTAAAATTTTATAATTTGCCTTACCGCTGATCTTATCTTTTATAAACGGAGAAATAAATCCGCCGAAATTAGAACCCCCGCCGATACAGCTGATCAGAATATCGGGCTCTATATCGTATTTTTCAAGCGCGGTTTTGGTTTCTAAACCGATTATCGACTGATGTAAAATAACGTGATCGAGTACGCTGCCTAAAACATATTTGCAATCGGGGGTATTAACGGCTTTTTCGACCGCTTCAGAAACGGCGCAGCCTAAAGAACCGCCCGTTCCCGGAAATTCGGCAAGAATTTTTCTTCCCACTTCGGTGGTATCCGACGGACTCGGAATAACGTTTGCACCGTAAGTTTCCATAACGGCTTTTCGGAAAGGTTTTTGCTCCGAAGAGCATTTTACCATATATACGGTAAGATCCAAACCGAAAAACGCGCACGCCATAGAAAGCGCGGTTCCCCATTGTCCCGCTCCGGTCTCTGTGGTCAGATGCTTTAATCCTTGCTTTTTAGCGTAATATGCTTGCGCTATCGCCGAATTGAGTTTGTGAGAACCTGAAGTATTATTTCCTTCGAATTTATAATATATTTCGGCAGGCGTATCCAACGCTCGTTCGAGATAATATGCTCTAGTAAGCGGAGACGGGCGAACCATTCTGTAAAAATCGCGAATCTCATCGGGAATATCGATATATTCGTCCGTAACGTTAAATTCTTGTTTTGCAAGCTCGGTACAAAAAACGTTTTCAAAATCGCTTAACGTGCACGGTTTCAGAGTTGCGGGATTGAGTGCCGGCTGATGCTTTTCGGGCAGTATAGCATTCATATTATACCATTGTTTTGGCAACTCTTGTTCTGTCAGATAAATTTTTGTGGGAATATTTTTATTCATTTTTTACTACCTCCTGTTTTTAAATAAAAAAAAAAGCACAGATAAATTTCGTACGGGACGAATCTATCCGTGTTGCCACCCATTTTCATAAAACAATAAAGTTTTACCTCGTTTCGGGTACTATCATACCCTGCCGCTTTAACGCTCGGCTTATTGCGTCAAAAGCTACTGAAATTCGCTTTTGCCCTCGGTAATCCATTCGTCAATCTCCCGTCAATCGCTTGCACCGACCGCGACTTCTCTGTATAACGTTCAAAAGCTTACTACTTTACCTCATCGGTTTTTGATTAAGTTATCCATATAATATCACTAAAAAAAACAGTTGTCAACGATTTTATAAGGGAAATTATATATTTTTTTTATAAATTCCGAATTCGTAATGATTTAACGTTACGATACCGGAATATTTCTTTCCCGATATCAATTCGCAAAGCTCCCCGTCAAATTTAATTATTCTTTGATTTTGTCCGCAGTTTAACGCGACTAATATTTCCGATTGTTCGTCGGTTCTTGAATATACAACGCACTCTTTATCGTAATATAAAACGTTCAATTCCCCGCGCGCAAAACACGAATAAGTATTGCGTATTTCACCGATTTTGACGAAGAAATTTCTTATAACTTCGTTAATATTTCCCCATTCGAAAAATTTTCTGTTTAACGGATCGGAATAACCTTGCATACCGGCTTCGTCGCCGTAGTAAATGCTCGGAACGCCGTATACCGTATATTGCAATAATACCGCCGCTTTAACTCTCGATACCGCAACGTCGATTTCGGCAGTAGTTAATTTAATTTCGCTCATTTCGGTTTTAGATTTTCCCGTAACGACCCTGTCTGCAAGCGCGGATAAAAGACGAAAGGTGTCATGGGTTGCAAGGATATTCATAAGCGCGTCGAGCGCGATTTTAGGATAGTGGTCCGTTTGTTCTTTAATAGTTTTTATAAACAGATTCGTTTGCCCCGTTTTGACAAAATTTAAAATCGCCTTTTTTAACGGGTAATTCATAACGGAATCCAACTCTTTGCCTTGAAAATACTCTCTCCTTACACCGTATGAAATTTTATTTGAAGCGTCTTCCCAAACTTCTCCTATGATAACTGCGTCGGGATTTATCTGTTTTATCCGACTTCTTATTTTTTTGACGAATGACGCAGGCAACTCGTCGACGACGTCAAGTCTCCAACCGTAAACGCCCGATTTAAGGTATTTTTCTAATACTCCGTTTTCTCCGGCAATAAAATCCGTAAACGAAAGATTATCCTTATTTATTGCGGGCAACACGTCAATGCCCCACCAGGACTCGTATAAATCGGGATAACGTATAAACTTATACCACCCGTAGTAAACCGAATCTCTGCTTTGATACGCTCCGAGTTCTTTATATTTTCCGTATTTATTGAAATAAACGCTGTCGTCTCCGGTATGATTAAAAACGCCGTCAAGGATAATCTTTATTCCGTATTTATCCGCCGTATTTATTAAATCGATCAAATCTTTTTCAGAACCGAGAAATCTGTCGATTTTTAAGTAATCGCCCGTATCGTATCTGTGGTTGGAATACGCTTCGAAAACGGGATTAAGATATATTGCCGAAACGCCTAATTCATTAAGATAAGTTAATTTTTGAGTTATACCTTCTAAATCCCCGCCGAAAAAGTCATCGTTTTTAACCTTTCCGCTTACATCAGGTAAAAACTCCGGATTCTCCGTTAAATCGCGATGTATTTTCCGATCTCCGGCTTTTTCGAGATTTTTTCTCGAGGAATAAAACCTATCGGGAAAAATCTGATAAATGATTCCCCCCTTTATCCATTCCGGAACGGAAAAATCCGCCGAATAAACCGTTAATTGAAATTTGCGTTCTACGTTTTGCGTTATTATTCCGTTTAAGTCTTTTTCGGTAATATACCTGTCGTCCGGCAATTTGAAATAATACCAGTATAAACCGTCTGCAAAAGAAACCGAACACTCCGAATAACTGCCGTTATTTTTCATCGGAACGCTTTTTATCTCACCGCTTTTGTCGTTTTCGTAAACGAAAACGACAGAGCCAAGCAAGTTGACTCTGAACGTTATCTCCCGGCATTCGGGAATTGCGCCCGTGATGCTTTTATAAAACTTATCAAGCGGATTATAATACTCTTTATTCAAATTATCTACCGTATTATTTTATTCTTTTAAGATTCCAGATTCTGTCGGCATATTCTTTAATCGCTCTGTCTGCGGAGAAAATTCCCGACGCCGCAATATTATTAAGAGATTTCTTTGCCCATGCGGTTTTATCGAGATAAAGTTTATCGACTACGGAATGAATTTCGCAGAACGCTCCGAAATCGGCAAGACACATATAAGGGTCTGCAACGGGACTACCCGTTAAAAGATAATGCGATATATCCGCAAACGACTGACCGTTAAAGCCTTTATTGAGAGCGGTTATAACCCCTTCTAACTTTTTATTGTCGGCATAATAAACGGTCGAATTATAACCATGCGTCCAAAGTCTGTCAACTTCTTCCGCCGTAAGTCCGAAAATAAATATATTATCCTTGCCGCACGCTTCGAGCATTTCTACGTTTGCCCCGTCAAGCGTTCCTATCGTAAGCGCGCCGTTTATCATAAATTTCATATTGCCCGTTCCGCTCGCCTCTTTGCCTGCCTGCGAAATCTGTTCCGATATTTCGGTCGCGGGCATAAGCTTTTCTGCCATAGAAACGCAATAGTCTTCCATATAAACGACGTTCAGCTTTTTATTGATCTCCGGATGCTTCTTTATGTCTTCGGAAAGCGCGCAAATAAGTTTTATTATCTGTTTTGCGAAATAATACCCCGGTGCGGCTTTCGCTCCGAAAATAAACGTTTTAGGCGTCATATCTTTATTCGGATTTTCAAGCAGTTCGTTGTATAAAGATATTATATAAAGAGCGTTCATAAGCTGACGTTTATATTCATGCATTCGCTTTGCCTGAACGTCGAAAATAGAATTCGGATCTATTATAACGCCTTGTTTCTTTTTCGCATAATCGCAAAACTGATTTTTTTTAATGCTCTTAATTTCATTCAGCCTGTTGAGAACGGTCATATCCGAACCGAATTTTTTGAATTCGGACAAACGCGCCGCGTCGAGAACAAAATCGTCTCCGATACAATCCGAAATTAAAGCGGATAATTCGGGGTTGGATTGACACAGCCATCTTCTGTGCGCGATACCGTTAGTAACGTTGGTAAATTTTTGCGGGTAAGCGTCGTAAAAATCTTTAAAAACACTTGTTTTTATTATCTCGCTATGAAGCGAAGATACGCCGTTTACGGAATGCGAGGCAACGACGCTTAAATTAGCCATTTTAACCTGACCGTGAGAAAAAATGCTCATTCTGTCTATTTTATCCCAGTTGCCGGGGAATAAATTCCACATTTCGGCGCAAAATCTTTGATTTATTTCTTTAAGAATGGAATAAATTCTGGGCAGACGTCTTTCAATCAGATCTTCGTTCCATTTTTCAAGAGCTTCGCTCATTACGGTATGGTTTGTATAGGCTACGGTTTTAGTTACTATATCCCAAGCCTTTTCCCAGGAATAACCGTTCTCGTCTATCAGAATACGCATAAGCTCGGGAATACATAACGCGGGGTGCGTATCGTTTATGTGGATAGCGGCTTTTTCCGGTAAGGAATCGAGAGAACCGTATCTCTTTTTATGATCCGAAATAATATCCTGAAGAGCAGCCGAAACTAAAAGATATTGCTGTTTTAATCTTAAAGACTTGCCCTCGAAGTGGTTGTCTGACGGATAAAGAACTTTGGATATCAGTTCGGCTTCGTTGTCTTCCTGCATGCTGCGCATATAATCGCCCTGCGAGAAGGTTTTCATATCGAATTTATTTATATTTTGAGTTTTCCACAATCTTAAAATAGAAACGGCATCTCCGTCTTTGCCTGAAATCATCATATCGTAAGCCACGGCTTCGACTTCTTTTGCGTCTGCGTGTTCTATTTTAAGACCGTTTTCGGTCCAGTTTTCCCTGATAAATCCGTCAAATTTAACTTTATAAGTTTTATCTAAACGTTGAGTAAGCCAGACTTCCCCGCCGGGCAACCAGATATCGGGAAGTTCCGTTTGCCACCCGTCTACGATTTTTTGTTTAAATAAACCGTATTCGTATCGTATGGAATAGCCCATTGCAGGATAATCGAGTGTGGCAAGCGAATCCATAAAACACGCCGCAAGTCTGCCGAGACCGCCGTTGCCGAGACCGGCATCGGGTTCTTCATCATACAAATCTTCTAATGTAAGTCCGAACTCTTTTTTCAACGCGTCGTTGAACGAAGTTTGAATATTAAGATTATAAGTATTGTTTTTCAGCGATTGTCCGAGCAAAAACTCCATGCAAAGGTAATAGACTCTTTTGCCGCCCTGCGCTCTGTATTTTTTATTGAACGCGCTGCGTTTTTCCAGCAAGATGTCGCGAACGCACATTGCAACAGCTTTATACACCTGTTCTTTCGTTGCTTCCGACGGAGAAACCGCAAAATAATTAGAAAGTTTGTTTTTTATCAGCTGTCCGGCTTCTTTTTCGTTGATTTGTTTCATTGATTTAAAATAATTCTCCTGTTAAAATGTCGTTATAACTCTTTTATCTTTCGTTATACATATCTTCGTATTTATCTGCTTGAACATTCCAGGAAAAATCAGTTTCCATAGCGCGTTTTTGCACGTCTCTCCAAGCCGATTTGTCTTTATATGTTCTTATGGCTTCGTCGATAACGTAAAGCATATCGTGCGCGTTGTAATCGCGGAACGTAAATCCGTTACCGCATTTGCCGGTATAAGCTTTAATACTATCGTTAAGACCGCCCGTTTCTCTTACTACGGGAACCGTGCCGTAACGGCTCGCAATCATCTGCGACAGTCCGCAAGGCTCGGTTTTAGACGGCATCAAAAATATATCTGCGCCAGAATAAATTTTTCTCGAAAGATCCTGATTGTATGCGATGACCGCAACGCATTTTCCCTTATATGAGCCTGCAAGATTGTTAAAAAAGTTTTCATAAGAAATTTCGCCTTTACCGAGCACTATCAGCTGAACGTCCTGAGATAACAGGCTGTACGCAACGGCTTTTATCAAATCAAGTCCTTTATGAGATACAAGTCTTGATATAACCGCTATTACGGGTACGTCCGGTCTTTCCGGCAATCCTAACATTTTTTGTAAATTACGCTTGCAAACGGCTTTTCCCGATAAATCGTTCAACGAATAGTTCGCAAACAAAAACTTATCTGTTTCCGGGTTATAATAATCCACGTCTATACCGTTTAATATTCCGCGAAGTTTGTAAGCGTTACGATTGATTATATCCTGTAATCCATGTGCGAAATACGCATTTTTTATTTCTTCCGCATACGTCGGGCTGACGGTACTTACGGTATCGGTCATTTCTATCGCGCCTTTCATAAGATTTATATTTCCGTCAAATTCTACGAATTGTCTGACGTTATCCGAAAAACCGAATAAACTCGCGAAAGTATCCATTCCGAAAACGCCTTGATATTCTATGTTATGAATAGTGAAAACGGTTTTGATTCTGCGGAAATTTTCGTCTCCGTAATACATTCCTTTAAGGTATATGGCGGAAGCCGCCGTTTGCCAGTCGTTACAATGAAGAACGTCGGGATAGATATTCAATCTCGCGATAGTGTCGAGAGCCGCGCGTGAGAAGAAAGCAAATCTTTCCCCATCGTCATAAAATCCGTAAATGCTGCCGTCTCTTTTAAAGTAATATTCGTTGTCGATAAAATAGAATTTTACCCCTTCGTACTCGTAAGCGAAAACGCCCGCATACTGCCAACGCCAACCGACGGATACGTTAAAGTTCGTTATAAAGCGGAAACGGCTTTTATATTCGTCCGGAATATTCCCGTAAAGCGGCAAAATCACGCTTATATCGAGAGTGTTTTTTTTGGCAAGAGCCTTAGGCAAAGAACCTAAAACGTCTGCAAGTCCGCCTGTCGCAACGAAAGGCGCGGCTTCTGAGCCGAGAAACACTATTTTCTTTTTTATTTTTACGCTTATTTCGGGAAGTTTACCTGTTTTTACCGTTGTTTTAGTTTTTTTAACCGATTCCGTGTTAGAATTTTTCATTTTGCTTTCCCCCTTAAATCATTATTCCTTTACCGATATAGAACGGGTGATTATCGCAACCCGAAAGTGTTTTTCTATCGGTTATGGTTACGTTTTTATCGGTAATTATACAGTTCAGCGTACAATTTTCTCCTAAAACGGTGTTTTGCATAACTATACTGTTTTTAACAACCGAACCCCTGCCGACTTTTACGTTTCTGAATATCACGCTGTTTTCGACTTCCCCCTCGATCGAACAACCGTCCGCAATCAAAGAATTTTTAACTACGGCGGCATTTCCGAATCTGGTCGGCGCGGAATCTCTTATTTTCGTAAAAACGCTTCTGTCGCCGAAAACTTCTGCTTTGACTTTCGGATCGAGCAGAGCGAGATTGCTTTCGTAATAAGCCTGTAAAGACTTGATGCCCGCAAAAAACCCTTTATATTCGTAGCCTATAATATTCATCGATTTCAAATTAGAAGCTACTACTTCCGCCATAAAATGATTTTTGTTATGCGCGATACTGTCCATAACGATGTTTTGAAGCAAAGTTCTTTTCAAAACAAAAACGTTCATAAAAACGTTATCGGGTTTTTCGGTTAAGTGAGTTTTATAATTCAATCCCGTTATACGGTTGCCGGTCAAATCGAAAGTCGTTTCTTTATCTTCTCCGGCTTCCGCACCTCTTTTTTTATAAACGAGAGTAATATCTGCGCGATTTTTAATATGATACTCCATTATCTCGCTGTAATCTAAGCGGCAAACGGAATCGCAATCGGTCATAACGACGTATTCTTCATCGGCTCTGAAAAGAAAATTCGTAATTCCTTTAAGCGCTTCCAGACGAGAGTTATATAAAGAGTTGCTGGCAGAATCTCCGAAAGGCGGCAAAATAATTACGCCGCCGTCTTTTCTCGCAAGATCCCAGTCTTTTCCGCTTCCTACGTGATCCATCAAAGACTGATAATTGTTTTTGGTTATTATCCCGACGGTATCGATTCCGGAATTAACCATATTTGACAAGGGAAAATCAATAAGCCTGTATCTGCCGCCGAACGGTATAGAACCGAGAGTTCTTATTCTTGCAAGTTCGGGTACGTTATTATCGTGTATGTTTGAAAAAATTATTCCGACCGCTCTCATAATTATTTTTCTCCCTTATAAACGTTTTTATCTATTATTTTGCCGCCTTCGACCGTTGCTCCGTCTTCTACGGTAATTTCCCGACCGAGAACGGCGATACCTTTTCCGGACGATTCCGGCTCGCCGATTACGGCGTTTTTACCGACCGTTATTTTTTCGTCTATTATCGCATACTCGATTTTTGCACCTTCATTTATTGTTGTGTCAGACATAATTATACTGTTTTTCACCACAACATTCTTACCGATTACAATATCGCTTGCAAGCACGGAGTTTTCGACTGTCCCGTAAATTTCGCAACCGGACATAATTATACTGTTTACGACTTTTGCTTCGTTTCCGATATATTGCGGCGGCGCAAGCGGGCTTCTCGACTGAATTTTCCAGGACGTATCCGAAACGTCAAATTTCGGTTTATCGCCCAGCAAATCCATATTCGCTTCGTAAAGAGAATCGATCGTGCCGACGTCTTTCCAGTATCCCTTAAATTCGTAAGCCATCATCTTCTCTCCCGCCGCAAGCATTTTAGGCAAGACGTCTTTTCCGAAATCGTTTGAAGATTCGGGGTCGTTGTTGTCTTCTTCTAAATACCTGTAAAGCTTTTTTGCGGAAAAAATATAAATTCCCATAGAAGCAAGCGTAGATTTTGGTTTTTCAGGCTTTTCTTCGAATTCATATATTTCCCCGTCCGGCTTTGTGTTGAGAATACCGAATCTCGAGGCTTCTTCGACAGGAACGTTTATAGCCGCAATCGTGCAATCTGCCTCATTTAAAATATGATAATTGAGCATCGTAGAATAATTCATTTTATAAATATGATCCCCTGATAAAACCAAAACGTAATCCGGGTCGAATTGTTTTATAAAATGAATGTTCTGATAAATTGCGTTAGCAGTGCCTTTATACCAGTCAGACGAGTGTTTTGCCTGATACGGCGAAAGTATATGTACCCCGCCGAAAGTCCTGTCTAAATCCCAAGGTTGTCCGTTGCCGATATAATCGTTTAAAACAAGCGGTTGATACTGCGTCAATACGCCGACGGTATCAATACCCGAATTAACGCAGTTTGAAAGAGGAAAATCGATAATCCTGTATTTTCCTCCGAATGAAACTGCCGGTTTTGCGATATTGTTAGTCAAGGCATATAAACGGCTTCCCTGACCGCCCGCCAACAACATTGCAATACATTTCTTTTTTCTTATCATATAGAGTTGCTCCTTACAACTTAAATTTTCTCAAAATATAACCCCGTAAACTTAGGTAAATCGAACGAAATCGAATCGTTTCTGCCGTGAGCTTTTCTCTTAACGGTTCTGAACGTTTTACCTTTTAACGTTCCGTTACCGCCGTATTTTTTCTCGTCGGTGTTTAATATAAGGCGATATTCGCCTTTTTCGACGCCGAGCCTGTATTTTCGATAAAGGTTTCCCGAAAAGTTTATTATAACGACAATCTGCTTTCCGCAATCGTCTTTTCGTATAAAAGAAATAACGTTATTATCTTTTTCGTCGGCGGAAATCCATTGAAAACCGTCCCAGGAATCTTCTATTTTATATAATGGACTTGAATTTTTATAAATATCGTTAAGAGTTTTATTGAAAATCCATAGTTTTTTATGATTTTCAAATTTTAACATAAAAAATTCGACGGAGCTTTTATAATCCCACTCTTTAAATTGACCGAATTCGTTGCCCATAAAATTAAGTTTTTTGCCGGGATGGGCAAACATAAACGTCATGAAAGCTCTTAAATTCGCGAATTTTTCGGGTATATCGCCCGGCATTTTATCGAGTAAAGATTTTTTACCATGGACGACTTCGTCGTGAGAAATCGGTAAAACGTAGTTCTCGCTGAACGCATAATACATCGAAAAAGTAAGTTTATTATGCGAACCCGAACGGAAATACGGATCTGTTTGCATATAAGAAAGGCTGTCGTTCATCCAACCCATATTCCATTTGAAATTGAAACCTAATCCGCCCACGTCTACCGGCTTTGTGATCAAAGGAAAAGCCGTCGACTCTTCCGCAATCATCAGAGCGAACGGAAATTCTTTAAAAACAACGCTGTTTAGTTTTCTTAAAAAAGCTATGGCTTGAAGATTATAATTGCCGCCGTTTTCATTCGGTATCCATTCGCCGGGTTTTTTATCGTAATCGAGATACAGCATAGACGCGACCGCGTCTACTCTTAAACCGTCGATATGGAATTTTTCAAAAAAATACATAGCGTTTGAAATAAGAAAACATTGTACCTCGTTTCTGCCGAGATCGAAAATTCTCGTACCCCAAACCTTATGCTCTTTTCTGTCCCAGCCTTGATTTTCATAACAAGGATAGCCGTCAAACTCAAAAAGTCCGTGTTTGTCTTTGGGGAAATGCGCAGGAACCCAGTCGATAATTACCGATATTCCTTTTTGATGGCAACGGTCGATAAAGAACATAAAATCTTTCGGCGTGCCGAATCTCGAAGAAACCGCGTAGTACCCGGTAATCTGATATCCCCAGGAACCGTCGAACGGATATTCTGAAACGGGCATAAGCTCTATATGCGTATATCCCGTTTCGATTACGTAATCAACCAACTCGTCGGCTAATTCCCGATAAGTATAATAATCTCCGTTTTCGTGTTTTTTCCAAGACGCGAGATTTACTTCGTAAATATTAACGGGTTTATCGTAAGGCTTAGATCGCGAGGAGATAAATTCATCGTCTCCCCACGTATAACCGTCTAAAGAATATATTTTTGACGCGGTTGCGGGCGGCGTTTCGGAATGAAACGCATAAGGATCGGCTTTTAAGACCGTCTTGCCGCAACTCGTAACGGCGTATTTATAGTTTGAATATTCTTTTACGCCGGGAGCGAATGCTTCGTAAATTCCGCCTTCGCTTATACGCTTCATAGGCAACGAAAAAGCATTCCAGTCGTTGAAATCTCCCACGACGGAAACGTTTTCCGCTTTAGGCGCCCAAGTGCGGAAGATTACGCCTTTCTGTCCGTCAACCTCGTCGAAATGCGCGCCCATAAAGTCATATGCCCTGTAATATGTTCCCTGATGAAATAAATAAACGGGTAAATTTTCTTCTTTTATTGTTTCTTGCTTTTTTATCACATTAAAATCTCTCAGCAAATATATTCTTGCTTTTTAGCGGGAGCGTTATCCATTTCTTTTTTAGTTTCTTCGTATCCTTTTCTTCCGAAAAGCGCGTAAGTAGCGTTTTTGCCGCCTTCCACGCCGGGCTGATTAAAGGTATCAACGTTGAGCATCGCTCCGGTATAAGCTGTTTCAAGCTCGAACATATACAACAATTCGCCGATGGTAAAAGCGTTGATTTCGGGAACGGTTATAGTGCAATTCGGTCTGTTGGCAGTTGTTAAAGCGTATTCGGTTGCTTTACGCTCCGAATTTATAAGCTCGTTCATAGTATGGTTGCAAAGGAAATTTACGTCGGGTATGTTTTCACAACCTTCGCTTATAGTCACCTCGGCGCGGAAATTATCTACCGCTATTAAAGTGATAACCTTGTCGAACGGTCCCTCGCGGTATAATTGAATCTGTGAATGCTGATCGGTTACCCCCAACGCTTTTACGGGCGTTTGTCCCGCATATACGGTATTACCGTCTAAATCGACGGCTTTTCCCAAGCTCTCGCCCCAAAGCTGACAATACCAGTCGGCGACGTAACGCAAACCGTCGCTATAAGGCATCATAACTGAAATGTTTTTGCCTTTTTTCATTGACATAAATTGCAATAACGCGGCGACAAGCGCGGGATTTTTTCTGTAATCTTTGCTCTTGCATATTTTATCCATAAACGCCGCGCCTTCTAACATCACCTTAATATCGATTCCGAGAACGGCGGCGGGAAGCAAACCTACGGGACATAATTCGGAAAATCTTCCGCCGACTCCGTCGGGAATATAAAACGTTTTTAAGCCTTCTTCCTGTGCGATTTTGATCAGATTACCTTTTTTTGCGGAGGTAGTGGCAATCATATGTTCTTTTGCCTTATCGCCGAATTTCTTTTTAAGCAAATCCATTATTATGAGATATTGCGACATCGTTTCGCTGGTAGCTCCGCTTTTCGTGATAACGTTGAAAACGGTTTTATTCAAGTCGAGAACGTCAAGAAGAGACGCCATTCTCTCAGGGTCAACGTTGTCTTCCACGTATAGTTTAGGAGCTTTTCTCTTTCTTGCAGGCAACTCGTTGTGCCTTAAATGGCAAAGCGCCTGAAAAACCGCCGTCGGCCCCAAGGCAGAACCGCCTATGCCTAAAACCACGAAATTATCGAATTTTTTTCTTATTATTTTCGCCGTTGCCATAATATCGTTTACTATTTCTTTCTGATTATAGGGAAGTTCCGTCCACCCCATCATACCTTTACCGCGATTCTCGGCAACGCGTTTATGCGCCGCTTCGGCTATTTTTTTATTGTCCGCCAAATCTTTTGAAGAAAAGCCCTGTTCTTCTCCTATAAAATCGGACATCATATTGTTATAATCGAATTTGATTTTTAATTCCTGTCTGCGTTGCGCGTTAAGTTTTGCCATTGATATATTCTCCTGTTTTAAGT
>CAJLXC010000004.1 GCA_905210545.1 uncultured Eubacteriales bacterium | reverse complement strand
GCGAAAGCGAACTCTTGGAAAGAGATTTTTCGCACCGCTTGCAGGATATTGAAAAAGAAATGGAAGAACAGCGTAAAAGAGAAAACGGAGAATACAAGGAGGTGAACTATAAAGATTGAACAGAAAAGATATAACAAGGCACAAAAAGAGAAAAAAGAATAAACTCAAACTTCTGTTTTGGGGAATACTCTTCGCCTTTGTAGCTGTACTCGTTATGTATCTGTTTTCGCTCGGCGGGAAAAGCATAGGCGAGATATTAAGCTACAAAAACTATTGGCTTTCCGTCGGCGTGGCGAACGGCTTGATACTCATAGGGTATCTTATGATGTATCGGGTAGACGCGCAGAACATCGCTCTTAACGAAAACGACTTGGAAGATACCGAATGGCTGTCGGTGAAAAGGCTAAAAAAACTCAAAGAATTTCAGGTTTACGACTATAAATCGGCAGAGGAAAAAACGGACGGTATCGTCATCGGCGCGGAGAAAAAGGGCGGAAGCGTTGAAGTAATAACGACAAGTCAGTTGCACGCTTTAATCGTCGGAACGACGGGTAGCGGTACGCAGGACTATGCCCGTCATGAAAAAGCCTGTCAAAGGCGTCCGAACCTTTGGTTCTCATCGCTCACCCCGTACGCAAACAAAAAAAACCACTTGCAAAGGCAAGTGGTTTTTCGTTTGGCAGGGGCGGCTGGATTCGAACCAACGCAATGACGGAGTCAGAGTCCGTAGCCTTACCGCTTGGCGACGCCCCTATGTAATCAAGCTTATTTATTTTATCAAATTCGTCTTTTTTTTACAAGCGTTTTAACGTGAATTTTAAAAATAATTTATTTTTTACTCTTGTTTTTCGTTTTGTATAGTATATTTTATCGGCATTAGCCGTTACTTTAAAAAAAATTTTAAATACGCCTTTAATTCTGTTGACAACTAATCTTCTATTACATATAATATATGCGTTGTTTCGGTTTAGATTTATTAAACTTTTTGTTAGAAATCTCTAAACCGAGCTGTAAACGGAGGAAGAATGGTCATAGGAGAAAAGATAAAGGAGCTGAGGCTTTCCTGCGGGCTTACGCAAGAAGAGCTTGCCGACCGTTGCGAACTGACGAAAGGGTATATTTCTCAGCTCGAAAACGAGTTGACCAGCCCTTCTATAGCGACGCTTATCGATATACTTTCCGCGTTAGGGACGACGCTTAAAGAGTTTTTTTCCGACGACGGCGAGTCGGAAGAAAAAATTTCTTTCGGAAAGAACGAATTTATCGAAAAAGAAACGAACGCTTACGTTCTTAACTGGTTAGTTCCCAACGCGCAGAAAAACGCGATGGAGCCAGTATATATGAAGCTTAAACCGAATTCTTCTACAGACGAGGACGTTCCGCACGAAGGAGAAGAGTTCGGTTACGTGTTAAAGGGCGAGATAACGGTCGCGCTCGGCAAGCGGCGGATAAAAGTTAAAAAAGGCGAAAGTTTTTATTATTCCAGCGAAAAAGCGCACGCTATAATAAATAAAACCGATAAAGAAGCGGAATTTATCTGGGTATCGTCACCGCCGACGTTTTAAAAAAGAGAAAAATGACAATACCACCAAAAGAGGAAAAGACGATGGCAGAAAACAAAAAAGAAAAGATTATAGAATTAAAGGGCGTTTCCCGTAAATTCGAAGACGGAGTCGTCGCCGTAGACGGTATCGATTTATACGTCCGCCGCGGTGAATTCGTTACTTTTTTAGGTCCGTCCGGTTGCGGAAAAACCACAACGCTCAGAATGATAGCGGGCTTTGATAAACCCACTTCGGGCGAAATTCTTTTAAACGGCAAGGACATAACGGCTTTGCCGCCGAATAAACGACCTATTAACACCGTCTTTCAGAGATACGCGCTATTTCCGCACTTAAACGTTGCCGAAAACATTGCATTCGGTCTTAAGCTTAAAAAGGTTAAAACCGTGTGTAAGGATAAAAAGGGCAGAGAGGTAGAAAAAGAGGTAAGACTTTCGAAAAGCGTGATTGCGGAAAAAGTCGGGAAGGCTCTTAAAATGGTTGACCTCGAGGGTTTTGAGAAACGCAGCGTTACGACGTTATCCGGCGGACAGCAGCAAAGGGTTGCGATTGCCCGCGCGCTCGTGAACGAACCCGAAATTTTGCTTTTAGACGAACCGCTCGGCGCGCTCGACCTTAAAATGCGCAAGGATATGCAGCTCGAGCTGAAAGAGATGCACAGAAAACTCGGTCTTACTTTTATTTACGTAACCCACGACCAGGAAGAAGCTCTCACTATGAGCGATACGATAGTGGTTATGAAAGACGGGGTGATTCAGCAGATCGGCACGCCTACCGATATTTACAACGAACCCAAAAATTCGTTCGTCGCGGACTTTATAGGAGAAAGCAATATATTCAGCGGCACGATGGTCGGCGATAAGAAGGTCAGATTTATAAACCACGCGTTCGATTGCGTAGACGATTTCGCGCTGAACGAAAAGGTAGACGTAGTGGTTCGCCCCGAGGACGTGTTCCTTATGGACGAAGACAAAGGACAGGTAAAAGGCAAGATTATCAGTTCCATTTTCAAGGGTATACACTACGAAATGGTTATGCTCGTAGGAAAATCGGAAGTGGTAATACAGGATACGATAGAAAGAAAAGTCGGAGAAAAAGTCAGTATTTTCATCAAGCCCGACGATATTCATATAATGGCGAAAGAATTCTCGTCCAACAAATACGAGGGATATATCACAAAGAACAACACCGTATGCTTCGGCGACGGCGAATTCGAGTGTGACGTAACAAAGCTTTACCCCGGTTCGATTATGAACGAAGAAGGTTATCTCATAACCAAAGACGGCGAGAGAATCGATCTTACCGACGTTGACGTAAACGTAGAAGTAGGGTTAAAAGATATAGAAATTTCCGACGATGAAAACGCGGGCGGCGCGATAGGCAACATCATATCCATAATATATAAAGGCGACCACTATCAGCTTATCGTTCGTACCGACGAAAACGAAGAAGATTACGTTTTCGATACCGAAGACACCTGGAACGTCAACGACAGAGTAAGCGTGATAATACCCAAAGACAAGATAAAGCTTACGCTTAAAGCGGAGGTCAAGAGATGAAAGAAGAAGCTTCCGTTAAAACCGCCGAAGAAAGCGTGAAAAAACGCCGCAGATCGGTTTTCGCTTTTTCGCGCGGACAGCTGTGCATTCCTTACGGAATATTTTTGTTGTTATTCGTGGTGTTTCCGCTATTGCTTATCGTATACTACGCGTTCACGTCCAAAACGGGCGGGTTTTCGTTTGAAAACTTCGTTTGGTTTTTCAGTTCCGGCGCGTCGATAAAGAACTTGTTTTCGAGTATGCTTTTGGGGATAATAACCACTGCGATATGTTTGCTTCTCGCTTATCCCGCGGCGTACGTTTTGTCGCGAATAAAATCGCACAGAAGAATGATTCTTTTGTTGTTGTTCGTTATGCCTATGTGGATAAATTTCGTATTAAGAGCGATGGCGTTAAAAGAACTTTTATCCCTTTTAGGCATTATGGGAAAGTATAATTATTTCAACACGGTGCTCGGTATGGTATACGACTATCTGCCGTTTATGATTCTTCCGCTTTATACCACTCTTATAAAAATGGACAAAAGTTTAGAAGAAGCCGCTTTGGATCTCGGTGCAAACGGGTGGAAGGTGTTTACGAAAGTAACGCTTCCTTTGTCTATGCCCGGAATAATAAGCGGCGTAACGATGGTGTTTTTGCCGTCTATGAGCTGTTACGTTATAAGCGACACGTTCGGCAACGGCAAAGTGACGATTATAGGCAAGCTTATCGAATTGTGGTTCGGTTCGGGCAATAACTGGCATTACGGTTCAGTGGTGGCTTTGGTATTGCTTGTAATAATGTTTGCGGTAACGCTCGCGATGGGCGGCTTTTCCAAAACGGAAGACGCAAGGGGGAGCAACTTATGAAAAAAACGGGAAAAATAGTATCTTTCGTTTATTTAACGTTGATTCTTCTGTTCGTTTACGCGCCGATACTCGTGCTGTTCTTATACAGCTTTACTTCGGCGAAAACGATAGGCGTGTGGAACGGCTTTACCTTCGACAACTACAAACGGCTTTTCACTATAGAAAAAATGAGAAGTATTTTTATCGATACCTTCTTGCTTGCGATAATAGCCGCGGCGATTTCCACCGTTTTGGGAACGCTCGGCGCGATAGGAATATTCTATAACAAAAAGTGGTTGGGAAAGTCGGTCAAAGCGGCTTCGCAGATTCCGGTCATCAACGCTGAAATAGTAACTGCGATTTCGCTTGCGCTCGTGTTTTCTATATTTGCCATAGGCAAAAGCTACGCGGCGCTTCTGATAGGGCACGTCGTGCTGTGCGCGCCGTTCGTGGTGTTGTCGGTGCTTCCTAAATTAAAGCAAATGGACGGCAGCCTTTACGAAGCCGCTTTGGATCTCGGCGCAACGCCCGCGCAGGCCCTTATTAAAGTTGTTCTGCCGGAAATATTGCCGGGCGTATTTTCGGGCTTTATGCTCGCGATAACGCTGTCTCTTGACGATTATATGATAACGGCTTATACAAAGCCCGCTTCTTTCGAGTCGATAAGCACGTATGTTTTCGGCGCGATAAAGAAGCCTAAAAACGCATATCTTGCGGAGCTTCGCGCATTATCTTCGGTGCTTCTCGTGATTATGATTGCGGTTGTTCTTGTGATAAATCTCAGAAAGAAAAAAGAAAATTCTTTGACTATAAAATAACAGGAGAAAAAGAAAAATGAAAAAAGGTAAAATTTTTGTCAGCGCGCTTCTTGCCGCCATAACGCTGTTTTCCGTAACCGTAACCGTCGGTTGCGGAGACAAAGACGTGTTGAGAATATATAATTGCGACGATTATATAGACGAAGCGCTTTTAAAAGATTTTGAAACGTATTATCAGGACAAAACCGGCAAAACGGTAAAGGTGGAATATTCGACGTTCCCGACTCCCGAGGACGCGTATAATAATCTCAAAATAAGCAAAGGTCATTACGATCTCGTTTGTCCGTCCGACTATATGATAGAAAAGATGGCGAGAGAGGATATGCTCGAGAAAATCGAGATGCCCGCAGACGGCTTTTATAATACGAACGTTTCGCCCTTTATAAAACAGACCTTTTCCGATATAAAGTGGGGCGACGGAGAAAGTCTGTCCGACTACGCCGCAGGTTATATGTGGGGAACTCTCGGACTCGTATATAACACCGCAAAAGTATCGGCGGAAGAAATGTCGACTTGGTCGGCGTTATGGGATCAGAAATATAATCATAAATTCACCATAAAAGACAGCGTGAGAGATACGTATTTCGTAGGTCTTGCAAAACACTACGCAAAGGATCTCGAAGCGGCTAAAACTCTCACGGACGCGGGCGCGTATCAGGCAAAGCTTAAAGAGCTTTTCAACGACACTTCCGACGCTACCGTAAAAGCCGTTAAAAAAGAGTTGCTGTCGCTTAAAGACGCAGCGTTAAAGCTCGAAGTAGACGACGGCAAAGAAGACATTATCAAAGGCGACAGCGACATATATTTTGCCTGGAGCGGCGACGCGGTTTACGCTATGGATACGGCGGAAGAATCCGACGTAACGCTTGAATATTCCGTTCCGGAAGAGGGATCTAACGTCTGGTTCGACGGGTGGTGCATTCCTAAAGGTTCGGATATGAAAGACGCTGCGATAGAATTTATCGACTTTTTAAGCAAACCCGAAAACGCCATAAGAAATATGGATTATATCGGTTATGTCAGCGTTATCGCCGGCAGCGAGGTTTTCGCTTACGTCAAGAAAAATTACGAAGAAGCCGACGGAAAGCTTTCTTCCGATTTGAGTTATTTCTTCGGCAGCGGCGAATATAAAATAAATTACGGCAACCCTTACGGCAAGTTTGCCGCACAATATCCCGATAAAGACGTTATCGGTCGTTGCGTTGTAATGAATTATTTCCCCGAGGAAGCCAACAAACGCATAAACGATATGTGGGCGGATGTAAAGATAGGTTAATAAATCCGAAAACAAATAAAAAAGCGAGGCTCAGCAAGATTTCTTGCCGAGCCTCGCTATTTTATACGCACTTAGTTTTCGATTCAGAAATCCCATTGCGGGATATATTCTTCGCTTGCGGAAGAAAATTTCTGATAAAACATTTTTTCTATTCCGAGAGAAATCGCGTAATCTATTACCGTAGCGTATTCTCTTTTGGTGATTTTGCGACCGAGTTCGGGAAAGCCTTCCGTATTGCCGAAAGGGGTATATTGACTCATCACGTTGATATAAGCCCTGTCTTTTAATCCCGATTCGGAAAGGGCGAAAAGAACGTTTTTGCTGTCTTCTACGTTTTGCGGCAGAACGAGATGCCTTATAAGAGTTCCGCTTTTCATCATTCCGTCTTCCGAGAAAACGAGCGGTTTGTTCGCCATAAATTCAATCGCTTTTATCGCCACGTCAAAATAGTCCTTTTTGCCCGTGTAACGCATAGAAACCGACGGGGAGAAATATTTAAGGTCGGGCATATAAACGTCAACGTAATCGTCCAAAAGCTTTAGTACTTCGATCTTTTCATATCCGTGCGTATTGTATACTATCGGAATTCCTGGCTTATAAATATCGAGTGCTTCCGCGATTTTATCCGCATAATGCGTGGGAGTCACGAGATTTACGTTGGCTGCGCCCATATCTTCGAGTTTGCGAAAAACGTCGGCAAGCTCGTTTACGGTAATCGTTTTGCCGCGTTCCGCGCGGGACAGGGAATAGTTCTGACAAAACACGCAACGCAGAGAACAGCCGCAAAAGAAGACCGCGACGGAGCCTTTTTCGCCCGAAATGCACGGTTCTTCGAATTCATGTAAATAATATTTGGCAATTTTAACTTCGCTCCCTTCGCCGCACGCTCCCGCGGTTTTATTTCTGTCGATTTTGCAATCGTTGGGGCATAGCGAACATAAGGGAGAAGTAAATTCGTTTAGTTTATTCAAGCTCGAAAGCCCCCGTATAAAGCTGATAATACTTGCCTTTTTCCGCAATAAGCTGTTCGTGAGAGCCGCGCTCGATAATTCTTCCGAGTTCGAGAACCATAATAACGTCCGAATTCTGTACGGTAGAAAGTCTGTGGGCGATAACGAAAACCGTTCTGCCTTCCATAAGTCTGTCCGTGCCTTTCTGAACGAGAGCTTCCGTTCTCGTATCGATGGAAGAGGTCGCTTCGTCCATTATCATAACGGGCGCGTCTTTTACCGCCGCGCGCGCTATCGATAAAAGTTGTCTTTGACCTTGAGAAAGGTTTGAGCCGTCCTGCGTGAGCATCGTGTTATATCCTTCCGGAAGTCTTTGAATAAAATCGTCCGCATACGCGAGCTTTGCCGCCGCGATACATTCTTCGTCCGAAGCGGAAAGTCTTCCGTAACGGATGTTTTCCATAACCGTTCCGGTAAACAGGTTGGTGTCCTGCAAAACGATGCCGAGCGAACGCCTTAAATCCGCTTTCTTTATTTTGTTTATGTTTATTCCGTCGTAGCGGATTTTGCCGTCCGCTATATCGTAAAAACGGTTTATAAGGTTTGTAATCGTTGTTTTGCCCGCGCCCGTTGCGCCTACGAACGCAATCTTCTGCCCCGGGTGCGCGTAAAGCGAAACGTCGTGCAGAACCACCTTGTCGGGCGTGTAGCCGAAGTCTACGTCAAACATCTGAATATCGCCTTTAAGTTCGGTATAGGTGATAGTGCCGTCGGCTTTGTGCGGGTGTTTCCACGCCCAGCGACCGGTGCGTTCTTCGCATTCGGTAATCGTGCCGTCTTCCGCTATGCGGCAACGAACGAGCGTGACGTATCCGTCGTCTTTTTCAGGCTGTTCGTCCATAAGATCGAATATTCTCGACGCGCCCGCAAGTCCCATAACTATGGAGTTAAGTTGTTGCGAACACTGCGAAATCTGCCCCGTAAACTGCTTGCTTATGGGCAGGAAAGACATAATAACGATAAGGAACGCCGCAGGGTCATAGGGTTGTAATCCCGTTATGGTAAGGTTTCTCGCGCCCAGAACAACGAGCAGACCGCCCGCGAAAGCGACGAGAACGTACAACAGGTTGCCGAGATTACCCATAATCGGCATAAGCACGTTAGCAAACGAGTTTGCGCTCGTCGCGTCTTTGCAAAGCTGATCGTTTCTTTCGTCAAAGCCTTTTTTGGATTGTTCTTCGTGGCAGAAAACTTTTATAACTTTTTGTCCCTGCATCATTTCCTGAACGTAACCTTCTTCTTTGCCGAGCGAAATCTGCTGGCGCATAAAGAATTTCGCGCTGTTGCCGCCTATTATGCGAGTAACGAGCATCATCACTATCAAGCCGAGAAAGATTACGATAAGCAGCCAGATGCTGAACTTAAGCATAAGCACGAGCAGAGTTATTATACTGACGGAAGAAGAAATCATTTGCGGTATGCTTTGCGAAACAAGCTGACGGAGCGCGTCCGTGTCGTTGGTATAAACGCTCATTATGTCGCCGGTTTTGTGCGTATCGAAAAAGCGGATAGGATAAGACTGCATCTTGTTGAACATACCCGTTCTTATCTGATGCAAAAACTTCTGCGTGAGCGTCGCCATAAGCCGCGTATAGGTAAACGAAGCGATTATGCTTGAAGCGTAAACTATACCCATAATCGCGAGAATTTTAATAAGCACGGGGTAAACCTGCGCCCAGGCGGAAGCGGGTGAAAGTCCGCCGTTTCTTATAAGATTAAGTCCGTCGTTAAGGTTGGTTAAAACGTTGCTTAAAAATACGGAAGACATAACGCCCGTGATTCCGCTTATCAGAATACAGACGACTATAATTGCAAGCAATACTTTGTTTTGGGAAAACAATAATTTAAGAAGCCTTCCCATAGTGCCTTTTTTAGCGGCTGCCGGCGCGCCGTGTTCGGAAGATTTAGGCATTCTCATTCTCGGCATATTATTTGTCCTCCTTGTTCTGCGAGTGATAAAGGTCTTTATATATATCGTTGTTTTTAAGGAGCGTTTCGTGCGTTCCGACGGCGATTATTCCGCCGTTTTCCATAATTATGATTTTGTCGGAATCCTGAACGGAAGCGATTCGTTGCGCTATTATGATTTTGGTCGTTTGGGGAATATAATCCTTAAACGCTTTTCTTATCAGCGCGTCGGTTTTCGTATCGACGGCGGAAGTAGAGTCGTCGAGAATAAGTATTTTAGGCTTTTTAAGCAAAGCTCTCGCGATGCAAAGTCTTTGTTTTTGTCCGCCGGAAACGTTCACGCCGCCTTGCTCTATGTAAGTATCGTATTTGTCGGGAAAACGCTGAACGAATTCGTCTGCCTGCGCGAGCCTTGCGGCTTCTTCTATTTCGTCATCGGAGGCGTTTTCGTTGCCCCAGCGCAGATTTTCTTTAATTGTTCCCGAGAATAAAACGTTCTTCTGTAAAACGACGGAAACGGAATTACGAAGCGTTTCCAGATCGTAGTTTTTAACGTTTACGCCGCCTACCGTTACTTCGCCGTCGGTAACGTCGTAAAGGCGGGGAATAAGGTTTACGAGCGTGGATTTGCTCGAACCCGTCGCGCCGATTATTCCTATCGTTTCGCCGCTTTCTATTTTAAGGTTTACGTTTTCGAGCGCGAACCTTTCGGCTTTTTCGGAATACTTAAACGACACGTTTTTAAATTCCACGCTTCCGTCTTTAACCTCCGTCAAAGCGTTTTCGGGCGAAACGATGGTGCTTTCTTCTCTCAACACTTCGGAAATACGTTCTGCCGAAGCAGTACTCATTATTACCATAACCATTATCGTAGAAAGCATCATAAGGCTCATAAGAATCTGGAAAGAGTAAGTCATAAAGCTCTGTAGCTCGGTGAGTTTTAAAAGTTCTTCGTTGGATTTGACGATAAACGCCGAGCCGATGGCGTAAATAGCGATGAGTCCCGCATAAATGCAGAAGTTCATAAGCGGCATATTCCAGGCGATTATTTTTTCCGCTTTGGTGAAGTCTTTTCTCACGTTGTCGGATGCTTTGCCGAATTTTTCTTTTTCAAAGTCTTCTCTTACGTAAGATTTTACCACACGCATTCCGCGTACGTTTTCTTCTACCGATTCGTTCATCGCGTCGTACTTTTTGAATATCTTGTTAAAGAACGGCACGGCTTTGGTCATAATAAGGAAAAGACCTATCGCAAGCACGGGGGAGGTGCAAAGAAAGATAAGAGCCATTTTCGCGTTTATGGAAAAAGCCATTACCATGGAGAAAATAAGCATAAACGGCGCTCGAATGGCTGTTCTTATAATCATCATATACGCCGTTTCCACGTTGGTTACGTCGGTTGTAAGCCTCGTAACGAGCGAGGAAGTTGAGAATTTATCTATGTTGGCGAAAGAAAAGTCCTGTATCTTATAATACATATCCTTTCTCAGATTTTTTGCAAACCCGCTCGAAGCTTTCGCGCAGAATAAGCCCGACAGCGAGCCGAACGCGAGCGAGCCTAACGCAAGACATAAAAGAATACCGCCGTATTTTAAGATTTCCGGCAATAATAAAGACGTTTCGCCCGCGTCGCCGATTTGTTTTATTCTGCCGAGCAGAAGTGTCATCACCCACGGGATAAGTACTTCTAAAACAACTTCCGCCATAACGAATATCGGCGCGAGAACGGAAGCTTTTTTATATTCTCTGACCGATTTTTTAAGAACCATCGCGTTGGCGATAAAGCCGGCTGCTTTTTTCTTTTTATTTTTCATTTAATCTCTCCTTGCTGAAAATTTCGAGTATAAAGTCCGTGTCGGGGAGCGTCATACGCTTCTGCAATTCTTTTGGCGCGATAACGTAGCCGAGCGTCGCGCCCTGAATTATCGATATAAAAAGTCTCGCGCAGTCTTTGGGCGAATGTTTATCGGAAAAATCTCCCGCGGCTTGACCTTCCGCAAACAATTTTTCAAGCCGCAAGATGGGCGGCTCGGACGGCGGCTGCTTATCGTCGCACGAGGGAAGCTTTTTCTCTTTGCACGTAAAGCATTGAGAAACGAAAAAATAATAAAAATACGCAAAGTTCTCGTCGTTTTTGAGATCGTAAAACATATTGTTTATTATGATCCGCAGCTTTTCTACGTAATTTTTTTCCTTTTCAAGCTGTTTATCGATTTCCTCGTTATTCTTCTCGCGGTGAATACGCATCGTTTCGTCAAAAACTTCGTTTTTGTTTTTAAAATAGTGATAAAACAATCCGTGACTGCAACCCGCTTTTTTAACGATGTCTTCTATCGTTGCGCCGTCAAAACCCTTTTCGCAAAAAACCTTAAGACCGGCTATAGCCAACTCTCTTTTCCGCGATTCCTTCGCGCCGCTTCCGTCGGCTTTGATTTTCATTGTGATTCTCCTTGATTGACGCCAAAGTCAATTACGACTATTATAGGTAAGTCGAAAAAATTTGTCAACGATTTATCGCGGGTTTTGAAAATTTTATTGACGCCAAAGTCAATTTTTAAAGAAATAAAACGAAAAGAGTCGAAAATAAAATTTTTAACCGTTCAAAAAAAGATAAGTAGGGGGAAAACGTTGACATAAACGGTGAAATAGTGGTACAATATTCGGGTATTTTACACCGAGGAAAATCTCAATGAAAAATTATTTTACCAGCGAAAGCGTGACGAAAGGGCATCCCGATAAGGTTTGCGACAGCGTTGCGGACGCTATTTTAGACGAATATTTAAAAGGCGATCCCGATTCCCGCGTGGCGTGCGAAGTGGTCGCGTCTACCGATTATATGCTGATTACGGGAGAAATAACTTCCAAAGCGACGGTGAACGCGGAAAAGATTGCGAGAAAAGTTATATCGGAAATAGGTTATAACGACGCCGCCGCGGGGTTTTCCGCAAGCGGAGCGGAGATAGACGTCAGATTAAAGGCGCAAAGCGCGGACATCGCGCTCGGGGTTGATAATTCCGTAGAAGCCAAAGAAGAGCTTGCAGGCACCGGCAGAGAAGACGAATTAGATAAAACGGGCGCGGGCGATCAGGGAATGATGTTCGGTTACGCCTGCAGAGAAACCGAAGAGCTTATGCCGCTCCCCGTTACTCTCGCTCACAAAATGTGCAAAAAACTCGAAGAAGCGCGAACGAGCGGCAGACTTCCGTACCTTCGTCCCGACGGAAAGGGTCAGGTGACGGTAGAATACGAAAACGGCTCGCCTAAACGCATAGAAGCGGTGGTTCTTTCTTCTCAGCACGACGATAAGGTCACGACGGAAAAATTGAGAGAAGACCTTAAAAAATACGTTATAGACGAGGTGTTGCCGCGCGAATATTTAGACGAAAACACCAAGTATTTCATAAACCCGACGGGAAGATTCGAGATAGGCGGTCCTGCGGGGGATTCGGGACTTACGGGAAGAAAAATAATCGTCGATACTTACGGCGGCAAATGTCCGCACGGCGGCGGTTCTTTCTCGGGCAAAGATCCTACAAAGGTAGACCGTTCGGCAACGTATATGGCGAGATATATCGCAAAGAACATTGTCGCATCGGGGCTTGCGGACGAATGTCAGATACAGGTTGCTTACGCTATAGGCGTGGCTAAACCCGTTTCCGTTATGGCTAAAACCTTCGGCACGGGCAAACTTACGGACGGCGAAATCGCAGACATTATCGTTAAAGAATTCGATTTAAGACCGGCGGCGATTATAAAGAAGCTCGGACTGAAAAAGCCCGTTTACGCGGCAACGTCCGCTTACGGACACTTCGGAAGAAAAGAGTTTTCGTGGGAACAGACGGATAAGGCCGCGGATCTTAAAAAGTATCTCGGTTGATGAAGTTGTTTAAGTCTGTCGGCAAGCTTTTAGAAAAGATATTTTATCAGCCGCGATGGCGGTGCGTTTCGTGCGGAAAGGAAATATTCGACGGGGAATATTTTTGCGGTAAATGTAAAAAATCTCTTCCGTTTATACAAGGCGCGATATGCGAGCATTGCGGAAGGCAAACCGTCGCAAACGAAAATTATTGTTCTACCTGCAAAAACAGGCTTACCGCGACCGATAAGGCGAGAAGCGTTTTCAATTACGAAAAACCCGTAAACACGCTTATAAGAAAAGCAAAATACGACAACGCGAGATATTTGCTCGGAATTTTTGCGGAATATCTTTCCGCGGCGTATTTCAAGAACGGTTTTAATGCGGACGCGCTCGTTTTCGTTCCTATGACGAAAAAAGACTTGCGTCGCCGCGGATATAATCAGACGGAAATTCTCGCAAACAAGCTTTCGGAAAGAATTAACGTTCCCGTTTCAGACGTTCTTTTTAAAAAGCGGGAAACGAAAAGACAGGCGGGGCTTTCGGCGGAACGCCGTAAGCAAAACCTTACGGACGCGTTTGCGGTTACCGACAAATCGGCTGTAGCCGGTAAGAATCTGCTTATCGTAGACGACGTGACCACGACGGGTTCTACGGCGGAAGCGATTGCCGTAAAACTTAAAAAGGCGGGAGCGCGCACCGTATCTTTGCTGACGGTGGCAAGCGTTCCTCCGAAAGATAAATATTAACCCGGATATATCACCGATCTTCGCGATCGGGAACACTATAAAACAGGGCAAGGAGAAAAATATGGGATTATTCAGATATATTCTCGGCGGCGAAGCGAGAAGAAACCTTCGCAAGCTTGACAAGATGGCAGACAGCGTTCTGGCTCTCGAAGACAAGTATAAGTCGATGTCCGATGCGGAACTTCGCGGTCAGACCGACAAGCTTAAAAACAGGCTAAATAACGGCGAAACCACCGACGATATTTTATACGACACGTTCGCCGTCGCTCGCGAAGCGGCTATGAGAGTCCTCGGAATGAAGCACTACAAAGTGCAGATTATCGGCGGTATTTGTCTGCATCAGGGCAGAGTCGCGGAAATGAAAACCGGCGAAGGCAAAACGCTCGTCGCAACGCTTCCCGCATACCTTAACGCATTGACAGGAGAAGGCGTGCATATAGTTACCGTCAACGATTATCTCGCCGCCCGAGACGCGGAGTGGATGGGTAAAATCTATAAGTTTTTAGGTCTTACCGTAGGCGTGGCGATTTCCGGAATGGAAGACGCCGACAAGAAAAAAGCTTACGCCGCGGATATAACTTACGGAACGAATAACGAAATGGGCTTCGATTATCTGCGCGATAATCTTAAAAGTCGTCTCGATCAGATGGTTCAGAGAGGACTTGCTTTCGCCATCGTGGACGAAGTGGACTCCATTTTGATAGACGAAGCGAGAACGCCTCTTATTATTTCCGGCAAAGGTCAGGAGTCGAGCGATAAATACGTTACCGCAAACAAGTTCGTGAAAACGCTCGTTCTCGATAAAGACTTTACCATAGACATCAAAGAAAAAAGCGTGCAGATAACCGAATCGGGCGCGAAAAAAGCGGAAGCCTTTTTCGGGTTGTCGAGCTTTTCCGATATAGAAAACGCTTCGCTTTCTCATCACATACAGCAGGCGTTAAAAGCCAACTATATATTTAAGCGCGATAACGATTACGTCGTTTCCGACGGAGAAGTAATAATCGTAGACGAGTTTACGGGTCGTCTGATGATCGGCAGAAGATATTCCGACGGTTTGCATCAGGCAATCGAAGCGAAAGAAGGCGTTAAAATAAGAAACGAAAACAAAACTTACGCCACGATTACTTTCCAGAATTATTTCAGGCTTTATAAAAAGCTCTCGGGTATGACGGGAACAGCCAAGTCCGAAGAAGAAGAGTTCCGCGCGATTTACGGGTTAGACGTTCTCGAAATTCCCACGAACAAACCCGTTGCGAGAATAGACAGACCGGACGTTATTTATAAAACCGTAAACGGCAAAAACAAAGCGATAATCGACGAAATAGAAAAATGCCACAAAAACGGTCAACCCGTTCTGGTCGGCACGATTACGGTTGAAAAATCGGAAGAAATAAGCAAGCTGCTTATAAGAAAGGGCATAAAGCATAACGTTCTTAACGCGAAAAACCACGCGAGAGAGGCGGACATCGTCGCGCAGGCAGGCAGATTCGGCGCGGTAACCATCGCCACTAATATGGCGGGGCGCGGAACGGATATTCTTCTCGGCGGCAATCCCGAATTTATGGCGAAGCGCAGACTTCGCGAAGAGGGCGTAGAAGAAGAAACCATAGAACTTGCCACTTCGTTTATTGCCGATATACCCGAAGACGTTAAAGAAATAAGAAATCATTATAAAGAGATTTACGACAAATACAAAGAGCAGACCGACGAAGAAAAGGTTAAGGTCGCGGCTGCCGGCGGTTTGCATATTCTCGGCACGGAACGCCACGAATCGCGCCGTATAGACAATCAGCTCCGCGGCAGATCGGGGCGTCAGGGAGATCCCGGTTCGTCTGTGTTTTTTATCTCGTTAGAAGACGATCTCGCCAAACGCTTCGGCGGCGAGAGAATGCAGAAAATATACGAGTTCTTTAAGATAGACGAAGACCAGCCCATCATTTCCAAAATGCTTTCGCGCAGTATTGAAAACGCGCAACGCACCATAGAGGGCAGAAACTTCGGTATAAGAAAACACGTTCTCGAATACGACGACGTTATGAACAAACAGCGCGAGGTTATGTATGCGGAACGTATGCGCGTCATTAAAGACGAAAACGTTCACGAAGAGATAATAAAGCTTATACCCGATTTCGTTCACGCGACCGTAAAATCGGTGATAAACGTAGACGACAAACCCGAAAAGTGGGATATAGAAGCCTTAAACACCGCAATCGAAATGAAACTCTTGCCAAAAGGCAGCGGCTTTATCACGTTGGAAAAGGCGCAGAAGTGGGATATCGATTATCTGTTTGAAAAGCTTATACAGGAAACCGTAAGAGTTTACGAAGAAAAAATCGCCAGATATAAAGAAGAAGGCGTTAATTTCTCCGAAGTCGAAAGAATGGTTCTCTTAAAGAACATAGACAGCAAGTGGATCGATCATATAGACGCTATGGATCAGCTGCGCAAGGGCATAAGCCTTCGCGGGTACGGCAACGTAGATCCCGTTCTCGAATATAAGAAAGAAGGCTACGAAATGTTCGAAGATCTGACCTTCGCCATTCAGGACGACACGATAACGCTTCTTTTAAAAGCGGAATTAAGACGAGTTCCCGCGCTACAGAAAGAAGAGAAAAAAGACCTTACGACCAACAAAGAGGGCAGCACGACCAACTATCTCAAAAAAACCGTTAAAGAACCGGGCAGAAACGATCCCTGTCCTTGCGGAAGCGGCAAAAAGTATAAAAATTGCTGCGGTCAGGGCAAATGATTTTTATAAATAAAAATAAAGAATAATCACAAGGATAATTAAAAAATGTTAAAAGTCGATGAGTATAAACTCAGAATCAAAGAATTGAAAGGTATCCTCGCGGAGACGGGACACTCTCTTTGACGTCGAAAGACTGAGAGAAGAATTAAAAGAAAAAACCGAGCTTTCCGAAAAACCGGAGATATATACCGACCTTGCCAAATCGCAACAGATTTCCAAAGAGATTTCGGCTATATCGGGTAAAGTCAACGCGTTTTCCAAAGCGGAAAAAACCGTGAACGACGCAAGCGACATAATAGAGCTTGCCGACGAGGCTGACGACGATCTGTTCGAGGAAATCGATTCGGAGCTTAAAGAAGTAGAAAAGAGCATAGAAGAAATGCGCCTTAAAGCGTTGCTTTCGGGCAAATACGATAATCTCAACGCGATACTCACTCTTCACGCAGGCGCGGGCGGCACGGAAGCCTGCGACTGGACCGAAATGCTTTATCGTATGTATATCTGCTATGCGCAGAAGCAGGACTATACGCTTACCGAGCTTGACAGATTAGACGGCGACGAAGCGGGTATAAAGAGCGTTTCGTTCAAAATCGAGGGCGAATACGCTTACGGCTATCTTAAAGCGGAAAAAGGCGTTCACAGATTAGTTCGCATTTCGCCGTTCGACGCGAATAAAAGAAGACATACGTCTTTTGCTTCGCTCGAAGTTATGCCGGAAATCGTGGACGACGACGAAATAACGGTAAATCCCGACGAAATAAGAATCGATACCTTCCGTTCGAGCGGCGCGGGCGGGCAGAAGGTCAACAAAACCGATTCCGCGATAAGAATCACTCACATACCTACGGGTATAGTCGTTTCCTGTCAGAACGAGAGAAGTCAGACGCAGAACAAAGAAATGGCTATGCGTATGCTTATCAGCAAGCTTTTAGAACGCAGAGAAGCAGAACGACTCGAACGAGATCAGGATATCAAAGGCGAAATAAAAAAGATAGAATGGGGCAGCCAGATACGAAGCTACGTCTTCTGTCCGTATACCCTGGTTAAGGACCACAGAACGGGTTACGAAACCGGCGATATACAATCCGTTATGGACGGCAATATACAGGGATTTATAAACGATTACCTTAAAAAATCGCAGTAGTATGTTGTATAACGAGAGATTAAAAAACTTTGTCGTAAAAGACGCGCCCGTTATTATGGGCATAGAATCTTCCTGCGACGAAACAGCCGTCGCGATCGTCAGAAACGGTCGCGACGTTTTAGCGGACGAAATTATCAGTTCCGCAACGGAACACGCCAGATTCGGCGGCGTAGTGCCGGAAATCGCGTCGAGAATGCACACAACGGCTATTCTCGCCGCTACGCAAAACGCGCTTAATTCGGCAGGTCTTACGCTTGACGATATAGACGCTTTCGCCGTAACCGAAGGCGCGGGACTTCTCGGCGCGTTACTCGTCGGCGTATCTTTTGCCAAGGCTCTGGCGTATGCAACGGATAAGCCGCTCGTTCCCGTCAGTCATATAAGGGGGCATATCGCCGCGGCGTATCTCGCGGATAAATCGCTCGAACCGCCTTTTATAACCTTGCTTGCAAGCGGCGGACATACTGCCGTGCTTGCGGTGGAAGATTATTACACGCTTAAAGCGCTCGGCAGCACGTTAGACGACGCCGTAGGCGAGGCGTTCGATAAAGTCGCAAGAGTACTCGGTTTGCCTTATCCGGGCGGTCCTAATATAGAGCGGATTGCAAAAAACGGCAAAAACGTTGTTAAACTACCTAAAATGCTAAAGGGGTACGACGGCGGGAAGTATGATTTTTCGTACAGCGGACTTAAAACCGCCGTGATAAATTACGTGCATACCGAGGAGCAGAAAGGAAATACCGTCAACGCCGCGGACGTCGCGGAGAGCTTTCAGCGCGCGGCAATAGACGTGTTGGTCGAAAAAACTTTGCTCGCCGCAAAAGAAACCGGATATAAAACCATTGCCGTTTCGGGCGGGGTAGGCGCGAATACTTATTTAAGGGAATCGCTTGCCGCCGCAACCGAGAAAGCGGGATTAAAATTAGTGTTGCCGCAAAAGAGATATTGTACGGATAACGGTGCAATGATTGCGGCGGAAGGTTATTTACAATATAAAAACCGTAATTTTGCGGATTTAACGTTGAATGCAAAAGCGGTTCTTCCGCTAAAGTGATAAAAAACGTTTTACAATATAAAAAAAATGTGATAAAATAGTAAAGTCGTCGGAATTATAATCCGGCGACACGGTGCGGGTGTGGTGAAACTGGCAGACACGTAAGATTCAGGTTCTTATGCCCTTAAAAGCGTACAGGTTCAAGTCCTGCCACCCGCACCAAGTCTTAATAGCTTGAACTTCTTTACTATAAAAAAGACGTTCGGGCTATTTTGCTATATTGAGGAATTTAAAAATTTCCATAAATGAAAATAGAGCCGATAGAGCGTGATTGCTCTATCGGCTCTGCCGTTATTTGTAGGTTTATTATCTTCGGCTCAACCTAAAAATTTACTATACTAAACACTTATATACCGCACGTTTTCGGCGGTTTCCTATCTGCCGTCATATCTTTTTTAGACGGTCAATCCCTGTACTGTTTAACGGGACTCTTTATTATTGAGTTTTTTATTCAGTTGTGTTTTTTGCCATTCGGCGTAATCTTTTTGTCCCTGCTCGGACGACAGGTATTCCTGAAAAATAGGTAATAGAACTCTTGCAAGAGATTCAAGCTGATAATCAGGAATATCAAAATCCGATTTAGGCGTAGCCTTTTTTCTCGACATTATGTACTCATAATAACCTCCATAAATACTTCAATTAGAAATTTTCATTTCACGTAATTTTATCCGTAAGATTTTAGCCCGTTAAGGGCAAGCGTCACGACGTAGCTTTATTTAATCGACTAAATCGGTTATTTCGTCCACTTGCTGTTGTTAGAGGAAGTGGACGGTTTGGTTTTTTGTTCCTTTCGCTCGGTGGCAAGTCTTTGTAGTTGCGTTAACTCGTCAGGGGCAAACTCCTTTAATTTTATAAGAATTTCTGCACTTCGTTTGTATCTCTCGGCTTCTTGTTCTTTTTGTTTGAGAAGGCTGAATATGTAATCCCTGTCCTTACCAACAATTTGCAATTGCCTTGCTTGTTCGGCGTTAAATAAAATCAACGAGGCTTATGCGGAAATCGAGTCGGTGAAAGGCAGCGAAAAATATCAAAGATATTACGACGAAATAACAAGCGAAAGCATATTTATAAGATATTTGCTTATAAAGCTTTATTCTTCGAGCTATTCGGGCTCACAGCTGAACGATATGAAGAAGACGTTGCTTGCCGATATGAACAGATTAGGCAATTACGTTGTTGAAGGGTATAATCCGTGGGAAAAGAATTATCCGGGCGTGTCCGCATGGAGAGACCAGATATATTGATAAAGGAGAAAATTATGAAGAAGGTTTTAGTATTCATACTGTTAGTTATATCGGCGTTAAGCGTATCGGCGTTTATCGGGTGTAACGGCATCTGCGGCGGGAATCCCACGCCAACGCCGACGCCCACTCCCACGCCAACGCCCACGCCCACGCCTGCGCCGACGGGCGAAACGATTAACGTTTCGGCGGGCGGTTTCGAGCATTTAGAACTGTTGCAGGGCGAAAGCTTTACCGTTCCCGTAACGACAACCTTGTCAAACGCCGCCGTAAACGCGGAGCTTTCTGTCGAGACAGATGACGAAGAAATAATCTCCGCAGTCGTAGAGTCGGGCAAAGTTAAAGTAAGCGCGAAAGCGGTCGGCACGGCAAAATTGTTTATAACCGCAAGCTATAACGATATGAAAGCCGTAAAAGCGATAAACGTAACGGTAAAAAAAGGCATAACGATGGCTTTTGCGTGTAACGGAATCGAGTATATCGACGGCGAAAACGTTTTGAAAATCAAGTCGGCGATTAAAAACGAGGACGGCATATACCGCGCTAACGAGATAGATCTTAACCTTGCGTTATACGTAAACGGCGAAGAAGTTACCGAGGGAATAAGCTGGAGCAACAACAATAACGCGGTCGTGTCGTTATCGGACGGAAAAATAACGGCAATCAGCGCGGGGCAAAGCAACGTGGTTGCGGAGTATACGCATAGCAACGGAGAAAAATACGAAGCAAAATTAAAGGTTATCGTTCAGTCCACCGAGCTTTCAGGCAACAAATCGGAAAACAGCAGCATGGTTTTCGAAATGAAAGAAATAAAGGGCGATCCCGTTATTTCAAAAGGAGTATTATTTACTGCGGGAGAGATTAAGTCGGTAAAAATAGGTCAGAACGACGTTTTGAAGTCCGTCGATTATAGCGGCAAAAAAATCGTTCTTGACAGAAGCAAGGTCGAAGGATGCAGTTACGGCAACAATCTGCTTACGGTGGAAACCGAACTTATTTCGGTAGTTTTTAACGTTGCGTTATGCGACAAAATGATTATGAATAAAGCCGATTTGGACAGTATCGACGAAATCGCGCGCGACAGCGCAAACCCGAGAGTGTGGAAAGGCTATTATATGCTCGGCGCGGATATAGAGTATTCCGGACGGTTTAATCAGATAGCGTCGTTAGGAGCGACGGGCGCGAAGGACGTTGGCGAAGAAAATTCAGGCGAAACGGGATTTATAGGCACGTTTGACGGCAACGGATACGTAATAAACGGAGTAACCGTAGGCGACGGCAAGGCGTTCAGTTCCGGCTTTTTCGGGTCGTTGGGCAACGGGGCGGTCGTAAAGAACGTGGCGTTTACCAACGTAACCGTTGACCACGGCGGCGGATACTCGGGCTTTTTGGCGGCTCAGGTTGCGGCTGCAACGATAAAGGACGTTATGGTTGCGGGCAAAATCGCGCGGGAAACGGGCGGATATTCGGGCGTAACTCTTACTTTCGGCATATCGAAGTGCGAAATTTCGAAAAACAAAAACGACGCGTATAAAATGAAAAACGTTATCGTAATATTGCAAGGTTACCCGACGGAAGTAAATTATAAAGCAGAGCCGTTTTATCAGAACGCTTTGGCGACGTATAACAACTGCTTCGGAATGCACTGGAACAAATCGTCCTCTTGCGAGGGGTTATCGTACGGCGGTTTCCATAACCGTTTAACCGTAAGCAAGTTAAGCGAGAGCTTCGAGCTGAACGAATTCAACGAGAAATGCTGGAGCCCGCAAAAGCACGGCGATAATTATTATTTCCTGTTCAACGAAACGAGCAACCTTGTAAGTTTTAAAATTTACGGCGGAAGCGAGGCGGTAACGACCGTTATACAGAATGCGAGAACGATAGAAATCGACTCGTTGATAGACTCGCAAACGGGCGGAGAACAGGATTCCGTCGACAATCTTGTTGCAAGACCGGAGTCGTGGGACTGATACAAAGAAAATAACTCCGAAAGGAGTTAAATTAAAAATATTTTCTTAAAGAAGGAGGAGAATATGTTGAAGAAATACTGGCAACCCATTATTAAAGTAATGGAGATGCAAACGAACGATTGTTTGAATGCATCGGGAGGACAAACCACGATAGGAGACGATAACGTGGTAACTAATTCATGGGAGGGACAATCATGATGACAAGGACGCTTAAAAGAAAGATTATAGGATTTTTGTTTGCGGTTACGTGCGTATGCTTCGCGGCTATGTTCGTTGGCGTAAAAAGCAACAAGACTTTTGCCGACGACGTTAAACAAATGCCTCAAGGCGCGCTCGAAACGGTCGAAAACAAAGTTACTCTTGACGATTTCAAGCTTCTCGGCGGCGAAATAAGAATCGTAGAGCCTTACGGTTTACGTTTCGTCACTGCTATCAGCGACGCCGATTTGGCAAAACTGCCTAAAAACGCGGAATTCGGCACGCTTATAATCCCTGCCGACGTTTTAGGCGAGGGCGAGCTTAACCTTTCTACTCCGCAGGCGGCAAACGCCGTTGCAAAGGTCGGGTATTCCGTTGCCGCGGGATATAAAAGATATACGGGTACGCTCGTAGGGAAATCCTTAGCGGAAAGCTTTTTAGAAAGAGATTACGCAAGAGGTTTTGTCGCGGTAGGCTACGTTACGTATACATACGGCGATAATCAAAAAGACACCGTTTATACGGAAAAGACAACCAAATATTTTGCCGGCATAGCAAACACGGCGCTTGGCGAAACCGCTTATGCGGATAACGAAACGCTTAAAGGCTTTGTCAATACCGCGTTAAAGGATTTAACCGTAACCGCAGACAAAACCGAGTTGGTAACGGGCGAAACGGCAGCTTTAACCTTCGGCGGCGTGGAGCAGTCGGTATTAAACAATCTCGGTGCGGAAATAGCGGTTGCCGCAAGCGGCGCAGCCGGATACGACGGAACGGCGTTATACGGGAAAACCGTAGGAAAGGCTACCGTTACCGCAACGATAAAATCTACCGGCAAAGAGCTTTTTAACAAAGAAATTACGGTTAACCCCATCGTCCTTGCAGACTATTTCGACAACGTGGAATTCAGAAGAGATAACGACGATAAAATCGATTTCTCGGCAATTAAGGAAAACGCAGACGTTATAGCAAACGCTTTTGCAACCGCAAACCTGACTTCGTTTAAGTTAAACGACGAAGAGCAGACGACAAAACCGACGATAAACGGCAAGGCGTTGACGTTCGCAGAGGACGCCGAACGCGGCAAATTCACCGCGCAGGCGGTATTTACCGATACGGCAAAGGAAATCGAGTATACGTTTGAATTTAAAACGAGAATCGTCGATTACCTTATTTCTACTAAGGAAGATTTTGATAAAATCAACGAAATTTCCGCTTTAAGCGGCGTTGCCGACGTAAACGACGGCTATTTTATGCTCGCAAACGATATCGAGTATAACGGCGTAAGACCTAGCGACGAAGGTTTATCTGTCGGCGGTTGGTACAATGACGGCGGCGACGGAACGAAAGGCTTTAAAGGCACTTTGGACGGTGACGGACATTTGGTTAACGGCTTAACCGTTTCCGGCGACAGCAAATACCAAAATCGTTTTTCGGGAATATTCCAGACGCTTGCAACCGGCAGCGTAATTAAAAACATTGCTTTCGTAAACGCGTATCTCGATAACGGCTCGGAGCACTGCGGATATCTTGCGGCAACCGCGTCCGACGGCGCGCTTATACAAGACGTTATGATTTCGGGTAAAATTAAAACCGAGGGTAGCTCGAAAGACTTTAATCCTTCGTTTACGATAGGGTTTTCAACCAAGGCATATACGTGCAGAAGGGTGGTCGTCGTACAGGAAGCCAAGATGGCGGAAACGAATTACGGCGGAATCAACCCGATTGCCGTAAGCAAAGCCGCAACGTACGAGGATTGTTACGCTTTGGCTTACAAATATAAAGATACTGCCGAAGGACTTACGCAGGGACAGATTGCGAGCGGTTACCAACATTATAAGCTTGCATTCAAGTCGGATAATATCCCGACAGGCGCTATTAACGGCGAACTGATAAGAACGGAAATAGACGCAAAATTCAAAGCTGAATTCGGTTGGGATACTAATCAAACGGTGAAAGATTATTACAAAACGGATAGGCAGTATCTTGCCTTTAAGAATTGCATGAAATATTGCGACTGGTCGTTGCATCAGGGTCCGAAAGGCGAATTATCGGGAAACTATAACTTACCCGCAGCGAAATAAATAAATTGCGGGAAAAACAACTTAGCAAACGGCGGGGCATATTTCTAAATATGCCCCGCAATAAACAGAAAAATGGATAACACGAAAAACAGGCTTGAATTACTGATAAAAAGAATAAAAACTAATATAAATAAAAAACGTCGTGAGATAGAAAATTTTTTCTATACCGAATGCGATTATTTCAAGTTCGGCGAATTTCCGAACGAAAAAGAGATGAAGCTTTACGGCGGTGAGGCTTGGGGAAAAGATAAAGACAGTCACGTCTGGTTTATTAAAGACGTTACTCTGCCGAACGATTTTGACGAAACGAAAACCGTTATCGAGGTAGAAACTGCCGCGGAAGGGTATTTTTTCGGCAATCCTCAATTCGAAGTTTTTATCGACGGGGAATTGACGCAGGGGTTAGATTATAAGCACACTTCTTTTACCGTGCGCGGCAAAAGAACGTTTCGGCTTGCGCTTTACGGCTATATCGGTAAATACATAGCCGGCGGAAATAAAAGCGAAAGCATCGTGGCGGGCGATCCCGTTTTCAGGGCAAGCTTTATAGAAAGGGATACCGTTACGGAAAAATTTTATTACGACGCTTACGTTCCTTATTGCGCTTTGGATTGTTTATCCTTGTCAAGTAAGGAATATTATGATATATTAAACACGTTGCAGTCCGCTTTGACTGCAATCGATTTCAGAAAAGATTATTCGAAAGAGTATTATGAATCCATCGCGAACGCGCAAAAAATCATGGACGATTTTTACGCAGAACAACGCGTTGCCGATAGTCCGCTCGTTACGCTTATAGGGCAAACGCATATCGACGTTGCCTGGTTATGGACGAAAAAACAGGTTAAAGAAAAGGCGATGCGTTCGTTTGCCACCGCGCTCGAACTGATGTCCGAATACGACGATTTTAAGTTTATGATGTCGCAGCCTGCGCTTTACTGTTTTGTTAAAAAGGAAAACCCGAAGCTTTACTCAAGAATCAAGCAGGCGGTTAAAAGCGGAAAGTGGGAGGTAAACGGCGCGCTTTGGGTAGAGTCTGATTGCAATATGATAAGCGGCGAAAGCATGGCGCGGCAACTGCTTTACGGCAAAAGGTTTTTCAAAAAGGAATTCGGAAAAGACGTTAAGGTTGCCTGGTTACCCGATACGTTCGGGTTTTCCGGAGCGTTACCCCAGATTTTCAAAAAGGCGGGCGTAAACTGTTTCGTTACGAGCAAACTCACCTGGAACGAAGAAGATACTATGCCGTACGATACTTTTTCGTGGAAAGGCATAGACGGCAGCAAGATTTTAGGGTATTTTCTCACCGCTCAGGATTATAAAAGGGAGGGCGTAAAAGAACGCCTTACCATTTACAACGCAATGCTTACCGTTTCGCAGGTTTTCGGCAGTGTAGACAGATACGAACCTAAAAGGCTTAATAACGACGTGTTATTGTCTTACGGCTTCGGCGACGGCGGAGGCGGACCTACCGAAGAATATCTCGAAACAATGACGCGGCTTAACAAAGGTATAAACGGTATTCCCAAGACCGAAAGCGGCACGCTCGGCGCGTTTATGGATAAAATCGTTAAAAAACTTGCCAATAACAAGGCTTTGCCCGAATGGTCGGGGGAGCTTTATTTCGAACATCACCGCGGTACTTACACGTCGATTGCAAAAATCAAAGCAAACAACAGAAAGGCGGAATTCAGCCTATTAAACGCCGAAACGGCTTCCGTCATCGCGAAAGTTTTATTCGGCATAAGCTATCCCAAAGAAAAATTGTACGACGCCTGGACGCTCGCTTTAACAAATCAGTTCCACGACGTGCTGCCCGGTTCTGCAATAAAAGAGGTTTATGCGGAAACCGAGCCCGAATACGAAAAGATTTTCGGGTTTACAGACGAAACGGTTAATTTCTTTATGAAACTTTTGCAGGACAGTATTGCGGATAATCTTTACGTGGTCTTTAACCCCAACGCAAAAACGGATAAGGATTACGTTCGGGTGGACGGTAAATATTATTCCGTCGAAAACCTCCCGTCAAAGGGATATAAAAGCGTTTCGCTTACCGACGGACAATGCGGAGTGTACACGGCGGACAAAAAAATCTGGAATAAATTTTACACCGTTTCTTTCGACGACGATTATAACATCGTCAGCATAGTTGACAACAGGGTAAACAGAGAGCTTGTCAGAAATGGCTGCGTCGCTAATAAGTTCGTCGCTTACGAAGATTACAACGTTTCCTGCGACGCGTGGGAAATTCAGTCGTATTACAGGGATAAATCGTGGAACGTTTCCGACGTGGTTTCCGTTTCTAACGTTTACGAGGGGGCGAGAGCGGGCGTTTCGATTAAGCGCAAATATCTCGATTCCGTGATTTGCCAAAATATTTATCTCTATTCCGACGGGGAAAGAATCGATTTCGATACCACGATAGAGTGGAATCAGAATAACACTATTCTTAAAGTTCAATTCCCGTTTAACCTTAATTATTCTTACACCTCGTACGATACTCAATTCGGCAGGGGTGAGCGTACGGTGTGCAGAAATACTTCTTGGGACGAACAGAGATTCGAGGTGTGCATGCATAAGTTTGTAGACGTTTCAGAATCGGATTACGGCGTAAGTATTCTCAATAACGCCAAATATGCTTACGATACGCTGGAAAATATGTTAAGCATTACGTTGCTTAAAAGCGCGACCTTCCCCAACTACGGCGGGGATAAGGGCGTACATAAGTTTACGTATTCGCTTTTTCCGCATACGGGAAGGTGCGGCGTAGACACCGTGTCGGAAAGTTATAAGCTGAATAATCCCGTAATTTGCAAAAAAGGTTGCGGAAAATACGGGGATCTGCCCGAATTCAGCTTTATCGATTGCGATAAGGAAAACGTCGTTATCGAAACGTTAAAGCAGGCTGAGGACTCAGACGACGTTATCGTCCGCTTGTACGACTGCGACAACCGTTTGACGAACGCTAAAATCTCTTTCGCCTTTAACGTGGAACAGGTTATGGTTTGCGATATTATGGAAAATAACTTATACGACGTTCCCGTAAAAAACAATTCCGTAGTTATTACCGTCAAGCCGTTCGAAATCGTTACGCTTAAACTTATCAGGAGTAAACGTTTATGATAAAATTCAAAAGAGCCGTTCATTTTGACTTTCACACCGTGGAGGGCGTCGAAAATCTGCTTTCGGAATTCGACGCCGCGGATTTTGCCGAAACGCTTAAAAAGGCTGACGTGGGATATATCAATTTTACCGCTATGTGTAATAACGGGTTTTGCTATTATCCGACAAAGGTCGGATGCGTTTATCCCGGGCTTAAAAGGGATATTTTAGGCGAAGTTATTAAAGAATGCCATAAAAGAGATATCGGCGTTACGGCGTATCTTAACGTCGGCATTAACTTTAAGGCGGCAAAAAATCATCTTGAATGGTGCAGAATAAGCGAAAACGGAAACGTTCTCGAAACATATAACAATTTCGTTCACGATTGCGACCGCAAAGAAGGAAATTTTTTTACCAGAACCATGTGCTTTAACCAAAAAGGTTACGTGGATTTCGTGCTTTCCGTCGTTAAGGAGATATCCGAGTACGACATCGACGGCATTTTTTGCGACGGATTCTATCCCGAATTGTGCTATTGCCCCGCGTGTATGGAAAAAATGCTTGCTTCGGGCGTAGACGTTTCCGATAAAGAGCAGGTTTATAATTTTCAGGATCTCTCCACGCGCCGTTTTTCAGAGGAGATAAGAGCCGTTTTAGGTAAAAACAGGTACGCGTTCTTTAACGGCATCGCCCCCGAATTTATGACAAACGCTCACGCCGAAATAGAGTCTCTTCCGAGCTGGTCGTGGCGGCATTACGAGTTTTTCCCGCAACACGCTTTATATTTAAGCAATCTTTACGATACCAAAATATATATGACCGGGAGATTTCAGCGAGACTGGGGAGATTTCGGAGGAATTCGCCCGCGCGCGGCGTTGGAAAACGATTTGTACGAAGCGCTTTTATACGGATACGAAATTTCTTTCGGCGACCATATGCACCCCGTTTACGGTATAAATAAGGAAATGTTCAGGGTTTTAGGCGACATCTTTGCCGAGTCAAAGCAATACGAGCCTTACACCGAGAATTCTAAAATTTATTCGGATATCGCCGTTCTCGCCAAAGATTACGCGGAGCTTGACGAAACGAGGTACAGAGCCGCTTTAAGAATGCTTTCGGAACTGCATTACTCCTGCACGTTTATAAATCCGGATATGGATTTTTCACCGTATAAGCTGCTTGTGATTCCCGACAGCTTCGATATGTCGGAAGAGCTGATTAAAAAGCTCGACGATTATATCTCAAACGGCGGCAAGCTTCTGTCGTCGGGTACGGCTGCGCTGAATCGCGATAAAACGGCTTTCGCGATTAAAGATTACGATTATATAAAGTTTTGCGGGCTCGACAAAAGCAAACGCGCGTATTTTAAGCTTAACCGCGGGTTTAAGGACTATTCCGATTCCGTTTGGTCGATTTACTATTACAGCAAGGATAACGGCGAAATCGGCGGAACTGCCGTTAAAATGAAAAATAACGGCGGAAAGGAAATAGCTTCTTACGTAAGCGCGTATTTCGATATTATGAAACCCGGTATTCACGGCTGTTATTACACGCCTCCTAAAGAGGTAACAGAGTTTTCTTCCGCAATTCTTGGCGAAAACTCCGCTCACGTGTCGTTTGACGTGTTTACCGATTACGGAATTTACTTCTTATCCGCTCAAAAAGAACTCGTTAGACAGTTAATCGAAGAGTTGTTGCCGAATCCCGTCGTTAAAACGCCTGATTTGCCGACGACGGCAAGAATTACCATTGCCAAAAAGAACGAGTACGATTTGTTGCATATTAAAGTTACTTACCCGGAACACAGAAATTTCAGGGCGATTATCGAAGAGCATAACGTTTCAGAACAGGGCAAAACGGTTTTCGTAAAGGGTAAGTATGTCGCCGCACAAGTTGTTCCGAACGGCGAGATTCTGAAATTGACTTACGAAAACGGTTACACCGGGATTACTCTGCCAAGAATCGTCGGCTACGCCATGATTATGCTAAAAAAATAAAATATAACAGCCATAAAATAACATAACGACGCAGGAATTTTAGGCGCGGCGGCGTTGTGTTTTAAGGAGAACCAAAAATGATATTAAGTATAGGCGAAATACTCGCGGATTTAATCGGTGAGAAAGAAAACGACGTGTTAAACATTCAGGCGTTCTGCGGCGGCGCACCCTTTAACGTAGCGGTGAACGCAAAGCAATCGGGAGCGAAAGTCGGCTTTATCGGCAGAGTCGGGAAAGACCCGATAGGCAAGTTCGTAACGGAATTTGCAGAGAGAGTCGGCTTTGACAAGCTCGATATTCAAGTCGATAAAGAAAGGAACACAACGCTTGCGTTCGTAACGCTTACCGGCGGCGAGCGTGACTTTGCGTTTTTCCGTCACGACACCGCGGATTTTAATATCTGCGCCGAAGAAATCGATTTAAACGCATACGACGGATTAAATATCGTGCATATAGGTTCTTTAATGTTATCGGAAGAAAGGGGCAGGGAATTTGCGACCGCCATGGTAAAGAAAATAAAAAAAGCGAACAAGACGTTTTCTTTCGACGTGAATTTCCGAATGGATTTATTCGATGATTTACAGCAAGCGATAAAAGCGTATAAGCCGTATATAGACGAAGCGGATATATTAAAGTTTTCGGACGACGAAATACTTGCATACACGGGCGAACAGGATTTAAACGCTGCGATAAGCAAGGTGAATAAAAAGGACAGACTGCTTTTGATAACGCTCGGAAGTAAAGGCAGTATGTACGTATATAACGGGTTAAGCGGTGTTGTTGCCACGGAGAAGGTAACCCCCGTCGATACCACGGGCGCGGGGGACGCGTTTTTCGGAACGGTGCTTGCGGAACTCGACGGCAAGGAATTTACGAAAGAAAACATAGAAAACGCTTTAATTAAAGGCAATAAAGCGGGCGCGAAAGCGACGCAGTTTAAAGGAGCGATAAAGTTATGAACGACGTAGAAAAGATAGTCCGTGAGCCGATATTTTTCGAGCGGAACAGGGTTTACAGAATTTATCTCGGCGGAAAGCAATATACGAAGATTTTTGAAAAAGACGGATACGACGACGGAACGGATAACTTTTTTCCCGAAGAATGGATAGCAAGCAAGGTAAAAGCGATAAATCCGAGATATTTCGGCAAACGCGACGGCGTTTCGGTGGTTAAAGGCACGGAAATATTTTTCGACGATTTGTTAAACGAGCATAAAGCGGAGCTGTTGGGCAGTCGCAAATACGATTGTCTTGTAAAGTTTTTAGACAGCGCGATAAGGTTGCCGTTTCAGGTGCATCCGACGAAAGATTTTTCGAGAAAGAACTTTAACTCGGAATACGGCAAGACGGAAGCCTGGCTGGTCGTTGAAACGCGGGAGAACGCTAAACTTTATTTCGGGTTTAAAGACAAGATAACGAAAGAGGAGTTGTCCGCGTTAGAAGAGCGCAGCGAGAAAGAAAAGGACATAATGGGCAACCTGCTTTACGGCGTGGACGTAAAGGTCGGCGACGTGTGGCTTATAAAGGCGGGGTTAATACACGCGCTAGGCGCGGGGTGTACGGTTATAGAAGTGCAAGAACCCACGGACTTTACGATACAGCCGGAAAGATGGTGCGGAGATTATCATATATCTTATGAAGAAGAATATATAGGGCTTGATAAGTCTACCGCGCTTGACGCGATAAATTACGACATATACGGCGATAAGGCGGTGGCGTACGCAAGGGTTAATCCGAAAATAACCGTGAATACGCAAAACTATGTAAAAGAAGAACTGATAACGCATAAAGACACTCCGTGCTTTGCGGAGAACAGGCATACTATAAAAAACGGCGGAAGTTTCGTAATGGATTACGCGCCGAGCGTGTATATCTGTTTAAGCGGAGAAGCGGTGATTAAAGGCGATAATTACGAACATAAGATAAAGCGCGGCGATTATTTCTATCTGCCTTATATAGCGGAAAACAAATTCAGGGTAGAAAGCGATACGGAAGCCGTTTTTATCGAATGTCTGCCGAGCGAGCAAAAGTGACAGACCGACTTTTATCTTGTATTAAAACTCTGAATATTTGCTTTAATCGGCGACAAAAATCTCATAAAAAGACTTTATCGTCCTATGATATATTTAATGATCATTGTGTAGATATTCGTAGTATAATATACGTATTTTTCCCTAAGTCCGCGAAACGCTTGACAAATCGAGGAATAAAATATAAAATAAAAAGGTAAAATACCTGAATCGAAAGGTTCGCCTGACGGTAAAGGGCTGAATACGGAATTTTTAAGGCTTTTCATAGCCTTATTAACTCACGTCGCGCCCTTTGAAAATGATTCGGAGGGCGTTTTCTTTCGTAACGGAAGACTTAAACGAAAAGGCGGTAGTTATGAAAAAATTTTTCACGTGGGTTATCGTATTAGTTCTTGCGGTATGTTCTTTGGCGTTCGGCGCGTGCGATAAAGACAAAGGCGGCAAATTTACTTTTTGCGTACCGGACGGCGCGCCCGCGCTTGCCGTGGCAAAGTTTATAAAAGATAAAGAAAATTTCGGCGAGAAATACGAGTTCGATTATAAAGTGGTTGCCGCGGGCAATATCGGCGGGATAATGCAAAAAGGCGAAAGCGATTTTATCGTTATGCCCGTGAACGCGGCTTCTAAATTGTATAAAGCTAACAAGGGCGACGCTTATAAAATGGCGGCGGTGATTACGCACGGCAACCTTTATATAATGACCAAGGGCGAAACGTCGGCAGAAGAGCTTAAAGGCAAAGTCGTGGGAGTCATAGGGCAAGGCAACGTTCCCGATCTTACGCTTAAAGTTATATTGAAAAAAGAGGGGATAGAATACGAGGCGAGCGAAAAACCCGTGGACGGGAAAGTTGCGTTCAGATATTTTGCGGACGCTTCCGAGCTTATGCCTATGTTAAAGCAGGGTAAGCTCTCCGTAGGACTTTTGCCCGAGCCTGCGGCGACAAAGCTTACTAAAATAGCTCCCGATTATACGGGCAGAATAAACGTTCAGACTCTTTACGATTCCGAATCCGGCACTTATCCGCAGGCGGTTCTTATGGTAAAATCGAGCATTGCGGATAACAATCCCGGGCTTATAGAAAAGATTGAAAACGCGTTTAAGGGATTGAACGAGTGGTTGCACGAAAACACGTCGGTCGCCGTAACCGCCGTAAACGGCGCGCTTGCGGAAGGCGTTGTTCCTTCTTTAGTCGCGGAAAATATAGACGCGGGCGTTATCGACGGTTGCAATATTTTCTGGCAATCGGCGGAGAAAGGAAAGAGTGCGGTGCAAAATTATCTGGCGGACATAATGGCGATAGAGCCGACCTCCGCAAAACAGGTAACGGACGAATTCTTTATATAAAGCATTCGATTTTTATATAGAAATGAAAAAAAACAGAGAAAAAATACTGAATATCGCGTGTCCGATACTCTCCGTCGCGGCAATTCTGTTGCTGTGGTCGGCGGCGGCTTTCGCCGCGGACAGCGAGTATATTCTTCCGACCGTGGGGCAAACCTTGTCCGCGGCTTTTTCTCTGTTTAAAAGCGGAGAGTTTTATGCGGCTGCGGGGAGAACTTTTTTACGCGCCGTTATAGCGTTTGTCTGTTCTTTTTTTGCGGCGTTTGCGCTCGCGTTTTTCTCTTATAAAAAAACGACGTTCCGAAAAATCGTCGCGCCGTTTATAAAAGTAATAAGGGCGTTGCCTACGGTCGCCGTGGTTTTGCTGTTGCTGTTCTGGACGAGTTCCGAAATCGCGCCCGTTATTGTGACTATGCTCGTGGTTCTGCCTGCGTTGTATACGGAATTGTTTAACGCGTTTTGCGGGATAGATCGCGAAGTGATTGAAATGTGTTCCGTGTTCGGCGTTCCGAAAAAGGTCGTTCTGTTCAGCGTGGAAATACCGCAGATACTTCCTTCCGCGTTGTATTCGGCGGGGGCGGGTCTGTCGCTTAATCTTAAACTTATGGTCGCGGCGGAAGTGATTGCGCAGACCGCGGTATCTTTGGGGTATCTTCTTAATAAATCAAAGGTTTATTTCGAAATAGCCGATATGCTCGCGATTGTCGCGTTTGCGGTGATAACGGGCGCGGCGATAGAAAGCGCATTCGGCGCGATCGCGAAAAAGGCGGGGAAAAGACTATGACGGAGCTTATCGATATTTCTAAAAGCTACGGCGATAAAACGGTTTTCGAAAGCTTTAACGCTTCTTTTCCGGAATCGAAAATAACCGCCGTTCTCGGAGAAAGCGGTTCGGGGAAAACGACGCTGCTTAATATCTTGGCGGGGCTTACGGACTATTCGGGCGAAATAAAGAATGCTCCTAAGCGCGTCGCGTTCGTTTTTCAGCGCGACAGACTCGTGAAAAATCTTACCGTAAAGCAGAACATAGAACTCGTGACCAAAACGGCGGACGTGTCCGCCGCGTTAGAAGATTTCGGTCTTGGCGGTTGCGAAAATAAATATCCTGAAGAGCTTTCCGCGGGTATGGCAAGGCGCGTGGCGATTCTTCGCGCGATGTTATTCGATTCGGATACCGTGCTTATGGACGAGCCTTTCGTAAATCTCGACGTCGCGCTTAAATATCGGCTTATCGAAAAAATAAAAGCCAAATGCAAATCAGGGAATAAAACCGTGATTTTCGTTACGCACGATATTAAAGAAGCCGTTACGTTTGCGGACGAAATAGTCGTTTTGTCGCACGGAAAAACCATAAAAATAATTACGGAAATAAATAAAGAGACCGAAAACGATCTCTTTAATCTTATGCTTTCTCTGTGAGGCGAAACGTACAATAGCTTTTGCCGCCGTTTTGGGGCGTTTTGTTCAAATTTTTACAATCGAATAGTCTTTATCGAGCAATTTATACGACTTTTCGTCCGCGTTGGTGAAAAGTCGTTTTTTGTTTCCGTCGTTCGACGCGGCGAAAATAAGCGCGCCTTCGAACTCCTGCGACTTAAGTATTTTTTTTATGTAATCCGCAAGTTCGGAAGAAGACTCCGTTACGCCGGAAGAAGCGTTTTCATATTCTTCGGGCGAACAAAGACACAACGCGGTGGAAATGCCGTCCGCAAGCGCGCCGTCCTTACAGATTACGGTAACGCTTTCGACTCCGGTGTTTGCCGGGCGTCCGTTTTTCGGGTTTATAATATGGCAATATTTTTCTCCGTCGTATTCGTAAAATCTTTCGTAATTGCCGCTTGTGGAAACGCTTACGTCCGTAAGCGTTCCGCAAGCTATTTCGAGAATTCTTTCCCCGTCTTTTCTCGGGTGTCGAACTTCTAAAGATTCCACTTTCAACAGTCGCAAGCTGCTCGTGCCGAGATTTATATAACCGCCGCCGAGATTATGCGATTTAATTATCCCGGCGATTTTATCCGCGGCGTAACCTTTTGCGATCCCGCCGAAATCGATTTGAGTCGCTCCGTCGGTTTTTACGGTCGAGTCGGATTCTCCCGATATAATCGAAATTTTATTCAATCCGACGTGAGTCAAAGCGTTTTTAATCTCGTCGTCTGCCGGCGGGGCAAAATCGCTTACGGGGTAGTCCGGGTAAAAGCCCCAGAGCCTTACCAAAGGGAAAACGGTAGGATCGTATTTACCGTCCGTCAATTTGAAAACGCTGTTAATTTTTTTCAGTACGGCGGCAAAGTCTTTGCTTACCGTGATTTTTTCGTTTGCTTCGGCGTCGGAAAGTTTTGCGGCTTCGCCGCCCTGTTCGACGGAGAAAATCGTTTCGAGTCGTTTCAGTTCCGAATCGATTTCCGTTGTGATTTCGTCGGTCAGGTTGCCGTTTCTTATTTCAACCCTTACGTGCCCACGATGAGAGAACAGAAGACCACCGGAACGATCATCATTTTGA
>CAJLXC010000003.1 GCA_905210545.1 uncultured Eubacteriales bacterium | reverse complement strand
ACAAGTGCGGAAAGAACGGCTATAATGGCAACTGTAAAAACAAACAAGACGGCGACAGAAAAAAACAAAAAACGCGCCGCTTAAAGGAGAAAACATTATGAAGAAACTTTTGACACTTGTTATGACTGCGGTACTCGGTATCGCCTGCGTATTCGGAATGACCGCTTGCGGCGAAACGAAAAAAGACGAGAAAGAGCAAAAAACGTTTACCGTTTTAACTAATTGCCCGTTTGCACCGTTCGAGTATACCGAAAACGGCAAAATTTACGGTATCGATATGGAAATCGCCGCAGGTTTTGCGAAAGAGAATAATTACAAGCTTGTAATTAAAAACATCGATTTCGACGCTATTGAAAGTCAGGTCGGCGCAGGTTACGGCGATATAGGTATGGCAGGTATGAGCATCACGCCCGAACGTCTTGCTTCGTATGCGTTCTCTACCGAGTACTATTCCGCGTCGCAGGTGCTTCTTGTCAAAGCCGACGATACGAGCTTTGACGCTTGCAAAACCAAAGATGACGTCGATGCGGTATTAAAAACCAAAGCGAAGCTCGGCGCGCAATCGGGAACTACGGGATTCAGCTATATCGTTGACAAAGACTGTTTGGGACTCGAACAGAGCAAGCAGAAAGGTTATGAGGACGGACAGACCGCAGCTATGGATTTGAGCAACGGCAACGTTGACGTCGTTATCATAGACGAAGCGCCCGCAAAAGCGTTGCAGGCTAATATGAAAGGTCTTAAAGTGATAGACGTAAAACTTACCGATGAAAAATACGCATTCCTTATCAAAAAAGACAACGCCGAACTTGTCGAAAGTATGAACAATTATCTTGCGAAAATTAAAGCAAACGGCGAATTCGATAAAATCGTAAACAAGTACAATGGCGGCGAAGGCGAAAAAATCGGTTATAGCTTTGTTGACGAGAACAACTGATAATTTTAATAAATAAAAAGATTACGGAGACATCTCTCGCTTCACGGCGAGAGGTATCTTCGTGTTTATGAGGATTGTATGAGCATCGAACAATGGGAAGTTTTTTTTAAAACGCTTTCCACGCCGTTTTATAAAGAATTCGTTTTGCGCGGTTTATTTATCACGTTAAAAATAGCGGTTCTCGGATTTATTCTCGGCGTGTTTTTAGGAACTATTCTGGCTTTAATACAGGTTGCGTACAATAAAAACGTAATAGTCAAAATTTTGGACAAGGTATGCAAAGCATACGTTGCGTTGTTCCGCGGTACGCCGATGGTGGTGCAGTTATTGCTTGCGTATTACGTTTTGCTTCCGCTTATGTCGATCGGCAACGTAAACAGCGAAACGGTCGGCATAATAGTATTCGGTATGAATTCTGCCGCCTACGTTTCGGAAATTATGCGCGGAGGAATCAATTCCGTCGATTCCGGACAATTAGAAGCGGGGCGCGCGCTGGGGTTAGGTTATACCATAACTATGATTAAAATAGTTATTCCGCAGGCTTTTAAAAATATTTTACCCACGCTCGGAAACGAATTGATTACTCTTGTAAAAGAAACGTCTGTTTTGAGTTTTATAGTGGTCAGCGATTTATATACGTCGTTAAAGACGCTCGGTAAAGAAATTTACAATCTTAAGCCCCCGTATATATTTATGGCGGTAATTTATATTATAATCGTTTTAATTATAACCCTTATAATCAGAGCGGTCGAAAAAGCTCTTGCAAAAAGCGATAAAAAAAGCGGAGCAACGGCAAAAATCAAGGCGGTTAAGAAGGTATGAACAATAATGTAATTTTATCCGTCAAAAATCTGACTAAATCATTCGGTAACGTTCAGGTTCTTAAGGGAATAGATCTCGACGTCAATAAAGGCGAGGTTATAGCGATAATCGGTCCGTCGGGTTGCGGCAAGTCCACGTTTTTAAGATGTCTTAACTGTATGGAAGACCCCACGTCCGGCTCTATTTTTTTCGATGACGTCGATATCGCAGACGTTAAGGTCGATATAAACGTTCATCGCAGACATATCGGTATGATTTTTCAGCAATTCAACCTGTTTAACAACAAAACGGTGCTGAAGAACATTACGCTTGCACCGCTTTATATAAAAACAAAGGAAGAGCGCAAAAAAAAGCTGACGAATTTTTTTATCCGCGTAACAAATCTTTTTAAAAGCAAAGGCTCAAAAAAAGAACTGTTAAACGTGATTCCGAAAAAGAAGATTGTTGCCGAGGAAACACAAAAGGCGATGGATCTCCTTAAAAAAGTCGGGCTCGAAGACAAGGCGAACGTTTATCCTTCTACGCTTTCCGGCGGGCAGAAACAGCGTATCGCGATAGTGCGCGCGCTCGCTATGGATCCGCAGGTTATGCTTTTTGACGAGCCGACTTCCGCGCTCGATCCCGAAATGGTCGGGGAAGTGCTGGACCTTATGAAAAACCTCGCGGACGATGGCATGACTATGGTTGTGGTTACTCACGAAATGGGTTTTGCGAGAGAGGTCGCTTCTAAAGTGCTGTTTATAGACGAGGGAGTAATCAAAGAAGAAGCCGCGCCGGATAAGTTCTTCGGCAATCCGCAGAACGAACGGCTTAAAGAATTTTTATCGAAAGTATTATAAACTTTTAAGGAATATTTCCGCAAAGTTTTTAAATAATGTTTTAACTGTTTTACGAATTGACGGCGTTGTCACAAAAACAACGCCGTCAGTTTGTATATTCCGAGCAGAATAAGTATAACGGGCGATATAAAATCGAGCTTGTCGAATTTTTTGACGACGGGTGTTTGCGCGAGTATTATTCCGAGAGTTATCATCGCGGCGTGCATTGCGGCAATCGTCAGCGGAACGTAAAACGCGTTTAACCCCATCAGCGCGAGCGAGAGGTTCGCCGCCGCGCCGTCGAGTCCTACCGCAAAGCCCGTGATAAGCGATTGCTTTATTACGTTTCCTTGGGACAAGCCGTCGCACTCGTCTTTTTTAATAAGGTTATAAATTCCTACGCCTATCAGAATAATCCCGCCGAGCGCGGCGGATTTTTCGGTTATATAGTCGCTTAAAAAAACGGCGAGATAGTTTGCGATAAGGCACATTGCATAAACCGTAAGGGCAATCCCCGAAACGATCAAGATCTTTTTTTTGCCTATAAACGAAAGCGAGAATCCGCAGACGAGCGAATCTATGCTTACGGTAAAGGCGGTAACAAGCAAAAAATACGTCATTTGTAAAACCCGTAAAAACCTTTTAATTCATTCTATTCTTTCGCCCGCAACGATGTGAGCGAAAAAATCCCGCGGTTTTCTTTATTAAATTATTATATACGGGTACAAAAAAACATAAATCGATTGACAAAGCCGTTTTTTTTGTGTAAAATACAATAGATACAGTGTATTGTAGAAGGAGTATCAGGCTTATTATGAAAATCGCTAAATCTTCTAAGATATTATTTTTACTTACCGCGTTGTTGCTTTCGGTCGTTCTCGCGTTTTCTTTCGCGGGAGCTAAAAGCGCGGACGCGGCGAGTGTAAACGTTTCCGATTATTTCGGGGGAACGGCAAGCGTCGAAATCAAAAACGACAAACTCTCCGTTACCGCCGACAACGATCAGACGCTTATCGTTAAAAACAAACTCGCGATAGATGATTTTAAAGTTTCGTTCGACGCGCCGGACGGACTCGATTCGGTTACTCTTACCGTTTCTTCTCCGTCGTATTTCGGCTCGGGCGTTGCCGAAAACGAAGGCGATTCCGCTATAACGGACGTTAAGAACGAAATCGTTCTCGATTATAAAAACGGTAAATTCTCTTTAAACGGCGAAGAAAAAGTCGTCGCGATTAAAAATCAGCCCGTAGGGCTTTCCGTGGACAAGGAAGGAACTTTATCTGTTACCGTAAACGGCAAGACCGTGCAAAGCATCGGCGACTTAAAGAGAATCGGCGGCAAGGGCAAAACCCCCGCCGAGCTTGAATTTAAATTCGGAACGAACAAAAGCGGCGTAGTCGTTGCGTTCGATTATTTCGATCAGGGCGCAAGCGTAGTAAGCGGCGAATATAAGCAGACGTTCGACAGCGCAAAGCTCGACAACAAGGCTTTCCCGAGAGTCGCGCTCAAAGATTCTTTCGGCGCGAAAAACGATAACACCGTAAACGTAATAAACGGCAAAGAATATTCTTTGAGTTTTACTTATTACTCGTTGCTCGGCTGGTCCGATTCCTTCTCTCTCGCAAGAGTCGAAGGCGACGAAACGGACAATGTCTGGCTTTCCAACGAAACAAATCCGGACGATATTTCGATAACCGTCGGCGCAACCGTTCCCGAAGCGAAATTTACCGTCAGGTCCGCGGGGAAGGTTATAGAAACGTTCACCGCCACCGTGTACGATAAAAACGCGGACGTTACCGCTCCCGTATACAACGAAAGCTCGTACGCTCTCAACGCGTTTAAGACCGCGCTCGTAAAAGCCACTCTCAAAGAGTATACCGTAAAAGAAAACGGCGAAGAAAAGACGGTTCTAAAACACGTTAAACTCGGCGATAAGATAACGATACCTTCTATGAGAGGTCTTGTTTCCGACGATTACACTTCTTACGACAATCTGTCGCACACGATTTATTACAGAACGCCTTCTTCCGCGAGCGGCTCTACCGACGGCTGGACGATAACGCTTACGGACGTAGGCACGTATCAGTTTTATATCGTATTTAAAGACGAAGCCGGCAACGCAATGGAAAAGGACAGCTTTTATAAGGTAGAAGACGACGGAACGATTACGAAAGGCAGTAATTACGGTTACGTGTTTACCTTTACCGTAGAAGACGACGCGCCCATTTACGTTTACGCGCCCGCTTCGCAGTCCGCGGGGTATCTCAACACGCAGTACACGTTCTCCGCGTTTACGGTAGAAGCTTCCGGATACACTCCCACTTATAAGCTTTTGTACAGTCAGACGAAAGATGGCGAATATAAAGAAATCGAAAAAGCTTCTTCTTTGCCTTCCGACAAGGATAAATACAAGGGCGAAGACTTTACTTACGACGAAATCAAGGATTTCGCTTACGACGGAAAACTTACGTTTACGCCGATAAAGAAAGGCTTTTATAAAGTAGTCTGCACCGTATCTTCCACCAAAACGGTCAGATTCGATTCCGCGGAATCGCAGATTGTGGAAATTTCCAAAAAGCCGACGGTGGTAAAACCCGATTCGCACTGGTTGCAGAACAACGTCTGGTCGGTCGTGTTTTTGAGCATCGGTACGCTGTGCCTTATCGGAATAGTCGTTCTTCTGTTTATCAAACCCAAAGAAGAAACGGGCGAAAACGAAGCAAAATAAAAAACGAAAGGACTTCGGAAATACCGAGGTCCTTTTTAGAGTATAAAGGGTAGAATAAAACGGTTAACGTTAAACCGAAAACGAAAAACAGATAACGATAAATCGAAAACGGTGAATTTTGTTAAGCTTTATTGCCGATAAAAACCGCAAGCTGATTAAACTTGCTTTATATAACTTTGAAAATCTTTCTTATTCCGCAATGAATAAGCTGCTCCGCAACAAAGACGTAAAAGTGAACGGAAAGCGCGTTTCTAAAGACGTGCCGCTTGTCGTGGGAGACAAGGTGGAAATTTATTATAATCCGCAAAAATCCGAAAATTTCGTCTGCGTTTATTCCGACGACAACGTGGTCGTCGTGGATAAAAAGAGCGGCTACTCTTCCGAAGCGGTGTTTGAAAGCGTTAAAGAAAATTACGGAGAAGCGTATTTTATTCATCGGCTGGACAGAAATACTTCGGGACTTATGATTTTCGCGAGAACGCCCGAAGCGGAAGCCGAGCTTATAAACGGTTTTAAAACGAGAAAGTTCGATAAATATTATATCGCGGAAGTAAAAGGCGTTCCCGAAAAGAAAAGCGCGGAGCTTTCCGCATATCTTTTTAAGGACGAAAAAAACTCGTTCGTTACCGTTACCGATAAAAAAGTCGCGGGGAGCGCGCCGATAAAAACCGCTTATAAAACCGTTAGCTCGGACGGGGAAACCTCGCTTTTAAAGGTTAAACTCGTTACGGGCAAAACGCATCAGATACGCGCGCATCTGGCGCACGCGGGGCTGCCGATTGTGGGCGACGGCAAATACGGCGATAACGCGTTCAACAAGTCACGCCCGGAAAAAACGCAAAAACTTAAAGCGGTGTCTTTAAAGCTTGCGTTCGAGCCTGACGACGCGCTTTTTTACCTTAACGGAAAGACGTTTTCTTTGCCCGAAAAATTTTAAGGAGCGATTATGCCGCAGGACGCATTTACATTAAGATATTTATGCGAAGAGCTTGACGCCGAATTCAAAGGCGGCAAGGTGAACAGAATAATTCAACCCGCGCCGGAAGAAGTGGTTTTTACCGTGTACACGGGAGCTAAAACGCAAAGGCTTTATATTTCCGTTAATCCCGCGTGTCCGCGTATCGGTATAGACAACGCCGACAGAGAAAGCCCTTTGACCGCGCCGAATTTTTGTATGCTTTTAAGAAAGCATCTATTATCCGCGACCGTAGACGGCGTGTCGCTCGTGGGTTTTGACAGGATAGTCAGGATAGATTTTTCGGCTTCTTCGGAGTTTTTCGACGCGGGCAAAAGAACGCTGTTCGTAGAGCTGATGGGCAGATACAGCAATATCATTCTTACCGAAAACGGTAAGGTTTCAGGTGGGAATCGCGGCGTTAATTTCTTCGATAACGGCGTAAGACCGCTCATCGTCGGCAGAGATTACGCGTTGCCGCCCTCGGGCGATAAAAAAGAGCCGTCGGATAAGTCGCTTATAGAATATTTCGCTCGTTATCAAAGCGGCGAAGAAAAACTTTCCGATTATCTCGTCAAAGGCGTTCGGGGAATTTCTTCCGATACCGCCGCGGAGGCGGTGAGCGAATACTGTAAAACCCGACCGCAGTTCAACGCCGCCGAATTTTACGCTTTTATAAACGACTTTGCTTATCGCAGAAAAAAACAGCCGTGCGTTATTTATAACGGGGGCGAGGTGAAAGACGTTTGCGCGTTTCCTTATTCGGTTATCGCCGGCGAACCGAAATTCTTTGCCTCGCTGGCAGAAGCGGAAGACGTGTTTTTCAGAGAAAAAGAAACGGCAAAACGGTTCAGAGAGAAAAAAGAACGAGTCGTCGCGGTCGTGTCTTCCGCGATAAAAAAGGTTAAAAAACGACTTTCCGCAATCAACGCGAGATTGTCCGACGCGGAGAACGGAGAAAAAGAAAGAGTAAACGGCGAGCTTGTTCTCGCTAACATTTACAAGATTAAGCAGGGCGACAAAAGCGTTGCCGTAACCGACTATTACGACGGTACGGAAAAAACGATTTCTTTAGATCCGGCTTTAACTCCCGCGCAAAATGCGGAAAGATATTATAAAAGGTACAACAAGGCAAAAAGAACTCTCGTCGCGCAGCTTCCGCAAAAAGAGTTTGCCGAAGCGGAGCTTGCTTATCTTAACGGGGTGAACGACGAAATCGCTCTTGCGGAAAACGCGTCGGACGCCGTTCTGATTGCGGAAGAGCTTAAAGCCGCGGGGTATATCGCGAAAGAAAAGCTTCAGCAAAAACGCCGCAAAGAGCCTGCTAAATACAGAGTTTACGCGATAGACGGGTTTACGGTAAAGGTCGGCAGAAACAACGTAGAAAACGACGAGCTTACTTTTTCCGCCAAGGGCGGGGATTTGTGGCTTCACGCCAAGGACTATCATTCTTCTCACGTTATAATAGAAACCGAAGGCAAAGACGTACCCGAAAAAACGATAATAACCGCCGCGGAGATTTGCGCGTATTACGGCAAGGGCAGAGAGGGCGGCAAGTCTGACGTTGTTTATACGAAAAAGAAGTTCGTTAAAAAACCGCCCAAAAGCAAGCTAGGCTTTTGCACTTATACGGATTTCAAAACCGTTACGGTAAAACCCGACGCGCACGAAGAGCTGCTTAAACAAAGATAAAAAACTCAAAAAATGCTGAAAAACGGATAATTTCCGCAAAAGTTTTTATAACCTACGATTTAAAGCGTTTTTTGAGCCTTAAAGTCTTGCGTTTTCTCACGCGTTGTGGTACAATATCAAAGAATTTTTAATGTTTATATATTTTTTATATAAAAGTATAGGAGAAATTTATGAAATACACTTTTGCAAAAGCTGAAAAAAGCACGGTCAAAATCAACATCGACCTTAGCGAAAAAGAGTGGAACGAAGCGATAGACGCTGCGTACGAAAAAACCAAAGGCAGATTCTCTTTGCCCGGATTCAGAAAGGGCAAAGTTCCCAAACACCTTTTAGAAAGTACTTACGGCAAGGGCATTTTTTACGAAGAAGCCATAAATCAGGCTTTCCCCAAATATTATTCCGAAATCCTCGAGAAAGAAACCTCTATTCTCGCGGTCGCCGCACCCGAAATCGACGTTAAAAAGATAGACGACAAGCATCTTTCCATAGAAGCGATCGTCGCCGTCAAACCCGAAGTAACGCTCGGCGAATATAAGGGTATAAAGTTTAAAAAAGTTGAGTATAATGTAAAAGACGAAGACGTAGAAAACGAAATCAAACGTTTGCAGGAGAGCCGTTCGAGATTAGTCGACGTTACCGACAGAGCCGTAGAAAACGGCGATACCGTCGTTATCGATTACTCGGGTTCGGTTGACGGCGTTAAGTTCGAAGGCGGCACAGCCGAAAAGCAAACGCTCGTTATCGGCAGCGGTTCGTTCATTCCCGGATTCGAAGATCAGATTATCGGTATGAAGATAGGAGAAGACAAAGACCTCAAAGTTAAATTCCCCGAAGAATATCACGCGGAAAATCTTAAAGGCAAGGACGCCGTTTTCGCCGTCAAGCTTCACGAGATAAAGAAGAAAGAGCTTCCCGAAGTGAACGACGAATTCATTAAAGACGCCGCAGGCGCGGAGTCCGTGGACGCTTATAAAAAAGAAGTGAGAGAACGCCTCGAAAAGCAGAACGCCGACAGAGCGGAACGCGAAATAGAAGACGCTATCGTTCAGAAAATCACCGACAACGCCTCCGTGGAAATTCCCGACGCTATGATAGAAGCGCAGATCGACCGTATGGTTCAGGAAATGGATTACAGACTTTCCTATCAGGGACTTAAGCTTGCCGATTATCTCAAATATATCGGACAGACTATGGAAGATTACAGAAAGAATTACCGCGAGCAGGCTGAAAAACTCGTTAAATCCCAACTCGTTATAGAGAAGGTTATCGATACCGAAAAACTCGAAGCCACCGACGCGGAGGTTGACGAGAAAATAGAAGAAATGGCTAAAGCGCAAGGCAAAAAAGCTCCGGAGCTTAAAAAGACTGCCGGCGTAAGACAGCTCGAATACATCAAAAACGAAATCGTTATCAAAAAACTTTTCGACACGTTAAAGAAAGATAACGTTATAGAATAATTTATCAGAGGGCAAAATGGTCAAGAACACGGTTATACCTTACGTTATAGAAAACACCGGCAAGGGTGAGAGAAGTTACGATATTTATTCCAGACTTTTAGAGGACAGAATAATATTTTTAACGGGCGAAATAGACGACGCCGTCGCGGACGCTGTGGTTGCGCAGCTTATTCTGCTCGAAAGCAGAGATCCCGAAAAGGATATCTGCCTTTATATCAACAGCCCCGGCGGAAGCGTAACGGCAGGACTTGCCATTTACGACACTATGAATTATATCAAGTGCGACGTAAGCACCATCTGCATAGGTCTTGCGGCGAGTATGGGCGCGTTCTTGCTGTCGAGCGGAACGAAAGGCAAGAGATATGCTCTGCCTAATTCCGAAATAATGATACACCAGCCTTTGGGCGGCGCGCAAGGTCAGGCGAGCGATATTAAAATTCAGGCGGATCACATCGTAAAAACCAAACATCGTCTTAACACGATTCTCGCCAAAAACAGCGGCAGACCTTACGAAGAGGTAGAGAAAGACACCGACAGGGATAATTATCTGTCGGCGGAAGACGCGAAAGAATACGGACTTATAGACGAAATTTTCGTTAAACGTCCGTAAATCACGGAGATATATGAAAAATAACGAAGATCAATTGTTCTGCTCTTTTTGCGGCAAACCCAAAGAACTCGTAAAAAGACTTATCGCCGGACCTAACGGTATTTATATCTGCGACGAATGTATAGAAGTTTGCCGCGAAATAATGAAAGAAGACGACAGAAAAACCAAGACTTCCGACAAAGTGGAGCTTTTGACTCCCGCGGAAATCAAGGCGAAGCTCGACGAATACATCGTCGGTCAGGACGAAGCCAAAAAGGTTTTGTCCGTTGCCGTTTACAATCATTATAAAAGAATAAACGCTTCCGCAGATAAAGACGGGATAGAACTCGATAAAAGCAACATTCTCCTGCTCGGACCTACCGGTTCCGGCAAGACTTTGCTTGCCAAAACTCTCGCGAAAATTCTCGAAGTTCCGTTCGCCGTTGCGGACGCAACCACTCTTACGGAAGCCGGTTACGTCGGCGAAGACGTGGAAAACATATTGTTAAAACTTATTCAGAACGCCGATTACGATATAGAAAAAGCACAAAAGGGCATAGTGTATATCGATGAAATCGATAAAATCGCGAGAAAGTCCGAAAACGTTTCCATCACGCGCGACGTTTCGGGCGAGGGCGTTCAGCAGGCTCTTTTAAAAATCATAGAAAGCACCGTCGCAAGCGTTCCCCCGCAGGGCGGCAGAAAACACCCCCAGCAGGAATGTCTTAAAATAGATACGACGAATATTTTGTTTATATGCGGCGGCGCGTTCGTCGGACTTGACGAAATTATTTCCAAGAGAAAAGAAAGCGCGTCTTTGGGTTTCGGCGGCAACGTCGGAAAGATTAAGGATAAAGACGAATATTCCGTCATAAGGGACGTAACGCCCCAGGATCTCATAAAGTACGGACTTATTCCCGAATTCGTTGGTCGTATCCCCATAACCGTAGGTCTTCATCCGCTTGACGAGAAGGCTCTCGTGAATATTCTTACCGAACCGAAAAACGCTCTCGTTAAACAGTATAAACGCCTTATCGGACTCGACAACGTGGAACTTGAAATCACGGACGGCGCGGTATCTGCCGTAGCGAAACGCGCGATAGAGCTTAAAACAGGGGCGAGGGGTCTTCGCAATATTCTCGAAAATCTGATGATAGACACGATGTACGACCTTCCGTCGGAAAAGGACGTCGCAAAGGTAATCGTGGACGAGGACGTCGTGGAAAAGGGCGAAAAACCCAAGATTATCAAAAAAATAGCTTAATAATATAAAAAAATTGAAAAACTTATTGAAAACGTTTGACATAGGCTTGTATATTTTATATAATATGTAAGCTGTGTAATTTGGGTTGATACGGGAAGTTACTGAAATTCGTCTGCGAGGGCGACAGATAATTTCCGTTGACAAGTGTGAAAGCAAGACTTTCGCGACTAACTTCAATAAGAAGAAAGGGTAAATCATTCGCAGCGACTTAAAAGCTTTAAGTATCGGCGAATGATTTTTTTATTACCGCTTTTCGACACACACGGCACAGTTTACAAACACACAGTTTTAAGTTAGGTAAAAGGAGATTAAATCAAATGGCAAGTCAGAAAATCAGAATCAAACTCTCGTCTTACGACGTGGAAATGCTTGACGGCGCGGCTGCTAAAATCGTAGAAACGATGCAGAAATCCGGCGCAAAGATATCGGGACCTATTCCTCTTCCCACGGAAAAAGAAGTGGTTACCATACTTCGTTCGCCGCACAAGTACAAGGATTCAAGAGAACAATTCGAGATAAGAACGCATAAAAGACTTATCGACATCTATTCTCCCAACGTGAAGCTTTTAGACAGCATACATCTTCCCGCGGGCGTAGATATCAAAATCAAACTGTAAACAAAACATTATATATATTACGGAGGTGAACTTTATCTATGAATAAAGCAATCATTGGCAGAAAATTAGGAATGACTCAAGTGTTTTCTGCGGACGGCAAGGTAATACCCGTAACGGTCATCGAGGCAGGTCCCTGCCCGGTCGTTCAGGTAAAGACTTTGGAACGCGACGGTTACGCCGCAGTCAAGCTCGGTTTCGACGAGGTTGCCGAAAAGGAACTCAACAAACCCGAAGCGGGACTCTTTAAAAAAGCGGGCGTTGCTCCCCAAAAGGTTCTTAAAGAATTCAGACTCGACGACGCCGCTTCTTACTCGGTCGGCACGATTATCGCTTGCGACGCTTTCGCGGCGGGCGACAAAATCGACGTTTCCGGCGTGAGCAAGGGTCACGGTTTTACCGGCGTTATCAAGAGATGGAACAATCAAAGACTTAAAGAAACCCACGGCGTAGGCCCTGTACACAGGGAAGTAGGTTCTATGGGCGCGAACAGCTCTCCTTCGAGAGTGTTCAAAAACAAGAAGATGCCCGGTCAGTACGGACACGAAAACGTTACCGTGCTTAACCTCGAAGTCGTTAAGGTCGATAAAGAAAGAAACGCAATTCTCGTTAAAGGCGCGGTCCCCGGACCCGTCAAAGGAATCGTTTCCATAAGAAACAGCGTTAAAGCGTAAGGAGAAGTATTATGACAAGTGTAAAGTTATACGATATGAAAGCGAGTGAGGTTGGACAACTCGAACTTTCCGACGCTTTGTTTAATGCCGAATACAACGAATCGGTTATTCATCAGGCGGTTGTAACCCGTCTCGCAAACGAAAGACAGGGTACGAAAAGCACCCTTACCCGTTCGGAAGTCCGCGGCGGCGGCGCAAAGCCGTATCGTCAGAAAGGTACCGGCAGGGCAAGACAAGGTTCTATAAGAAGTCCCCAGTGGGTTCACGGCGGCGTGGTTTTCGCTCCGAAGCCCAGAGATTTCTCCAAGAAAATGAACTATAAGGCGAAGGAAGTCGCGCTTTTCTCGGCTCTTTCGCAGAAAGTGAGAGACGGCGAAGTCGTTTTCATCGACGAAATCAAGGTTGCCGCTCCCAAAACCAAAGAGATGGTCGCGTTCCTTAACGCCTTCAAAATGGATAAGAGCGTGCTTCTCGTTATGGATAACGCGGACGAAGCGGTTTTAAGAGCTTCTTCCAACATCGCGGAGATTTCGACGCTTCCCGTAGATCAGCTCAACACCTACGACGTGGTTAAAAACGCGAAAATCGTTATCTCCAAAAAAGCTGTAGAAATGATCGAGGAGGTCTACGGAGAATAATGGCTGCTCACGATATAATAATTAAACCCCTTCTCTCCGAAAAGAGTTATGCGGGTATCAAAGATAAGAAATATTTCTTTATAGTGGCTAAAAACGCCAACAAAACGCAGATTAAGCTCGCAGTCGAAGAAATTTTCGGCGTAAAGGTCGATAAGGTCAACACCGCAAACGTTCACGGCAAGCTTAAAAGACAGGGCAAATACGAAGGTTATACCCCCGACTACAAGAAAGCTGCGGTATTGCTCAAAAAAGACAGTAAGTCTATCGAATTCTTCGATTCGTTGTCTTAATTCCGGAGGAAAGTAAAATGGCTATTAAAAGATATAAACCGACTTCGTCCGCGCGTCGTTTTATGACGGTCAGCGCGTATGACGAAATCACTAAAAAGACCCCCGAAAAATCTTTGCTCGAAGATCAGAGAAAATCGGGCGGCAGAAACGCTCAGGGTAAAATAACCGTTCGTCACATCGGCGGCGGAAACAGAAGAAAATACCGTATCATAGACTTCAAACGCGCTAAAGACGGCGTACCCGCAACGGTAAAAGCGATCGAATACGATCCTAACCGCAGCGCGAACATAGCTCTTCTTTATTACGCGGACGGCGCGAAAGCTTATATTCTCGCTCCGGTAGGTCTTAAAGTAGGAGACACGGTTCTCTCCGGCGCAAACGCGGATATAAAAGCGGGCAACTCGCTTATGCTTAAAGATATTCCCGTAGGTACTATGGTTCACAACATCGAGATGCAGCCCGGCAAAGGCGGTCAGATAGCGAGAGCCGCGGGTATGAGCGCGCAGATTATGGCGAGAGACGAAAAATACGTTACCATCAAGATGCCGAGCGGCGAAATGAGATACATTCTCTCCGGCTGCAAAGCAACCATCGGTCAGGTAGGAAATCTCGAACACGAAATAATCAGAATAGGTAAGGCAGGCAAAACGAGATATCTCGGTATTCGTCCTTCCGTCCGCGGCGTTGTCATGAACCCGTGCGATCACCCGCACGGCGGCGGCGAAGGCAAATCTCCCGTCGGTATGCCCGGTCCTGTTACTCCTTGGGGTAAACCTGCTCTCGGTTATAAGACGAGAAAACACAAAAAAGCGTCTAACAAGCTTATCATTACAAGGATAAATTAAGGAGTTCGACAATGTCAAGAAGCGTTAAAAAAGGTCCTTACGTAGAACCTAAACTCTTGAAAAGAGTAGAAGAATTAAACGAAAAGAACGAAAAGAAAGTATTAAAGACTTGGTCAAGGTCGTCCACGATATTTCCGCAGATGGTAGGTCACACGATAGCGGTATACGACGGAAGAAAACACGTTCCCGTATACGTTACGGAAGATATGGTCGGCTGCAAGCTCGGCGAATTCGCGCCCACGAGAACCTTTAAAGGTCACGGCGGTACGGAAAAAACGACGGGTGCCAGATAGGAGGCTAAATAAATGGCTAAAAATTTGAGAGAAAAAACCGCGAGAATCGCGGAAAACAGAGATAAACGCCCTTATGCGGTCGCTAAACACGTAAGAATTTCTCCGTACAAAGTCAGAATCGTGCTTGACGTGATCAGAGGCAAGAGTTACAGAGAGGCGGTAGCCATTCTGGAAAACACTCCCAAATCCGCAAGCGATCCGATAAGAAAAGTTCTTATGTCCGCTGCGGCTAACGCGGAAAACAACCTCGGAATGAGCAAAGACAACCTGTTCGTTGCCGAATGCTATGCGGATCAGGGTCCCACTCTTAAGAGAGTTCAACCCGTTTCCAAGGGCAGAGCGTACAGAATTTTGAAGCGTACCAGCCACATCACCGTGGTTCTGGACGCAAAGGCGTAAGGAGGTTCTTATGGGACAGAAAGTTAATCCGCACGGTTTAAGAGTCGGCGTAAACAAAGATTGGAGTTCGCACTGGTTCGTCGATAAAAAGGACATCGCGGCGAACGTTAAAGAAGATAACGAAATCCGCGCCGTATTAAAGAAAAAATATTATCAGGCTTCTATTTCCAAAATCGTTATAGAAAAAGCCGCAAACAAAGTCGTAATCACCATTTATACCGCTCGCCCCGGCGTTCTTATCGGAAAACAGGGCGCGGAAATCGAAGTGATTAAAAAGACGGTTTCCAAAATCTGCAAGGGCAAACAGATTTCCGTCAACATTTCGGAAGTTAAAAAGCCCGACTCCGATCCTCAGCTCGTTGCCGAAGGCATCGCTGCCCAGCTCGAAAAGCGCGTAACTTTCAGACGCGCGATGAAACAGGCTCTTCAGAGATGCGTAAGAAGCGGAGTAAAGGGCGTTAAGGTTTGCGTCAGCGGCAGACTCGACGGCAGAGAAATAGCGGGTTCGGAACATTACCACGAGGGTTCGATTCCTCTTCAGACTCTGAGAGCGGATATCGACTACGGTTTTGCGGAAGCGCATACGACTTTCGGCGTGATCGGCGTTAAATGCTGGATTTATCAGGGCGAAATCATTGGCGCGACCAAAAAGAAAAAGGCTGAAGGAGGCGAGAACTGATTATGTTGATGCCTAAAAGAGTAAAAAGAAGAAGAGTTCACCGCGGCAGAATGACCGGTAAATGCAATAAGGGCAACGTTATAGCTTACGGCGATTACGCTCTTATGGCTACCGAGCCGGGTTGGATAAAATCAAACCAAATAGAAGCGGCGCGTGTCGCTATGACGAGATTCATCAAGCGTGGCGGTAAAGTATGGATAGACATCTTCCCCCACAAACCGGTAACCAAGAAACCTGCCGACAGCCGTATGGGTAGCGGTAAAGGTTCCGTTGAGTTCTGGGTAGCCGTAGTTAAACCCGGCAGAGTGCTTTTCGAAATGAGCGGCATTACCGAAGAACAGGCAAAAGAAGCAATGCGACTCGCAGGTCACAAACTTCCCGTTAAAACGAAGTTTATCAAACGCGAATCCGTTGCCGAAGAAATTAAAGAAGAAGGCGGTGAAGGTTAATGAAAACGAAAGAACTTCACGAAATGACGGTCGAAGAATTGAATACGAAGCTTAAAGAACTCAAAGAAGAGCTGTTTAACCTTCGTTTCCGCCACGCGATAGGACAACTCGAAAATCCCGCGTCGCTCAAAACCTGCAAGAAAGACATTGCTAAGATAATGACTATCTTAAGAGAAAGAGAAATCGCGGCGAAGGCGTAGGAGTGTTATTATGGAAAGAAATTTAAGAAAAGAAAGAGTGGGCGTAGTCGTGTCCGACAAGATGGATAAAACGGTCGTCGTTGCCATCGAAGAAAGATATAAACACCCCCTCTATAAGAAAACTGTTAAAAAGACACATAAGTTCAAAGCTCACGACGAAGCTAACGCTTGCGGAATAGGCGATAAGGTTCTTATCGTGGAAACGAGAAAGCTCTCCAAAGACAAAAACTGGAGAGTCGCCGAAATCGTCGAAAAGGCTAAATAAGGAGGCTCAACGTGATACAACCGTTTACAAGATTAAAAGCGGCGGATAACTCCGGCGCAAAAGAGTTAATGTGTATTAAAGTGCTCGGCGGTTCTTTCAGAAGAACGGGCAACATCGGCGACGTTATCGTTGCCAGCGTAAAAACGGCGATCCCCGGCGGACAGGTTAAAAAAGGCGAGGTCGTTAAAGCGGTTATCGTCAGAAGTACTTCCGGCGTAAGAAGAAACGACGGCACGTACGTTCGTTTCGACGAGAATGCCGCGGTTATCATCGACGCGCAGAAACAGCCGAGAGGAACCCGTATCTTTGGACCGATAGCAAGAGAGTTAAGAGATAAAGACTATATGCGTATTATCTCCCTCGCACCCGAAGTGTTATAAGGAGAACGAATATGAAAGTTAAAAAGAACGATACGGTTTTGGTTTTGACGGGAAAAGACGCCGGCAAAACCGCCAAAGTTTTAGTGGCTATGCCCAAAGACAACAGAGTTGTCGTGGACGGAATAAACGTTCAGAAAAAACATAAGAAAGCAAGAAGCGCTCAGGAAGTAAGTTCCATTCAGAACCAGTCCGGCGCGATAGACGCTTCTAACGTAATGGTCGTTTGTCCCGCTTGCGGAAAGGCTACGAGAGTCGCTTATAAGGTAGAAGGCGATAAGAAAGCCCGCGTTTGCAAAAAGTGCGGCGCGATTTTAGACGCAACCAAAGAAGCGAAAGAAGTAAAGAAAACCGCTAAAAAGAAAACCAAAAAAGCGGCTGCGGAAACCACCGCGGAAAATAAGTAAGGACGGAGGAAAATTAAATGGCTGAAACTAAAAAAGCGGCTGCGAAAACCGCCGCAAGCGTTAAAACTCCGAACAGAGTCAAAGCGTTGTACGATCAGACGGTCGTCCCCGCGATGATGAAAAAGTTTAATTACAAAAACGTAAACCAAGTACCTAAGCTCGTTAAAATAACGATTAACTCCGGTCTCGGCGACGTTATGGATAACAGCAAGAGCGTACAGCTCGCCGCAGAAGAATTAAGACAGATTTCCGGACAGAAGCCCATTATGATAAAGGCTAAAAAGTCCGTCGCTAACTTCAAAATCAGAGAAGGTCAGGGTGTAGGAATGAAGGTCACTCTTCGCGGAACGAGAATGTACGAGTTCTTCGACAAACTTGTGTCCGTAGCTCTTCCGAGAGTGAGAGACTTCCGCGGCGTGTCCACGAAGTCTTTCGACGGCAGAGGAAATTACGCGATGGGCGTTAAAGAACAGCTTATCTTCCCCGAAATCACCTATGATCAGGTTGAAAAAATCAGGGGCTTCGATATCTGCGTTACCACGACCGCGCTTACCGACGAAGAAGCTAAAGAACTGCTCGCTTTGCTCGGAATGCCTTTTGCTAATAAGTAATTAAAGGAGTTACAAAATGGCTAAAAAATCAATGATAAATAAGCAGCAAAGACCTGCTAAATTTTCTACCCGCGCCTACACGAGATGCTCCATTTGCGGACGTCCTCACGCGGTAATCCGTAAGTACGGTGTTTGCCGTATATGCTTCAGAAATCTGGCGTATAAAGGCGAGATTCCCGGAATCAAAAAGGCAAGCTGGTAAGGAAGGAGGACAGAATTATGACAGACGTTATTGCAGATATGCTTACGCGTATCAGAAACGCTCTTTCTGCGAAGCACGATACGGTTGAAATCCCGGCTTCCAACACTAAAAAGGCTATCGCCGAAATCCTTTTGAACGAAGGTTACGTAAACGGTGTTGAAGTTTTAGAAGGCGTTCAGGGTACTATTAAAATCACTCTTAAATACGACGGCGCAAACAAAGTTATCACCGGTCTTAAAAGAGTCAGCAAACCCGGTCTCCGCGTTTACGTCGGAGCAGACGAGATTCCTCAGGTTCTCGGAGGTCTCGGAATCGCGATCTTATCCACCTCTAAAGGTATTATGACGGGTAAGGACGCAAAGAAAGCCCATCAGGGCGGCGAAGTTCTCGCTTACGTTTGGTAATCAGGGAGGTATAAAGTTATGTCAAGAATCGGAAACGAACACATTATTTTACCCGCCGGAGTTACCGTCGAAATAAAGGACAACAAAATCAACGTTAAAGGACCGAAAGGTTCTCTCGTTCAGGAATACGATCCCATAATCACTCCGCACGTAGAAGGCAACGTCGTTACCTTCACCAAGGAGAGCGAAGAAGGAAACGCGAAACACGGTTTATACCGCGCGCTTACCGCTAATATGGTAAAAGGCGTTACGGAAGGTTATAAAAAAAGCCTTATAGTAAACGGCGTCGGTTGGAAGGTTGCAAAACAGGGCAACAAGCTCGTGCTTAACGTAGGATTCTCTCATCCCATAGAAGTTGCTGAGGAAGCCGGTATCTCTCTCGAATGCCCCTCTCAGAACGAAATCGTGGTCAGCGGCATCGATAAATGTCAGGTCGGTCAGTTTTCCGCGAAAATAAGAGGAATCAGAGAACCCGAACCTTATCACGGTTACGGTATCCGTTACAGCGACGAAGTCATCGAAAGAAAGGTCGGTAAAGCCGCAGGCTCTAAAGGCTAAGATTAAATGACTTTTAGTGGGAGAGATTAACGGCTCTCCTGCCGAGTGCGGGCTTCCCGCGAAAAGTATTTATAGGAGAAATCGATAATGATCAGCAAAATCAACAAAAATCAGGACAGACTTAAAAGACATAAGAGAGTCAGAGCAAAGGTTAAAGGCACAGCCGAAACCCCCAGACTCTCCGTTTACAGAAGTCTTACGCATATCTACGTTCAGATAATAGACGACGTTAAGGGAAACACCTTGGTTACGGCGTCTACGCTCGATAAAGAAATCAAAGGTTCTTTGGCGGGCAAGGACAAGAAGGCGCAGGCGTTCGCGGTGGGCGAGCTTGTCGCTAAGAAGGCTTTGGCAAAGAATATCAACGCCGTCGTATTCGACAGAGGCGGATATCTTTATACCGGCAGAGTTGCGGCTCTTGCCGACGGCGCGAGAAAGGGCGGCCTTCAATTCTAATAAATCAAGGAGAAATCTATTATGGCAAGAGATAATAACAGAGCGCCCAGAAGGGCGGAAGAAAACGACGGCTTAATTAAAAAAACCATCGCTATTAACCGCGTTACCAAGGTTGTTAAAGGCGGCAGAAATATGAGATTCGCGGCGTTCGTCGTGGTAGGCGACGGCGCGGGCAAAATCGGTTGCGCTATGGGTAAATCCACGGAAGTACCCGAAGCTATCGATAAAGCTACCGCAAGAGCTAAAAAGAATATGACGCCCGTTTCGCTTCTCGGAACGAGCATTCCCCACGAAGTGCTGGGTAAATTCGGCAGAGGCGCGGTTCTTATGATGCCCGCCGAAGAAGGTACCGGCGTTATCGCGGGCGGTCCCGTTCGTTCGGTTATGGAAGCTGTCGGAATCACCAACATCAGAACCAAATCTCACGGAACGAATAACCCGATCAACTGCGTTAAAGCTGCTATCGAAGGTTTGAAATCTTTGAGGACCGCAGAGCAGATTGCCGCTATCCGCGGTAAATCCGCCGACGAAATCAACGGTTAAGGAGGATTCGATTTATGGCTACCAAAAAAACCGCAAACGAAAAAATCAAAGTAACGCTCGTGAAAAGCACGATTTCCGCGCTTCCGGCACATAAGAAAGTCGTAGAAGCGTTAGGTCTTAAAAAGCTTAACTCTTTTAAGATTCACAATGCAAATCCCTGCATACTCGGTATGATTGACAAGGTAAGCTACCTTCTCAAAGTCGAAAACGTAAAGTAAAGGAGCAATAAAATGAGATTAGGAAATTTAAGTCCCGCAGAAGGCGCGGTAACGCCGGCAAAAAGACTGGGCAGAGGTATCGGCTCCGGTCTCGGCAAAACCAGCGGCAAGGGACATAAAGGTCAATGGGCAAGAAGCGGCGGCGGCGTTCGTCCCGGATTCGAAGGCGGTCAGATGCCCCTTATCCGTCGTATCCCGAAACGCGGCTTCAATAACCACTTCAGAAAAGTTTACAGTATCGTAAATCTTTCCGTTCTGGAAGGTTTCGAAAACGGCGCGGTCGTAGATGCGGTTGCGCTTAACGATAAAGGTCTTATCAAGATCGTTAAAGGCAGTGTGGGGCTCAAAGTTTTAGGAAACGGAACGCTTTCCAAAGCTATTACCGTCAAAGCCGATTCTTTTTCTGCTTCCGCTAAAGAAGCAATCGAAAAAGCCGGCGGCAAAGCAGAACAGCTGTGAACACCCCTGATATAAGGAGGTTAAAATGTGGCAGACGATAGTAAATGCGTTTAAAATCAAAGATGTAAGAAGAAAAATCCTCATAACTCTCGCGCTTCTGTTCGTATACAGAATCGGTTGTTATATTCCCGTTCCGGGCGTATCGCTTTTCGAGGGAATGAGCGAATACACGTTCTTGCAGTTGATGAGCGCGGTATCCGGCGGAGCGTTGCAATACGGCACGTTCTTTGCAATGGGTATCGGCCCGTATATCAACGCGTCCATTATCATTCAACTTTTAACGGTGGGTATTCCCGCTCTTGAAAGACTTTCTAAACAAGGCGAAGAAGGCAGACGTAAAATCAATACTTACACCAGAATATTGACTCTCGTTCTCGCAATCGCTCAAGCAATCGGTATACTCGTAGCGTTCAAAAGCTACGTTCACGCGGATCAGATTTTCGGAAACAAAGGATTTGCAAACTTTATGAGTTACGCTTTCCTTGTTATCGTATATACCGCGGGCGCGTCGCTCACTATGTGGATAGGCGAAAGAATCACCGATTACGGCGTATCTAACGGAATATCGATGCTCATCTTCGCAGGTATTCTTTCTTCGGCAGGTTCCGCTATACTTGCTCTTATCAAAAACCTTTTCGTCCCCGATCAGGCGGCGAATGCGGCTTGGTCGCTCGTAGCGTTCGTCGTTGCGGCAATAGTGATCTTCGCCGCGATAGTAACGGTTGAATGCGCGGAACGTAAAATCCCCGTTCAATACGCCAAACAGGTTAAGGGCAGAAAAATGTACGGCGGTCAGTCCACACACATTCCCATCAAGGTCAACTCTTCGGGCGTTATGCCGCTCATCTTCGCTTTCGCGATTCTGAGCTTCCCCGATCTGATAATGAATCTCGTCGGCGTAAAAACCGCGAATACCTGGTGGGGACAGCACATGGGTACGGGTTCCTGGCTCTATATGGTTGTGTTGTGCTTATTGATATTGTTCTTTGCGTATTTCTACAATCAGATACAATTCAATCCGGACGACATAAGCAAGAGTATTCAGGGTAACGGCGGATTTATCCCCGGCACCCGCCCGGGCAAGCCTACTGCGGACTATCTCCGCAGAGTATCCAACAGAATAACGCTTTTCGGAGCGATATTCCTTGCGATAGTCGCGCTTGTTCCGTCGCTTATATTCAAGGCGATAGACAACAGTCTTGTAAACGTTTTCTCCGCAACGGGACTTCTCATTATGGTTTCCGTCGCGCTTGAATTCGATCAGGCTTTGCAGTCGCAGATAATGATGAAGAATTATAAAGGATTCTTAAAATAAAATGAAAATCGTACTTCTCGGCGCGCCGGGAAGCGGAAAAGGAACGCAGGCGGATTTGCTGGTTCAAAAATTCGGCTATCCGCACGTTTCCACCGGAGATATTTTCAGAGACAACATCAAAAGAAAAACTCCTTTGGGACAGAAAATCGAAGCAATCATCGATCGGGGCGACTTTTGCCCCGACAAGATCACCGTCGAAATAGTTAAGAACAGACTTTCCTTACCCGACTGCGCAAACGATTATATTTTAGACGGTTTTCCGAGAAATATTTTTCAGGCGGAGGAGCTGGATAAATTCAGCGCTCCGGACGTGGTAATAAATCTCGACGTTTCCGAAAAAACGATTGTCCACCGTATCACGGGCAGACGTGTTTGCCCCGATTGTAAGGCTTCGTATCACACCGATCGCATCGGCAACGAAACCAAATGCGCCAAATGCGGCGGAACGCTTTACGTCAGAGAGGACGACAACCACGATGCCGTCAAAGAAAGGCTTTCGGTTTATAACGTTCAGACAAAACCGCTTATCGATTACTATAAAAAGCAGAATAAGCTTGTAACCGTCTGCGGCGAAGGAACGGGCGAAGAAGTCTTTATCGAAGTGACGAAGGTTTTAAAAAAATGATAACGATAAAAACCGAATCGGAAATCGAACGAATGCGCGTGAGCGGCAAACTCACGGGAAACGTCCTCGAATTGCTCGGAAAGAGCATTCGCGCGGGAATGACTACCGCGGAACTCGATAAAATCGCTTATGATTATATCAAGTCCGTTGGGGGAGAACCTTCTTTCCTTAATTACGAAGGTTATCCCGCTTCTACCTGTATTTCCATTGACGAAAAAGTCGTTCACGGAATACCGTCGGACGAAGTTTACGTCAAAGAAGGTCAAATTGTTTCCGTGGACGTCGGAGTTAAATTCAACGGTTATCACGGCGACGCGGCGAGAACCTTTCTCGTCGGAGAGGTCGCTCCCGAAAAGAAAAAACTCGTAGAAGTTACGCGCGAATGTTTTTTTAAGGCTTTCGAACATTTAAGACCGGGCATGCCGCTCGGAGATATAGGCTATTACGTTCAGAGTCACGCGGAAGCGAACGGCTACGGCGTGGTAAGAGCTTTGGTCGGTCACGGTATCGGAACCGAAATGCACGAAGACCCTTCCGTTCCGAATTACGGGAGAAAGGGTACGGGCATCAGGCTCAGAAGCGGAATGTGCATCGCCATAGAACCTATGATAAACATGGGTACGTGGCAGGTTAAATTCTTAAACGACGGCTGGGGCGTGGTTACCGCGGACGGCAAACCGTCCGCTCATTACGAAAACACCGTAGTGATAACCGATGACGGAGCGGAGATTCTTACGCTGTGAAAAAAGAAAAATTTTCCCGCGGGGATGTGGCGATAAGCCTTAAAGGTCGCGACAAAAACAAATTTTTTATTATAACCGACTTCGATCCGGAAAACGGAATCGCGCTGATAACGGACGGAAGAATCCGTAAAACCGCGCGACCGAAAAAGAAAAACGCAAAGCACTTAAAAAAGATTCAGTCGGCGGTTTGTACCGAACTTGCCGAAAGAATATATAACGGCGAACCCGTGTCCGACCGCAAGGTTAAAACGGCGATAGCTCGTTCAAGTCAAAAAATATAGGAGGAAAAGTTTGTGTCAAAAGACGACGTAATCGAAACCGAAGGCGTAGTCCGCGAAGCGTTGCCGAACGCAATGTTCAAGGTGGAACTGTCCAACGGGCATATTATTACGGCTCATATTTCCGGCAAGCTCCGCCAACACTATATAAAAATTATAGAAGGCGACAGCGTAAAACTGGAAATGAGTCCTTACGATCTGACCAAGGGCAGAATAACCTGGCGCAGCAAATCCTAAAACAAAACAATCCAAGGAGATAAAAAAATGAAAGTTAGACCTTCAGTCAAACCTATGTGCGATAAGTGCAAAGTTATAAAAAGAAACGGCAAAGTTATGGTTATTTGTTCCAAGAACAAGAGCCACAAACAACGTCAGGGTTAAGTGAATCTAACCCGACGGGTTAGAGAGAATACAAGGAGCTTTCGCGCTATGGCCGCACATTCCAAAACGACCGCGGCGCAGGGCATTTATATAAAAAAAACAATTTTTCGAGAAATACGGAGGTATTTGACAAGATGGCACGTATAGCCGGTGTTGATTTGCCTAATAACAAGAGAGTAGAAATAGGTATCACGTATATTTACGGTATCGGACTCCCCACGGCAAAGAAAATCATCAAAGAAACGGGAATCAATCCCGATACGAGAGTTAAGGATTTAAGCGAAGCCGACGTAGCGAAGCTTCGTGAATATATCGAACATCACCTTCACGTAGAAGGCGATTTGCGCAGCGAAATAAGCCTTAATATAAAAAGACTTATCGAAATCGGATGTTATCGTGGCGTTCGCCACAGAAAGAACCTGCCCGTAAGAGGTCAGAGTTCCAAGAGAAACGCGAGAACGAGAAAAGGTCCGCGTCGTACCGTTGCCAAAAAGAAAACGGCAACTATGAGATAAGGAGATAACCGATTATGGCTGCAACAGTAACTAAAAAAGTAGTAAAAAAACGTAAAGACGCCAGAAAAGTCGATAAAGGTCAAGTTCATATTCAGGCGTCGTTCAACAACACGCTCGTTACGATAACCGACCTTCAGGGTAACACGGTTTCCTGGTCGAGCGCAGGTTCTTTGGGCTTTAAAGGTTCAAGAAAAAGCACCCCGTTCGCGGCGCAGATGGCTGCGGAAGCCGCAGGCAAGGTTGCAAGAGAACAGGGTATGCGTCAGGTAGAAGTTTACGTCAAAGGTCCCGGCGCGGGCAGAGAATCCGCTATCAGAGCTTTGGCTAACTGCGATATGGAAGTAACGCTCATTTCCGACGTTTCGCCCATTCCGCACAACGGCTGCAGACCGCCCAAAAAACGCAGAGTATAACGGAGGACAGAAAAAATGGCTAAATATACCGAATCTAAATGTCGTTTATGCAGACGCGAAGGAGCTAAACTTTTCCTTAAAGGCGAAAGATGCTTCAAAGGCGTATGCGCGTTTGAAAAAAGACCCGTCGCTCCCGGTCAGCACGGTATGTCCAGAAAGAAAATTTCCGAATACGGATTGCAGCTTCGCGAAAAGCAGAAATGCAAGAGAATTTACGGAATTTTAGAAGGACAGTTCAGAAAATATTACGAGAAAGCCGATAAAATGAAAGGCATTACCGGAGATAATATGTTGTCGCTTCTCGAAAGAAGACTCGATAACGTTATTTTCAGAATGGGTATCGGCGCGTCGCGTTCGCAGGCTCGTCAGCTCGTAACGCACGCTCATTTCAACGTGAACGGCAAGCCCGTAAACATCGCTTCTTATTGCGTTAAACCCGGCGACGTTATCACCGTTAAAGAGAACAAAAAAGACAATAAATATTTTACCGAAATCAAGTCGATGAAGGTCGGAACGATGCCCAAATGGCTCGAGTTCAATCCCGAAACGCTCGAAGGTAAAATTCTTGCCAACCCCGAAAGAGAAGACATCGACATCTCTATCAAAGAGCATATGATCGTCGAATTGTACTCCAAATAATTAAGGGTAACTTCGCAAGACAATCAAAAAAACTAAATATTTTGATCCGTTGGTTTCACGCGGGGGGAAAGTCGCGGTTTTCCACGCCGTTACAAGAATTCCCGCGCGAAACTATATCGGAACTATTTTTTAAGGAGGTAAATTTCTTATGATGGAAATTGAAATGCCAAAAATAGCAGTGGAAGAAAACGAAAACAGAAGTTATGCGAAAATCGTCGTCGAACCTTTGGAAAAGGGCTTCGGCTTGACGCTCGGCAACGCTTTGAGAAGAATACTTCTCTCCGCGCTCCCCGGCGTAGCGATTCAGAATATCAAATTTTCGGAAGATTTGGGAATAAAACACGAGTTCTCGTCCGTTCCCAAGGTTAAAGAGGACGTTACCGAAATAATCCTTAACTTAAAATGCGTCGCTATTAAGTCGTCGTGCCTCGATAAGGATTATAAAAAGACCGTAAAGCTGTTCAAAGAAGGACCTGCAATCGTAAAAGCGGGAGATATTTCCTGCGACGCAGAGCTTGAAATTCTTAACCCCGACCTCTATATCTGCACCGTTGACGAAGGCGGAAAGATAGATATGGAGCTTACCGTAGGCAAGGGCAGAGGTTATCAGGCGGCTCACGAACACAAAACCGATATTATCGATAATATCGCGATAGACAGTATTTACACGCCCGTCAAAAAGGTAAGTTACAACGTTACCGCAACGCGCGTAGGTCAGAGCGTAGACTTTGATAAACTCACGTTGGAAATCTGGACGAACGGCGCGTTCTCCGGCAGAGATATCGTTTCTCTCGCCGCCAAGATTTTGGAAGAACACACAAAAATGTTCGTTTCTTTGTCGGAAGTCGGCAATATCGGAATTCTCGTTCCGCCCGAAGAAGACAAAAAGACGAGAATACTCGAAATGACTATCGAAGAAATGGATTTATCGGTTCGTTCTTACAACTGCTTGAAGAGAGCGAATATCCATACGGTAGAAGATTTAACCAAAAAAACCGAAGACGATATGCTTAAAGTCCGCAATCTCGGCAAAAAATCTCTCGACGAAGTTATTTATAAACTCGAAAGCTACGGCTTGAAGTTGCAGGACAAGGAGGATTAAAAAAATGGCAAGAAAATTAGGAGTTAACGCCACCCAGAGAATGGCGCTTATAAAAAATCAGGCTTCCGCGCTTTTATGGCACGGCAAGATAGAAACCACCGAAGCGAGAGCCAAAGAAGTTGAAGCTTACGTTGCTAAAATTCTCACTCTTGCGGTAAATTCTTATACCGACACCGTAGAATCGGAACAGACCGTCGTTGACGCAAAGGGTAAAGAAACCAAGAAAACCCTTATCAAAGACGGCACGAAAAAGCTCAACGCAAGAAGAAAAATCATCGCTATGGTGAACGACCTTCAGGAAGTGAAAGGCTTTAAAGAAAGCAAGCCCGACTTTAAGAAGAGAACCAAAGCCGTAAAAAGCCCGCTTGTAGAAAAGATTTTCGACGAATACGCGCCCAAATACGCTACCCGTAAAGAAGAAAACAACGGTATCGGCGGCGGCTATACCAGAATTTATAAGTTAGGCGTTCGCAAAGGCGACGCTGCGGAAAAAGTTCTTATCGAACTCGTAGACTGATAAACTTTACAATTGAACACAAAAACGCTCGGCTTCTGCCGAGCGTTTTTTCGTGCGCGATTATTGAACGGGGATTGCCGAGGCTTTTTCAAAGCCTCGGCAATAACAAAATAGGGGCAATGACAGCGCGGGGTGTCGTGGTGACTACATACTGTCATTCCGAGGAAAGGCGAAAATCGCCTTGACGTGGGAATCCCATAGGGCGCTGTGGTATGGATAGAACGGAGATTGCCACGGCTTTTTTCAAAAGCCTCGCAATGACATGATATAGTCGCGGGTGAGATTGCCACGTCACGCGCTTCTCCGCTGACACTACGAAGGACTAAGCTCGTCAAGACAGTCCGTCAAAGCCTCCGCAATGACAATATGGGGTTTGCAGTGACATAATGTTGTAGTGAGCAAAGGAAAATATTCAGACAAGGCGTTCGCGTCAGCGAACGCCTTGTAGCTTTTATATATTACAACTTACCCCAAACAATATACACAAGTTTACTTTAAACCTTATACATCAAACTAACTCAAAACCATATTTATCGTCTTACCCAAAATCATATATATCGCCTTACTGAAAGCTTTATACACAAAATCGATTCAAGCTAAATATACAGATTTTCTTTATACATTATATTATCCGCCGTTTCAAGCTTATCGGTTTGAGTTTTTTCCGTTATATATCGGACGGGCGGTAAATATAATATAATTATGAAGTTATCGGAAATAAAACGCGGAGAAACCGTAACCGTCGTAGGAATAGGTCTTTCTCAAAAAGCGAAAGACAGGCTCAATCGTGTAGGGCTTACCGTCGGGGTAAAGCTTACTCATATCAGGCGAGCGCCGTTCGGCGGTCCGACGGAATACAAGCTGCGGGATTTTTATATCGCGATAAGAAATTCTCAGGCGGCAAAAATAGAAGTGTCGCGCGATCAGATGACAAAAGATAGTTATAAACGCTTATTAAAAAGGTAATAATATGGAATATTCTTCTGTTTGTCTTATGGGAAATCCTAACTGCGGCAAAACCACGCTTTTCAACGCGCTGACCGGCACGTATCAGAAGGTAGGCAACTGGTCGGGCGTTACGACTGAAGCCAAAACGGGCAATTACAAGAAAAACCCGTCGGTTAAAATCACGGATCTCCCCGGGTTATATTCTTTGTCCGCGCTGACGAAGGACGAGCTTGCCGTGACGCATTATCTTAAAAAAACACCGCCGGACGTTATCGTAAACGTGCTTGACGGCACGAATTTAGAAAGAAATCTGTTTTTAACCTGCGAAATCGCCACGCTTAATATTCCTATGATAATCGCGGTAAACTTTGCCGACGAGCTGAAGAAAAACGGCGTTCGGCTCAAAGAAAAGGCTTTGTCCGAGATGTTCGGCGGCGTTCCCGTAATCGGTATTTCCGCGCTCAAAAAAATCAACCTGAGCGAGCTTATGGATATGGCGAAAAACGCCGTCGTTCCGAAGCTTTATAAGCGGCTTGTCGGCGCGGACGAGATTTACGCGTTTATAGAAAGCAAAATTTCGGGAGTGATAGCGAAAAAGCAAACGAAAGCGGAACGATTTACGCTTAAAGCGGACGGGGTTCTCACAAACGGGTTTACGGGCGTTTTGGCGTTTGCCTCTATAATAACCGTCGTTTACTTTCTTTCGATAAGGGCGGGAACGTTTCTCGGCGGGTTTATAGAAGCGTTTTTCAGAAATTTCGGAGAGCGCACGGCGATAACGCTTTTCGGTCTCGGCGCGGAAGAATGGCTTATCTCGCTCGTAAAAGACGCGGCGTTCGGCGGTATAGGCACGGTGCTTGCGTTTTTGCCGCAGATACTCGTTTTGTTTTCGCTCCTTACTCTGCTCGAAGAAAGCGGGTATATGGCGCGGGTTGCGTTTCTTTTAGACGGAATTTTTCGGCGCGCGGGGCTTGGCGGCAAATCGGTTATTCCGCTCGTAGTTTCCTGCGGGTGCACGGTGTCCGGAATGACCGCTGCCCGAACTATAGAAGACGAAAACGAACGCGTTTCTACGATTATTCTCGCTCCGTTTATGCCGTGCGGCGCGAAAACCGCGGTGTTCGGGTGGTTCGCAACGGTCTTTTTCAACGGAAATCCGCTCGTCGCCGTATCTCTGTATTTTTTAAGTATATTCTGCGTTATCGTCGGGGGAAGGATTCTTAAAAAAATGAGGGAGATAAAAGCAAGAAAAGCCGCGGAAAAATTATTCCGCGCCGAAAAAAAACACGACGCGCCGAATTTCCGCGCCGATAAAGCGGGCGACGGCAACGATAAAACCGACGCGGCGAATGACGGGCAAGCAGAAAAAAACGGATTCATCGGCAACGGATTCATCGCCAGAGAACACGCCGCAGACGGCGAAAATTTTATGCTCGAAATGCCCGTGTTGCGCGTGCCGTCTCTGAAGAACGTTTTTGCCGCGCTTAAAGAAAAGACGTTGGACTTTATAGCTAAAGCCGGAACGGTGATTTTTGCCGTGTCAATCGCGCTGTGGGTATTAAAAAGCTTCGGTCTGAACGGATATTGCGCCGAAAACCCCGAAAAATCGTTTTTATATCTTATCGGCAACGTTTTGAAATATCCTTTTTATCCGCTCGGCTTCGGCTCGTGCGAGGCGTCGGTTGCCGTCGTTACGGGGCTACTTGCGAAAGAGGCGGTCATAGAAACGCTTACGCTCGTTTGCGGAAGCTCTGCGGCGGCGGTCGGATTGTTTTCAAACGGCTTTTCGGTTTATGCGTTTATCGCGTTCGTGTTGCTTATGCCGCCGTGCGCTGCGACGCTTGCCGTTGCAAAGAAAGAACTTAAATCCGGAAGAAAATTCGCGTTTATGATAGTCTTTGAAAGCGCAGCGGCGTATCTCGTCGCGCTGACGATAAATTTTATCGGCGTTGCGATAACTTCTTCTCTAAGCTTGATTATTCGTTACGTTTTTGTTATAATGATTGCAATAACGTTTTTCGCGTGCGCAGGCGGCATCGCGTGCGGCTGCCGTAACTGCGAAGGGAAAAGGAGTTGCAAAAAATGCCGGAAAGGAAAACGCTATACGATTTGATGAGAGAAGCGGACAGAATCGAGGAGGACGCGTTTTTTCCCGAGGAAATAACCGTTACAAAATCTTTGAGAGAAGAATATTTCGATTATTACGACGATATAAAGACTTCTATAAAAGAAGACTGGTAAAAATCGGGGCAATGACGGCAAAAATGAGTTTACTTAAAGAAAATCTACGGAGAAGATATGAGCGCATTTGACGGAATCACACTCGCCGTTATTCTGATAACGACGGTAATAGGAGTTTTAGCGGGCTTCGGCAACGGGCTGAAGTTTTTTTCGCACGGCTGGATGGGGCGTATAGTTTCGGTTTTCATCTGTTATTTCATTTTCGGGTTGGTGCTGAAAATTCCTTTCGTAGAAGAAGCGATGTCAAAGTTTGTTGCCAAGCTCGACGAAAACAAGTGGTATCTTAAAATACTGAAATACGTGAGAATAGACCTTATCGCGTTTGCGGTTATTCTCTATTTCGTCGTGCAGATCGCTAAAAGACTTCTGCTCGGCGTTATAGAAAAAATATTCGAAACGAACGTGTGGCTTATGAGGATTCTTAACAAGTTTCTCGGCGCGGCGATATATTTGTTTATATTGCTCCTCGTTACGCTCGTCGTTTTCCAGATAGCGTATTATATAAAGGGGACCGACGGCGCGATTTACGCAAAAATTCAAGGGAGTCTGTTCGGACTGGATAAACTTTATTCAGACAATCCTTTAAATGCCGTAATCGACAGTATCAGACAAGCTTTTATCAAGTAAAAGGCTTTCATCGGGGATTGCCGCCCGACGTCGTTAAAAAACAAATTTAAAAATTTATTTAAAAAACCTTGAAAAAACGTTTGCAAAATAGTTTATTCTATGTTAGAATAACAAAAGTAAGTTCAAAGGAGAAGAGGTATGACGAGTTACGTGTTCCGCAAGTCAGAATCGCAGACGATAAAGATACAGCCGTCGGCTTCGTGTCTCTTCCTTTTAAAATTACAGTATTTAAAAAATTCGTTTTTCGTAAAGAAGTCCTTTTAAGGACTTCTTTTTTTAACATACGAAAAAAAGAAAAATTTTATTTCGGAGGTTTCTTATGAACAAAAACGGTTTGATTTACGACGTAAATGAAAAACCACCTTTCGGCAAAAACCTGCTTTTTGCTTTGCAGCAGTTTTTGGCGATCATCGCGGCTACGATTCTGGTGCCTATCCTTTCGGATTCGACCGGCGTGTATCTCTCGCAGTCTTCCGCTCTTATCGGCGCGGGCGTGGGTACAATCGTTTACCTGCTCTTTACTAAATTCAAAAGTCCGGTATTTTTAGGCAGTTCGTTCGCGTTCATCACGCCGCTTGCCACCGCGGTTTCTTACGGCTATTTCGGAATAATCCTCGGCTCGATTTTCGCCGCGCTCGTATACGTGATTATCGCGTTGATAGTCAAAGCCGTCGGCGCGGACTGGCTCAATAAGCTTATGCCGCCCGTTATCATAGGACCTACCGTCGCGCTTATAGGTCTTTCTCTGTCCGGTTCGGCAATGAATAACCTTATGAACATTGCGGCGAGCAAAGACAACTATAATCTGATTGCGATTCTCGTCGGTATCGTTACCTTTATGTTAGTGGTAATCGCTTCCGTGAAAGGCAGCAAGACGATGAAGCTCTTCCCGTTCGTTATCGGCGTACTCGGCGGATATCTGCTCGCAACCGCTATAACGCTCATCGGTTATAACGGCTTCGGCTCGGAATATTGCAAACTTATAGACTTCTCTATATTCAATAACGTTAAAGATTTCAAAAACTGGATTCCCAACATAACCTTTATCGGCGCGATAAAGAAGGGAACGGAAGGGGTAGACGGATTTGCGGCTGTGCTTTCTATCTTTGTAGCGTTCGCCCCCGTCGCTCTGGTTATCTTCGCGGAACACGTAGCCGACCACAAGAACATAAGCACCATAATCGGCAGAGATCTTCTTAAAGACCCCGGACTTGACAAAACGCTTCTCGGCGACGGAATAGGATCGTTTGCGGGTGCGTTGTTCGGCGGTTGCCCCAACACCACTTACGGCGAATCCATCGGCTGCGTAGCGATAACCGGCAACGCTTCCGTCTGGACGATACTCACCACGGCAATCCTTTGCATAGTAATCGCGTTCTTCTATCCCGTAATGGTTTTTGTAGAAACGATTCCTTCTTGCATAGTCGGCGGCATTTGTATAGCCCTCTACGGATTTATCGCGGTGTCGGGCTTAAGAATGTTTAAGCACGTAGACCTTGACAACAGCAAAAACCTGTTTATAGTCGCGGCGATTTTCGTAACCGGTCTCGGCGGAATATACCTGCAGTTCGGCAAAGTAACCATTTCGAGCATAGCGTGCGCGCTCATACTCGGAATTATCGTAAACGCGATTCTTAAACCCGCAAAAGCGGAAGTCAACAAAGAAGTAAAATACGACAAAGCTACGGAAGAAAATATGTTCGGCACGCAAGTCGTAGAAGGCGAAAAGGCAGAAGCCAAAACGGAAGAAGCGGCCACTACCGACAGCGATAAACAGTAACGCACGACGAAAACAAAAAGCGTTCTTGCTCCGGATGATTCCGGAGCAAGAAATCGCGCTTTAAAGGAGACATTATGAAAAATTATAAAAACGTTCACATCCTCGATCATCCGCTCATCAGACACAAGGTAGCGATAATAAGAAACAAAAACACCGACACAAAACAGTTCAGAGAAGTAATCGGCGAAATAGCCACGCTTATGGCTTACGAAAGCTTTAAGGACGTGCCTACGCAGGAAATAGAAGTAGAAACCCCGCTCGAAACCGTAAAACAGACGATTGTTAAAGAAAACTCCGTCGCAATCGTGCCGATTCTCCGCGCGGGACTCGGTATGGTAGACGGCGTGCTTTCGTTGTTCCCGGCGGCGAAAGTAGGGCATATAGGTCTTTACAGGGACGAAGAAACTCTCGAACCGCAGGAATATTACTGTAAACTTCCTAAGGGAATAGAAGATAAAGTCGTTATGGTAGTAGATCCTATGCTGGCAACCGGCGGCAGTGCCAACGACGCGATAAAAATGCTCAAAAAACGCGGCTGCAAACACATAAAGCTTATGTCCGTCATCGGCGCACCCGAGGGCGTTGAAAAAGTTGCGGAAGCGAATCCGGACGTTGAAATTTACGTTTCTATGCTTGACAGATGCCTTAACGAAAACGGTTATATTCTCCCGGGGCTTGGCGACGCAGGCGACAGAATATTCGGAACGAAATAATTTTTTTTAAAAACTTTATCCCGCCGAGGAGTACCGCCACGGCGGGAAATTTTTAATTATAACAAGAAAAAAACAGGCAGTTTTTTCGGGTGTTATAAAATAACAAAATGTTATATATTATCACATTTTTAATGAACAATTTTCACATACGGTGATAAAAAATAACATAAAATAAGAAATATCGAAAAATTTTGTTAAAAATTTTCATTATACCCGTGATAAATCGTTGACAACCATAAAAAATAGCGATATAATATAGGCGTAAAAACGAAGAAGAAGTTTTTACGAAAACAAATTTGCAAATCGCTTCATATTATAGATATGGATAACGATAAATCAAAATAAGTCCGAAGTTGCGGACGAAGGAGGTAAAAATGAAAAAATTCTTAAAAGCTTGCAAAAAGTTTTTTGAAGTCGATTACAACGCTTTGATTTTGTACGATCTCAACAACGTTAATAAACTTTAAGCAAGACGGTCGATGAAACGATAAATCGATCAATCGGGGAGCAACTCTTAAACGCGGAGCGCGGTTAAGAGGCTTTTTCTTTTTAAACGGTTTTTTGATTTTATTTTAACGCAACGTCAAAAAATAATAATCCGTTTCGTAAGATTTTTATTGACGGGTGGTTATTTTTGTATTATAATATACGCAGTGGTTTTGTCAAGGGACAAAACCGAAAGCAGAAGCTTTCTCCCGCACCTTCGTTGCGGCTGCGAGCTTGAAAGCAATCATAAAAATGCCATTGCAATGACAAGGAATGAATAAGGCTGAGATTGCCACGCTACGCGCTTCTCCGCTGCCGCTACGAAGGACTAAGCCCGTCAGGGCAGTCCGTCAACGGCGTCCGCAATGACAATACGTGTGTCCGCAATGACGATTTTTCAAAAAACAAGAACGCAAAAAATATAATTTTCAGTTAAATCGGATAAGGAAGGAAAATATGAATAACGATAAACTTATTACAGCCTTAAACTCGGAAACCGCCGCAGAACGGCTTTCCGCTCTCGCTGCTTTGTTAAAGGCAGAAACGGAGAAACCCGTGAGAAGAGAAGACGACGCAAATAATCATATCCATACGATATATTCTTTTTCGCCGTATTCTCCGACCAAAGCCGCTTATATGGCTTATCGGGCGGGGCTTACGTCCGCGGGGATTATGGATCACGATTCGCTTTCGGGCGTAGACGAGTTCAAAAAAGCCGCCGCGCTCTTAAATCTAGGTTCTACGTGCGGGGTAGAAGTCCGCGCTAAATTCGACAGGGGTTTCGGCAAAATAAACCATCCCGATCAGGAAAACTGCATATATATGGCTGCGCACGGCATTCCGCAAAAAAACGCAAAGAAATTTAACGAATACCTTGCGCCGTTCCGCAAAAAAAGATACGAGCGCGACGCTGAAATGTGCGAGCTTATCACGGAGAAATACGGCAAATTCGGGCTGTCGCTCGATTTTTATAAAGACGTTTATCCTTTGAGCAGAGCAGCGGAAGGCGGCAGCGTTACGGAAAGACATTTGCTTTTCGCGCTTGCGGTAAAGTTATCCGACAGGTTCGGCAGGACTCAAAAGCTGTTGGACTTTTTGCAGGACGATTTAAAACTCAAAGTGTCCGACAAAATAAAGGGCTATCTTATCGACGAGGAAAATCCGCATTTTTTATACGACCTGCTGGGAGTGCTTAAAGCGGATACCAAATTCTTTTATGTCGACGCAGACGAAGAAATGCCGGCCTGCGAGGAATTCGTTAAAGTCGCGAGATCTTTCGGCGCGATTCCCGCATACGCATATCTCGGCGACGTGGGCGAATCTCCGACGGGCGATAAAAAAGCGCAGAAATTCGAAGATTCTTTTTTAGAAGAGCTTATAGAAGAAGTAAAAAAGGCGGGAATACAGGCAATAGCTTATATGCCAACGAGAAACACTCCGGAGCAGCTTAAACGGGTTATGAAGCTTTGCCGCGAAAACGGTTTGTTTGAAATAAGCGGAGAAGACGTAAACTCGCCCAGACAAAGTTTTGCGTGCGCCGCGCTGGCGTTGCCCGAATATAAGCACCTTATAGATTCCACGTGGGCATTGATAGGACACGAATATATCTCGAACGAAAGGGGTATAGAATACGGTATGTTTGCGGAGCGTTCCGTAAAAGAAACGCCGGATCTGAACGAAAGAATAAAGAAATTCGCCGCTATCGGAAGAGATACGGTTAAATAAATAATAATATATCAGGAGAAACAAAAATGGGTGAGTTGAATTTGAAAGGCAAAGTCGCGGTCGTTACGGGCGCGAGTCAAGGACTCGGAGAAGCTCTTGCGATCCGTCTTGACAAAGAGGGTTGTAAAGTCGCGGTATGCGACTTTAACATAGAAGGCGCAAAAGCCGTTGCCGCAAAGCTTAAAGAAGCGATTGCCATTCCCGTTGACGTAACTAATTACGAACAGTGCGAAGCCATGGCAAAAACCGTGCTCGATAAATGGGGAAAGGTAGATATACTCGTTTCCAACGCGGGCATAGTAAAGAGCGGCGATATATATAATCTTACGCCCGAAATGTTCGCGGCGGTAACAAACGTAAACCTAAACGGATATTTCAACGTAGTTAAGGCGTTCGCTCCGTCTATGCTCGAAAGAAAGAGCGGCAGCATTATTCAGATAAACAGCAAATCGGGCAGAAAAGGCTCGTTCAAAAACGGTGCGTACGCGGCGAGCAAGTTCGGCGGCGTAGGTCTTACGCAGTCGCTGGCTCTCGAATTCGCGGAAAGCGGCGTGAGAGTAAACTGCATCTGCCCCGGCAATATGCTTAATTCTCCGCTTTGGGTGAACAGCTTATTTAAACAATACGCGGCGAATCAGGGCATAACCGAAGAACAGGTTCGCGAAAAATATATCAATCAGGTGCCTATGAAACGCTCCTGCGAATACGAGGATATAGAAAACGTTATGGTATTCCTCGCGTCGGACTATTCTTCTTATATGACGGGTCAGGCGATAAACGTTACCGGCGGTCAGCAGATGTAATTTCCGCGCCGCGCGGCAGATAAAGTATCGCTTAAATCCGACGGGGATATACCGTTTTGCGTTAATTATTATTGCATAAAAATTATATATAGGAGATATATTATGAACTTCAACTTAATGCATCCTGCAGAACAGATAGTAATGCTTTTAAGCAGAGTTTATCAGAAAGGTCTTACCACCACTTCCGGCGGCAACCTTTCGGTAAAAGACAGCGAAGGCAATATCTGGATAACTCCTTCCGGTATCGACAAAGGATCTTTGACCGCTTCCGATATCTGCAAGGTTTTGCCGGACGGCACCGTGATCGGCAAGTATAAGCCGTCTGTGGAGTTACCTTTCCACAAACTCGTTTATAAAACGCGTCCGGACGTATCCGCCGTTTTACACGCGCACCCGCCCGCACTCGTCAGCTACAGTCTTATCCGTAAAATTCCGGAAACCGACATCATTCCTACTCCGCACGAAGTATGCGGCGCGGTAGGTATTGCGGAATACGAAGTTCCCGGCAGCGACGCGCTCGCAAAACGTATCGTCAACAAAATCGACAAGGGTTATAACGTCGTTATTATGGAAAACCACGGCGTAATTACCTGCGCGGATAACCTTTTCGAAGCGTTCAAGCGATTCGAAACGCTCAACTTCGCGGCGGCTTTGGGTATCACCGCGGCAACGCTCGGCACTCCCGAAGTTCTTACTCCGGAACAGCTCAAAGTATACAGCAGAAAGGGTATGACGAGCCTTGGAGAATTTATTCCCACGTCTTTCTCGTCGGAAGAAAGAAAGCTGAGAAAGGAAATGTGCACGCTTATTCACAGAGCGTACGATCAGAATCTTTTCACCAGCACGCAGGGAACGTTCTCCGTCAGACTTGACGATCATTCTTTCCTTATCACTCCTTACGGCGTGGACAGAAAGTATATCGAACCCGAAGATATCGTGAGAATAGAACACGAATGGCGCGAAGCGGGCAAAACCCCCAGCCGTTCGGTGGAATTGCATAAACGTATTTACGACGAGCATCCCGAAATCAACGCCATCACCGTGGCTCAGCCGCGTTATATAATGGCGTTCGGCATTACTCATACGCCTATCGACAGCAGAACGATTCCGGAATCTTATATTTCTATGAGAGACGTCGTGAGAGTGCCTTTCGGAACGAACATCACTTCGCCCGAAGTCATTTCTCAGTCAATATCCGAGCATTCGCCCGTCGTTCTGGTAGAAAACGACAGCGTAATCAGCACGGGCAGCACTCTTATCAACGCGTTTGACCGTCTTGAAGTCGCGGAAGTTACCGCCAACACGATTATTCACGCAAAGGCTATCGGCGATATCGTAATGATAACCGATAAAGAAGTAGAAGACATCAACAAAGCCTTCCATCTTAAATAAGAATAACCGCAAACAAAAAACCGCCCGCCGTTGC
>CAJLXC010000002.1 GCA_905210545.1 uncultured Eubacteriales bacterium | reverse complement strand
AAAGTCGATTTGAACGGCAAAAAGAAGAATCAGCCGGGCGTTTAATCGCTCGGCTGATTTTATGCTCAAAAACAGATATTTGCAATGAAAAACCGTGTAACGGTTTTTCAACAGACATAACTATTATATATCAAATACAACACAAGTACAGACGATTATTACGAGTGTCGGGTTAATTATCCGTATTTGCTGGACGGTACGTAAGAACCACTTCGGAAATAAGACGGCGAATATCTTTCTCTTTCCCGTCGTACGCCGCCGACATCAACGTCTTAAGCTGACTTAAAAACTCATCTGTATCAAACGGAATGGGACAACCTATGTGAATCAGATGATTAGGCGTGGTTTTAAGGCCCTCTTCGGACATAAGCTTTTCTTCGTAAAGTTTTTCGCCCGGTCGAAGTCCCGTATAAGAGATTTTTATATCGACGTCCGGTTGCAATCCGGAAAGTTTTATCATGTTTCTCGCGAGAGTATCTATCTTTACGGGCGACCCCATATCGAGAACGAATATTTCACCGCCGTCTGCATACGTTCCCGCCTGCAATACGAGCGACGCCGCTTCCGGAATAGTTATAAAATATCTGATTATATCCGGATGCGTAACCGTGACAGGTCCGCCTTTTTCTATCTGTTCTTTAAATCTCGGTATAACCGAACCGTTACTCCCCAAAACGTTTCCGAATCGTACCGCAACAAACTCGGTTTTGGGAACGTCGTGTATATACCACAAATCGGAATCCGATTCCGTAAGATTATCCACGTGCAGACAAATAGGTTTAAGTTCGGCGGTTTTGCCTTCGCGAATTTTTCTGTCGAACGATTGAATAATCATTTCACACAGCCGTTTGGACGCGCCCATAACGTTTGTGGGATTAACCGCTTTATCCGTAGAAATCAACACAAATCTTTTGCAGCCGTTAACCATTGCCGCATAAGCCGTCTTATAAGTCCCAACCGCATTATTTTTAATCGCTTCGCACGGACTCATCTCCATCAAAGGCACGTGTTTATGTGCGGCTGCGTGATACACTATTTCCGGCTTATATTTATTAAAAACCTGTAATATACGTCTGCTGTCACGAACAGAACCTATAAGCACTTCGAGATTTAAATCCGGATATTTATCCTTTAATTCCAAACCTATTGCGTGCGCGTTATTTTCATATATGTCGAACACGATAAGAAGCTTTGGATTGTGCGCGGCAATCTGCCTGCACAATTCGCTGCCGATAGACCCGCCTCCCCCCGTAACGAGAATGGTTTTTCCTTGTATAAACCGATATATTTCGTCCATATCGACTTTTACGGGTTCTCTGCCGAGCAAGTCTTCTACCGCGACCTTTTTCATCGAACTCGCAGTCACGTGTCCCGTTACGAACTCGTATACGCCGGGTAAATTTTTAAGCTCGCAGTTAGTTTCCTTGCAAATATTAAGGATATCTCTGCGCGCCATTGCCGTTGCGCTGGGAATCGCAAGAAATATTTTCTCTATTTTATATTTTTCCACGTTAAGAAAAATATCGTCTCTCCCGCCGACTATGGGAACTCCGTCGATAAATCTCCCCCACTTGTTTTTGTCATCGTCGATTATACAACAGACGCGCTCGTTAATCTCTTTGGCGTTATGAAGATCTCTTAATATCATTTGACCGGCAGCTCCCGCGCCTATAAGCATTACGCGGCTCGCGTGGTCTCTTTGGAAAGTTCTTGCCATTTTATTGCGTTCGAGCATTATGAAACGATAGCCGAAACGCACGGAAATCATCAATAAAAACTGAATAAGAATACCGATAAAATAATACGAAATCGGCATCGGCTGAAACAGTACCGTAATGAAAACCGCGTGAAACACGCCTAAAATCAGTGTCGCAAGTATTAACCTTTTAAGTTCCGTAAAGCTCGCAAATCTCCAGATGCTCTGATAAAGCCTTAAAGACCACAAAACGATAATATTCGCCGCAGCATAAACAGGAATAAACTTAAACCATGCGTAAAGATTCTCTTTGGGTATTTCCGTAAACCTGCAATCGAATCGAAACCATAACGCTAAAAAATACGCGCCTATTCCCGCAGCCAAATCGAATAAAATCAATATAAAAGCAACCCATTGCCAACGTTTTAATCCCCGATGCTTTTTCGGGTTTTGATTCAAATCCGTTTCGTCGTTTGTTTTTTCAGCCTTAGACTTCTTATCTTCCATAAATCGCTTCTCCCGTTAAAAAAACGCGTCGATATAAATATATCGACCGAAATTATTTATCAGTCTCTTGCCGAACAATCAACAAATCGACGTTTTTAATATAATTTAATTCAGTATACCACATATTTGCACAAAAATCAATAGATTTTTTTTATTTAAAAAAACAACCGGGTTTAATCTGTTTTTGCGAATGGAATCCTTATTTTAAGAAAGAACTCCATATAAAAGACCACCTGACTAAATCGGTGGTCTTTCATTAAAATTTTACGTCATAAAAAGTTATTTTACCGAGCGGCGATATTTTTCAGCTTCCCAGTTATTGATAAAACCGACTTCTTTTTCGTTCATAACAGACACTTTAAGACCGTTTTCTTTAATAACGGAAATAACGAATAAATATGCGGCTAAAGTTTCTTCGAGCGTAGTGGCTTGTTTAATATCGCAATTATACCTGACTTTGCCGTCTTTTATAACCAAAGTATCCGGCGAAAAAGCCAGAACGTTGTTAAGATATACAAGCTGATCGGGATAAAGAGGATATTTATCGAGATAGTTCTTGTCTAACTTGTTTTCGGCGACAAAATCGCAAACGACTTTGGTTTCGGAAACATATCCGCCTTTATCCTCTCTAAGAATAACTTCGTGAAAATCGTCCGCCAAACCGAAATAAAGCCTTATTGTCTCGTTAACGTCCGTATTAACAGCTTTTACTCTGTCAATATAATCGCTGCAAACCACAAGTCCGTGATTTTTCATAAAAATAACTTCGGGATATTTTCCTGTCTTGGCGATATAATCGTCTATAGCGTTTTTCATTGCGAGAGTAAGTTCAAAACCCGGGTTTATATACGGCAAAAAAATAAATCCGTAATCCTTGTCTTTAAAAAGCTTTTCGGCAAGTCGTTCCCCCTCTTCGCTGCAAGCAAGCACGTTTGCATATACGGAATGAGTGTGAATAACGTATTTTTTAAGAATGGCGTGAAAACCGACTTCCACGCTGGGGCGAAGCGTCGGCATACCGCTCAAAGCGATAACGGAACTTTTGGAAACTTCCGCACTCTCTTTTTCGTAATCCTTTTTCACCGACAGGTCGACGGAATTATAATAATCGTAAATCTTTTTCTTGTTTACGGCGACAAAAGCCGAGTTCGGCGTAATATCTTTAAGTCTGTAACCCGAAGCCTTGATAAGCATCACGTTTTCTTTATCGTTTTTAACGGAGGTATTTCCGCCCCCGCCTTGCGTATAATCCGCGCGCGAACCCGCGTATGAGGAAATATCCACCAGATCCCTGATTGTTTGTTGCATGATTTTCTCCTGATTCACATATTATATTTTTATAATTCCGCCCGCAAGAAAAAAAGCGGGCGGATCGTTTTATTATACCCTTTTAGAAAGAACTTCTTTTTCGTAAGACTTAACTTCTTCAAACCATTCCGAAGCGGGAACGCCTTGTCTTTTGAGATACTCTTCCCAGACGTCTCCGTAAGGCATGAATTTCATCTCTTCCTGAAGAACGAGAAGCTCCGTATAGTTGCCCGCATCCTGAACATCTTTAAGTTTTGCATTCGGCTGTAAAAGAGCGTACAACAACGCTCTCTGCATATTTCTCGCGCCGACCGACCAAGCCGCAATACGGTTTATAGAAGCGTCAAAATAATCGAGCGCGATATAAACGCGGTTTAACGCGTCGTTTCTGACTATTTCTTTAGCGATTTCTTTCGTTTCGTCGTCCAAAGCAACCACGTGATCCGAATCCCATCGTACCGGACGCGTAATATGCAACGCTATTTCGGGGAAGAAACACAGCAACGCGGGAATTTTATCGGAAACGACTTCCGTCGGATGATAATGACCGTTATCCATTAAAGGCAAACAACCTCTCGATGCGGCATAAGAAAGAGTAAACTCCGCGCTGCCGACGGTATAGCTTTCCACGCCGATTCCGAAGACTTTGCTTTCCACACACGGTTTAACGAGCGATTTATCGTAATCCGCTAAAATCGCGTCGATAGATTCTTTATATCTGATTCTCGGTCCCATTCTGTCCGCGGGAACGTCTTTCATTCCGTCGCCCGTCCAGATATTCATTACGCACGGCACGCCGGTTTCTCTTGCGAAGTACTCGGAAATTTTAACGCAAGCCTTTCCGTGAGCGATCCAGAAGTCACGGATTTTTTTATCGGGAGAAGAAAGCGTCAATCCCGTAGAAGCCATCGGATGCGAAAAGAACGTAGGATTAAAATCGAGTCCCATATTATGCTTTTTGGCAAAATCAACCCATTTTTTGAAATGTTTGGGTTCGATTTTATCTCTGTCAACAAATTCGCCTTTTTCAAAAATCGCGTAACAAGCGTGTACGTTTAATTTCTTCTTTCCGGGAACAAGCTTTATAACCTCTTCGAGATCCTGCATAAGTTCTTCGGGATTTCTTGCTTTCCCGGGATAATTTCCCGTTGTCTGAATGCCGCCGGTCAAAGGTCCGTCGTGATCGAAACCGGTAACGTCGTCACCCTGCCAGCAGTGCAGCGACACGGGTATCGTTGCGAGAACGTCTAAAGTCTTGTCGGTATCGACGCCGTATTTTGAAAACCGGTTTTTTGCACTTTCGTAATTGTTCATTGATAATCCGCCTTTTATATTTTTTATATCACACGCAAAAACCGAAGCTTATGTAGGCGTTTTGCGAGCTGTTTTGTTATAAATACGCGACAAAATTTCACCTTGCCGCACCGATATAAATATAATAACATATCCATGATTTAATATCAAGGTTAATCGTAAAAAATTTATATTGATTTTTGATTTTTTTAAACTCTGTTTACGCTTTTTTGTCAATCGTTGAATAAACCGAATCTGACAAATGAATAATTCTTTCTTTCAAGACTGCTTTCGCCGTCTTTCCAGCTGTCGGGCAATTCAAAATTACCGGGTCCTACGTGAAGAGGCTCTTCTTCCGGTAGATAATGATGCGGACCTAAAAGATTTCTGTTACCTGATATAAGCTCTGCTTCCGCGACGTTTTTCCCTTTCTTTACAAAGGAGGAAACGTCCGCACTTTCCGAAAAATACGATTTATCCACTCGTTTTCCGTTCACGGTAAGATATGCTACCGCATATCTGCCGTTCATTTTAAGCTCGGCGGGATTACCGCTTGCTTTAAATTCGGTTTTAAGCTTCATGCTTCCCGCAAAAAACGGATAACCATCTTTTACGATATCGGAAACCGTCGTTTTGCGCTTTCCTATATAAAAATCGTCGGCGATATAAACGTTTTCGGTTTTTCCGCGAACAAACCCGCCGTCGGAATAAACCCCGAAGTCTCCCTGAAGATAGCAAGGCTCTATCGTGGTATCGTAAGCAAGACAATTTTTAAGGCTTTCAGTAACGTTTTCGCCGAATAAGACGTAATACACGTGATCGCTTTCGTAGAAGTTTATTTTAAGTTCTATCTCGTTTTTGCCGAGCTTGACTTTATCCGAAATCTCGGATTTATATATCTTTTTATCAAAATCGGACACGCCGTTAAAGCAAACCTTTTCGCCGTTTACTTTGCACCAGACATTGTTCATATCTTCAGACAAGAAAGAAACGGATGAAGGTTTTTCTTTTACCGTAAACTCGAACTTTAAATAAACGTCGCCGTTATATCTCTTTTTTAAGAGTTCGTTAAAAACGCCCATATAGAGCAGCGGTTTTTCAAAATTCTTTCCGTCCAGCGAATAGCGGACTTTATCGAGCAACAGATAATTGTCGGTCGCCTCAACTATCTCATACGGAGCGTTAAGCACGATTTCTTCTTTTTTCCGTTCTTTATCGTTAACGTTTTTATCGGAAAGGAACAAAACCGCCGATTCGCACGGGGCAAATTCTATTTCTGACGAAACGCCTGAAACTTCGCCCGTTTCGACGTTGAGCCTTTCAAAACCGTTACAGCCGTAAAATCTTATTTTATAACTCTTTTCTTTGCCGAGATTTACGGCGAAAATAAACTTTCTGCCGCCGAACTCTCTTAACGTGCTTTGAATTTCCGTATCGGACGAATCTATTTTTATTTCCTGACTTTCGACTATCTCTTCTAACGAAACGTTGGTTTTAAAAGAGTACGTATGTTTTTCGTCTTCAAGATGTTCGGGCATACCTTCGGTAAAAAGCATTTTTCCGCCGTCAGAATAAAATTTTTCTAAAATTTCTGCGGTGGTTTTATCCATAGTAAGCGTTTCGGGAAACACTATATAATCGTAAGTACAATTACCGACGATAAGTTTTCCGTCTGCGGTGCTGCCGCACTCTGCAAGCACCGTTTCGTCAATAATATGATAATGCAGATTCATAGCAGACAGCTTTTCTGCGGTTTTAAGATACGACTCGTCAACTTTAAGCGGAGCGTCGAAATCGTCGCGTTTATAGTCGAAATAAATACTTCTGAGCGGCGAAAAATAAGCGACGTTTACAATCTCTTTACTTTCTCCGAGCAAATAACCGAGTTTTGCAAAATAATCGTTGAACCGCTTGAAATTTTGCCGCACCCAAGGATTTGCCCAAGAAAAATGCGCGGGATAATCGCGTTTTCTCTGCCCGTGTTCGGAATACGGCAACAGATGCTGACACATCAGATTAACGCCGTTTACGTATTGCCATTCCGCAATTCGTTTCAGTTCTTTCGGCGTGACGTCCCACCCGCAACAAGCAAACGTTTCCGTAAGAACTTTCTTCTTTCCGAGCTGCATCGCCACGCTCGAAACCTGTCTGGGGGCAATCGGCGAGGATATTTCCCTGCCGAGATGATCCATTCCGGGAATGCTTTCATACATATAATTCGGCATAATCCCGCCGCAGCATAGTAATTGCCACTTCAAATCCCTTTCTTCCACATAATGGCCTGTGAGTTGCACGCCGTTCTTTTTACACCATTCGTAAACTCTTTTGGAAAAATTATTCACGAAAAGCTCTTGCAAAGACTTCCAGAATCTATAACGGAAAGTTTTATAGCCCTCCTTTTCTGTAAACAATAACCCGAGACCGTCTAAAACGTCTTCCCCGTATTTTTCTTTAAAATACTTTTCGATAACCCTTGTATAGGGTTGCGCGGAACGATAATATTGCGGTTCGTCCGTAAAAAAACCTTTAAGAAGCCTGCCGAAGTTTGCGCCCGTTTTTTCTTTGTATTTTTGATGCGTTTCCGCCAAAAACTTATCAACGACTTCAGGATTAAGCACGTCGGCGGTAGAAGCGGAAATATGGTTGTAAACATTGAGATATGTTACGCCGTCTTTTTTTTCTTTCGTTCTTTTTAATTTATCGCCCGAGATGTCATACGATACGAATGAGTTTTCGTCATATTCTCCCGTAGAATACGTAAGATATCGATCTCTGTTGTTTACATCCTCGAGAAGCTTCCCTCCGACAAAGCCGCTCGGCCAACCGTTTTCATCGTAAGCCCAGCTATCTAACCCCTGTTTTTCGCCCTCGTCTAAACAGGCGTTTATACAGTCAAACCATTTTTCGCCGAGATACTCGGTTTTCAGACCGCCTCTCGCGTGCATAAAATACCCGCCGAAGCCCTGTTTTTTCATCCAGCGGATTTGTTCTCTCAACTCGTTTTCTTCAAGCTCGTCGTTCCAACTCCAGAACGGTATAGGTCTGTACTCTTTTATTTTTTCTTCGTCAAAAATGTTTTCTATAACTTCCATATAATCTTTACCCGTTTCACTTTTCATTGTTTTCCTCCGGGTTGCTATCCGGTTTTTGCTCAGGCTCTTCCGTTTCAATTTGTTTTTCTGCGAACGGAATTTTTTTTACAATATAATATACAATAACGCCTGTTCCGATAAGTATAAATACAACCGATTGCCATTGCGAAGGATATAAACCGAGCAACGCCGCGCCGCGGTAGTCGGTTCTGAAAAACTCTATTATCATTCTCCATATTCCGTATGATATCAGATACACCGGCATACAAAGCCTTTTACTGTTTTTTAAATACATAACGGAAAGAACCGCAAACAATCCGAAAAGAAATAACGCTTCGTAAAGCTGCGCCGCAGAATAATATCCCGTAAAAGTAAGATTTTTCGTTGCGGAACTGTAAGTATACCGAGGAACAGTTCCGAAAACCCATTCCGTTTTATTTACGAGTCTGCCGTGACAGCAACCCGCCATCAAACACCCTATTCTGCCGAACGCGTGAGCAATCGTGATACAGATAGGCGCAACGCAAAAGATCTTTTCAAACTCTTTAAGATGCAAGCCTTGATTTTTACCCTTGAAATAAAATTTTCCGCCGAGAAAATAAACGAGCAAAAAACTTGCCGCGCCGCCGATAAATCCGCCCATAGCAGTTATTCCCGCGCCGTAAAAATCCCATTTATGCGTATCGAGATAATCGTAAAAAGCCTGAAACAGTTTGGCAAACAAAAATCCCAGAGCGACCGAAAGTATTATAACGAAAAAAGAAAAATCCTGAACCTTAGAAGGCATGTTTTTTTTCTTCGTATACAGATAAAAAACCACAATACACGAAATAATACCCAAAGCGGTCATAATACCGTAAGGGTAGATTGCAAGTTCTTTACCGAAAAGCGTAAACTCAAACAGCGGTTGCGGATGCATTTTATCTCTCCTTGAAAATTTTTTAAAATTGCAGGCAAAACTTTATAATTACTTAATAATTCGTTTGCATTTATTTTGCTTTTTGTGTATAATGTTTAAGACCTTTGCGGAAAAGTATCGAAGTGGTCATAACGAGCTGCACTCGAAATGCAGTTGCCGAGTTTTCGGCACATGGGTTCGAATCCCATCTTTTCCGCCAAATTCGATAATCGCTGTTTATTAGGTGTTTTCGCTTAAGAAACGGCGATTTTTATTATACCGCGATACCTTAAACCTCAACGTTTTTGCAGTAAGAATCTATCGATTTAAGCATTCTGATTAACACAGAAAATCAACTCCGATATCCGATATAACAAATCCGTTATGGAATTTATTAAAATTATAAATCAAATACCGTTTTAAAGTCAAATAAAATTTTTTACACCGAATAAAAACGCTTAATCAAAATATTCTTTTACCCGCGCAAGCGGAATCTTTGCTTCGGAAAAACTTCCGTCATTCCGTCTTCGCGTCGTTTTTAATCCGCGCTTACCATTAAATTATTTTCACGACTTTTTCGGGAAGCCTTTTCTTGTTTTCGTTTTTAAGTTGCTTGCCCTTGGTCGTTCTCGACTCTATTACGAGATCTTCGGTATTGACGGAGAACGCCACGCCGAAATTATCTATAACCGCAATATCATAAGGCTCTTTTACGTAGTCTGCGTAGATAATTTTGTTTACCTTGCCGAGTTCGCAAATTTTAACGCCTTTTCTGTATCTCGCCATGGGTTCTATCTCCGAAACGATAACCTTTTTATAATATCCCGTATCGGTTATTATAACAAACTCGCCCTCTTCGTCTATTTGCGAAACGAAAGCGATATCGTCGCCTTTGTTAAGGTTTATCCCCCTGACGCCGCCGGAAATTCTGCCTTGCAACGGAACGTCGGTTTTTTCGGCGTTTAATACCATTCCGCCGACGGTTATAAACGCTATCGTCTTGTCGGGCAGATCGGTTTCTACGCCGATTAGCGAATCGTCTTTTAATTTTATCGCGGCGAAATAGTTTTTGTTGACCGCATACTCGCTCCACGCCGAACGTTTTATCAAGCCGTTCTGAGTGTAAAAAAGTAGATTTCCTTCCGGAAGATTATCTTGCTCTACCGCAAAGAACGCAACGGGGCGTTCGTTCTTTAACGCGTCTTTGAATACGTCCGCGAATATTATACCTTTTTCGCGATATCTGCATTCGGGAATATCGGACACCGGTATCTTGCAGGCGTTGCCGAAATCGGTAAAAGCGTATAAAAACATATTACTTTTTGCTCTTATCGCAAACTTTATAAAATCCGCAGCGGAAGCATTTTCTTTAACTTTTCTTTCCGAAGAATCAAAATTTCTGTCGGTCATTTTTTTGACCGTTCCGCCGACAGTAAACCCTATAACGAAGTCCTCTATCGGTTTTAAGTCTTCTTCGTCTTCTATATCTTCGGCTTCTTCCGCGCCGACAAGGCGGCTCTTTCTTTCCGATTTATATTTCTTTTTGATTTCAAGAATTTCTTTTCTTACCACCGCCATCTGCAAAGGTCTGCTTGCGACTATCGCGGAAAGTTCTTCGATTTTTTTCCTTAATTCAGCAAGCTCTTCTTCTAACTTATATATTTCGAGTTTGGTAAGCTTGGCAAGTCTTAAATCGAGAATCGCGGTTGTCTGAACTTCCGACAGGTCGAATCTCGCGCGGAGTTTCGCTCTCGCGTCGGTCGTGTTTTCCGCGCTTTTTATTATTTTTATGACTTCGTCTATGTTTTTTACGGCAATTATCAGCCCTTCTAAAATATGCGCGCGCTCCTTGGCTCTTTCGAGATCGAACTTACTGCGCCTTAAAACGACTTCTCTCTGATAATTAACGTAATAACTTATTATGTCAAGCAAACCGAGCTGGCACGGTTTGCCGTTTGCAATCGCAACCATATTGATACCGAAAGACGTTTCGAGCGAAGTGTTTTTATACAGATATGCAAGAATTTTTTTCGAATCCGCGTCTTTTCTCAATTTTATAACGGCTCGCATACCGTTTCTGTCAGATTCGTCAACAACGTCCGCTATACCGCCAAGCACGTCTTTGCGGTCTTCTTTAAGCTCGGATATTTTACGCAGAAGCTCGGCTTTATTCACCTGGTACGGTATCTCGGAAATTATAAGACTTTGTTTATCGCCTTCTTTTTCTACGTTTACTCTTGCGCGGATTTTTATTTTGCCTTTGCCCGTTCTGTACGCTTCCGCAAGCTCTTCTCCGGCAAGAATATATCCGCCCGTGGGAAAATCCGGCGCGGGTATATACTTCATCATTTCTTTAAGCGAAATTTTAGGATTATCTATATAAGCAACCGTTCCGTTTATTACTTCCGAAAGGTTATGCGTCGGAATGTTGGTGGCAAGACCTACCGCTATGCCCATCGCACCGTTTACGAGAAGGTTGGGAAATCTGCCGGGCAAAGTGTCCGGTTCTTTCAAAGAATCGTCAAAGTTAAGACTGAAATTTACGGTTTCTTTATCTATATCGCGTAACAACTCTAACGAAATAGGACTTAAACGCGCTTCCGTATACCTGTAAGCCGCCGCCCCGTCGCCGTCTACGGTTCCGAAGTTTCCGTGTCCGTCGATAAGCGGAATACCCATATTAAAGTTTTGTGCCATATGAACCAGCGCCCCGTATACGGACGAATCGCCGTGCGGGTGATATTTACCGAGGCAGTCGCCGACGATTTTAGCGCATTTTTTATGGGGTTTATCGGGCGTTAATCCCATTTCGTACATATCGAAAAGTATTCTGCGCTGAACGGGTTTCAGTCCGTCTTCTACGCGCGGCAACGCTCTGTCTAAAATAACGTCTTCTGCATACGAAATCATAGACGTTTTAAATACTTCGTCCAGCGGAGTAAAAATCAATCCTTTTTTTTCTTCCATAATTTACCTTTTTAAGAGCGTTTTATTTTTACGAATTTATCTTCTCTGTTAAAGTTCGCGTGTTCGAAAATATATTTTTTCCTCTCCGCCACCTCGTCGCCCATAAGCACGGTGATAAGCCTGTCCGCTTCTGCGGCGTCTTCTATGGTAACCTGAAGCAAATTCCTTCTTTCGGGATCCATAGTCGTTTCCCATAATTGCGACGGATCCATTTCTCCGAGACCCTTATATCTCTGTATCTGATAGCCTTTGCCGACTTTTTCTATCTTTCTTTGCAGTTCCGCGTCGTCGTAAGCATACTCTTCCGCATTGCCTTTATACACTTTATAAAGCGGCGGCATTCCTATATAAACGTGCCCTTCGTTTATCAGATCTTTCATATATCTGAAAAAGAACGTCAGAAGCAGAATTCTTATGTGATAACCGTCTACGTCCGCATCGGATAAAATTATAACCTTGTGATATTTCAAACTCGATAAATCGAATTCCGAGCCTATTCCCGTACCGAGCGCGGAAATGAGCGTTCTTATTTCTTCGTTTTGCAAAATCTGAACGAGTTTTTTCTTTTCTACGTTGAGCGGTTTGCCGCGAAGCGGAAGTATTGCCTGAAAATGTCTTACTCTCGCCTGTTTTGCGCTGCCGCCCGCGGAATCGCCTTCTACGATAAACAATTCGTTCATTTCCGCTTTACGGCCGGAACAGGAGGCAAGCTTGCCGACGAGATTCTGCGCTTCTATGCTTTTGGAAGCTCTTGCGATTTCTTTTGCCTTTTTTGCCGCAAGCCTTACTTTTGCCGCGCCGAGAGCCTTGTTTATCACGATTTCGAAAGTCTTCGCGTTTTTCTTGTTTTTCATCAGATCCGAAAACCCGTTTACGGTAACGAATTCCACCGCGGGGCGAGCCTCCGGATTGCCTAGCTTGGTTTTCGTCTGACCTTCGAACTGAACGTTCTGCATTTTAACAGAAACGATTGCGGTAAGTCCTTCCTTAAAATCATCGCCCAAAAGATTGTCGTCCTGATTCTTCAGAAAATTCTTTTCTCTTGCGTAATCGTTAAAACAGCGTGTAAGCCCGGATCGGAATCCTGTTTCGTGCGTTCCGCCTTCTCCCGTAGGAATATTGTTCACGTAAGAACAAACGCTGTCTGTATAAGCGTCGGTATGCTGCACCGCTATTTCTACCATTATGCCGTCTTTGGTTTCTCTTACGTAAAGCGGATCCTGATATAAAACCGTTTTTCCCTCGTTGAGGTATTTCACGAAATCGATAAGTCCGCCTTCGTAATGATACACCCGATGAAAATCCGATCGCTCGTCGTAAAAATCTATCACGAGTCCTTTATTTAAAAACGCAAGCTCTTTAAGGCGTTTTAATATCGTTTCCGTAGAAAACTCAATCGTTTCGAACACTCTCGCGTCCGGCATAAATCTGACGAAAGTGCCGTGCTTTTTGGTTTTTTCTTTCGTATCCTTAAGCGGCGCGACGGGAACTCCCGACTTTATCTTTCCCGTTTCCTTATCCTGATAGCTTTTAAACTCCATCTCGTAAACGTTGCCGCGAAACACTTTCACTTTAAGCCATTCCGACAAAGCGTTCGTAACCGACGCGCCGACGCCGTGCAACCCGCCCGAATAGCTGTAATTATCCGCGTTGAACTTGCCGCCCGCGTGAAGCTGCGTGAAAATGACCTGCACGCCCGATACGCCCGCTTTGGGATGAATATCCGTGGGCATTCCTCTCCCGTTGTCCTCTACGGACGCACTGCCGTCTTTATAAAGCTTTACCTCGATCCTGTCCGCGTAGCCGTTGGCGGCTTCGTCTATCGCGTTATCGACGATTTCCCATAATATATGATGAAGCCCTTTTACCCCCGTAGTACCGATATACATTCCGGGGCGCATTCTTACCGCGTCAAGTCCTTCGAGTATTTTAATATCTTCTGCCTTATAGCTTTGTTTTGGCATCCTTTTGCTCCGTTTTTTAGTTTATTCCTAATTATTGTACTATATATTGTGTTTTTTTTCAAGTCATAACACAAGATTTTTGATTTTTATCTGAAAAATGTGCGACAAAAAAACGGAACAGTATTAGTTCCGTTTTTCAACACGCAAAGCTCTTTCCCGATTAGACGCGGACGCTTTAACTCTTCCACGGCATACGGGGCATCGTACATCGGCAAGCCGTTCCTGCGTCGGATTTTTCTTTTCCTTAGACCTTGCAACTTTATATTAAAATTTATGGTTCGATTCCTTACAAAAAACTCAAAACTCACAGACAAAGCCGTGAGTTCCGTTTTTGTTTTTATTATCTAAATGCGTTTCAGAACGCAAAGCGTCTCGACGTGCTTGGTCTGCGCAAACATATCGAAAGGCTTTATCAACTCTATCGAATATCTTTGTTCGGGGTTTTCCGCCCTTTTTATTTCGCCGTTTTCGGAAACAAGCGTACCGACGAGAAGCCCGACGTCTCTTGCTAAAGTAGAAGGCTTGCAAGAAACGTAAACGATTTTGTCTACCCGGTTTTTAACGAGAGCTTCGAGAACGTTGATTTCACAGCCTTTTCTCGGGGGGTCGAGAACGACGGTTACAGTTGACCCGCTTTCTCTTTCGGCTTTAACTATTGCGGGCAAAACGTCTTCGCATTTAGCGCAATAATTAGTGATTTTATCTTTCAAACCGTTCCTTTCCGCAACGGAATCCGCTATATCGACGGCTTCTTTGACAATTTCTATTCCGATGACCTTTTTTGCGTTTTTTGCAAGAATCGCGGTGAGAACGCCTGCCCCGCTGTATGCGTCTATTACGGTTGCGTTATCGTCCGCGCCGACCGCCTGCGAAACAGCCGAATACAATTTAGAGCATACGGACGAATTGACCTGCATAAAACTCAGAACGCCCGTTTTAAATTTAATTCCTAACATTTCGGAATTATATTCCTTAGGTCCGCACAAACAAAAAAAATCGTTTCCGTAAATAACGTTCGTATCGACGGGGTTATAATTCAGAAACAGCGAAAACTCAAGCTTTATTTCTTTTTTAAGCAAATCGATAAGCAAGTCCGTCTGAGGCAAACGCTTTTTAAGAGCAACGACCACGATAATGAGCTTATCTCTTATTTCTTTTACGGTTATTTCCCGCACGTCGCCCGAACCGCTTTGCTCGTCGTAACCGCGAAGTCCCGCGGCTTTCATATAACTTTTAAAAACGTCGATTATGTTTTTCGTCCAGAACGCGTTTATCGGGCAGTCCGTTATAGGGATTATTCTGTGGGAATTTTCCGCATAAAAACCTATTTCAACGCCGTTTTCGGATTCTCCTACGGGAAGTTGAAGCTTGTTTCTGTATCTGTATTCGTAATCCCCTCTGACGGTCGGTTTTACGTCGGCATCGATTCCCGCAACCTTTTTAAAACACGTTTTAACGGTTTCCGCTTTCATTAAAAGCTGCTCGGTGTATCTCAGATGCTGAAGCCTGCACCCGCCGCACTTGCCGAAAACGGGACATTTAGGTCTGACTCTTTCCTCCGCCGGAGTAAGAACTTCCAAAACTTTGCCGTAAGCGCATTTAGACGATACTTTAAGAACTTTATAACGGACTTTTTCTCCCGTAAGCGCGAACGGAACGAATATCACGCAATCGTCTTCTTTTATAACGCCCTCTCCGTTCATTCCGAGGCAAGAAACGACACCCACTCTCTCTTCGTTTTTCCTTAGCATAAATCGTTACTTAAATTTAATCCTGTTTTTTTATTATTTTAGAAAGATAAAAGTCTGTCACTCTTTTTACGACAACGACAAACCGATCGTATATAAAATAAAAAACGACCGCGAACGCGCCGATAAAATAAATCAGATTGTTTTCTAACCACTTAAAAGCCTGCGGAAAACTACCAAAAGACAGACCGAGCAGACGGGTATAATAGAAGAACGCTCCGTAAAAAAATAAAACGTTCCACACTATGCCGACAACTACGCGAACGACTTTATTTACGCCCTTGTTTCTCGCGAGTTCCGAAATTACGGGATACAGTCCGAAAAACAAAAAATACGACGGAAATACGATCGAATAAAATTTAGGCAAAGAAAAAAGCATCGCCAGCGCGCCGCCGACGCCGAACGCAAGAAAACAACCCTTATACGAGTCATAATATAACGGGAGCATAACGAACACCGACGAAACTATCAATGCAAACAGATCCGCCACGTCTAAATACGCCCCCACGGTTAAAGAGATTGCGACAAACCCCGCGGCTATCGCGGAGATCGCCAAAACCCTGCTTTTCATTCTTAACTTTTACCTGCAACAAATACTGCAAAGCATATCCATACAACACCAGGTCGCGCAAAACGACAAACAATCGTTGATTCCGCTGCCGCCCATCTGTCTTTCTGTCGTTCTGTGAGAACCGCTCTGTCCGTAAGAGGCGTTGCCCGAATGGAACTGCTTTTCGTTATAATCTATTTTCTGTTTTAATTTAGTATAAGAATCTGCATATTTTTCGTTGTGCGGATCCATATTCATTGCTATTTCAAGCTGTTTTTTGCTTTCGTTTATCCAGTTCTTTTTATAAAACACAACGGATTGCAGATAATGCCATTCCGCGTTTCTGTCGGTTATATCGTCAAGTCCGGACTGCGCGTCGGAAAGATTGCCGTTTTTTATCGCCTTTTCTATATCCGTAAAATCTTCCGCAGATCTGTCGGAAGCGTTATTGTGCAATTTTCTGTCCGCTGTGATTTCGGAATACGCCGTTTCTACTTTAGTAAGATTTCTTGCGGCTTCGTTACCCGCTTCCCCTTCGTAAAAACGCTCGCGGGAATATTTATCTTTCAACTTTTGATATGCGGCGGCAACCTCTTCGTCCGTAGCATTCTCCGATACGCCTAAGATTTCGTAGTATTCTTGCATTTTTTGTTCTCCATTATTTTTTTGGTTTGTTCTCTTATTCCTCTCAACAACACGTTATCCGTAAGATCGTGATTAAACTTGTAATTCAATTTACCTGCGGCTTCCGCTATGCTTCCGATTACCGTTCCGAAAACGATAATCACGTCTTTTGCGTGTTTTTCAAGAAATTCTTCTTTTGTCTTGCTGTCTTTATACGCGTTGACGAACACGTTGAAAGATTTCTTTTTCAAATCCTTATCGAAGTCGTCTATCGCGTCGATTAAATAAATCCATTTGCCCAACGCGTAAAAAAGATTTCGCGTATTATCGTCGGAAAAACTCCCCAACAATTCCGCAGAAACATCCGCCATCATATTGCCGAACGGATCTGCGGACATATCTATGCTGTCACAATCAGCCCGTTCAAGCCGCAACAGCTCTTCGTATCTCGTTTTTACCGTTTCGTCAAGCTTCGGCTCGGCTTTCTTCGCGCGTTTATACGCCCTTGCAAAAAAAGCTCTTTTAAGCCGTCCGCGCCCGGAATCTATTATATTATCGTTGAGTTTATACCTTGCAAGTATCACGTTCAGCGCGGCGATTCTGTCGGTAAGCGCGTCGTTCGATGCAACCGGTCGCTTCACTATCGGGTGAATTATGCAACGCTTTCTTTCGATTTTCATATCCGCGTCGGACAGATTATGCAAAAGAACGGAAAAGAAAGTAAGGTCGTAGTTAAGAAGAAATCTTCCGCTCGTTCCGCACGTTTTGCCGATGCTTTTACACAAACCGCAATACGCGGCTTTATAAAGCACGGTGTCTTTGACGAACATATTCGGGTAATCGGTTTTAACGTATCCGAACATAAACGCCCTCAGCCTCTTTTTCTCGGCACTAAACCGACTTTTTTATAAACCTTGGAAAGCGTTTTATACGCGAGTCTTTCCGCGCGTTCCGCTCCGTTTTTAAGAACCGAATCGAGATAGTCTTTATTCTGTAAAAGTCTGTTCTTTTCAAGTCTTATCGGCTCTACCGTTTCCGCGACGGCTTCGCCTACCTTTAATTTGAAATCTCCGTAGCCTTTCCCGTCAAACTCTTTTTCGGCTTCTTCGGTCGTTTTATCCGTAAACGCGCAATAAATAGTGAGCAGGTTGCTTATGCCGGGTTTGTCTTCGGCATACTTGATCTTGTTGTCGCTGTCGGTTACGGCGCGTTTGAATTTACGGATTATCGTATCCTTATCGTCGTCCATAGAAATAAACGCGTTAAGGTTTGCGTCCGATTTACTCATTTTCTTTTCGGGATCGGCAAGGCTCATAACCCTTGCGGCTTTTTCGCCTATATACGCTTCGGGAACTTTAAACGTTTCTCCGTAACGATTATTGAATCTGATAGCCAGATCGCGCGTGAGTTCTAAATGCTGCTTCTGATCCGCGCCTATCGGAACGAGATCCGTCTGATATAATAAAATATCCGATACCATCAGAACGGGATAATCCATTAAACCCATATTCACGTCGTCTTTATGAGCGATGCTCTTATCTTTGAATTGAGTCATTCTCGACAGCTCCCCGGGATAACTCAAACAGTTAAGAATCCAGGTAAGTTCCGTATGCGCCGCAACGTGCGACTGCGCAAACAAAATCGACGTTTCGGGATCGATTCCGCACGCAAGATATAAAGCAGTCAGCTCGTAGGTGTTTTTTCTCAGATTCGCAGGATCTTGCTTTACCGTTAAAGTATGCAGATCCGCGAGAGAAAATATACTGTTGTATCCGTTCTGAAGCTTTTTAAAATTTTTAAGCGCGCCGAGATAATTGCCTATCGTCAGTATTCCGCTCGGTTGTATCGCGCTGAATAACACTTTTTTTTCTTCCATTTTACGATTCTCCCATTGAATAAGCCTTGAAAATCAGTTTTCAATAAATTTTTTTACCTCTTCGGCGGCAAGATTTTTATCTACTACCGACGTAAATCTTTCTTTCGCCGTTTTAAGTCCCGTTATCGCGTCGGGAACAGGCACCGCGCTTTCTTCAAACAACTTGTCGCTCGCAACGAAAGCGTCTTTTATCGTTTTGCCGGAAATTGCCTTATACACGCTTTGAGAAAATTTATACGGACTTGCCGTAGAAAGAACCACGTTCTTGTTTTCGTTGTCGCAAAAACTCGAAAACTCGTCGCAAACGGCAAGGGCAACTGCAGTATGCGTGTCAGAAACATACCCGAAATCGTCATAAAATTCCTTGATTTTTCTCAAGCACTCCTCTTCGTCGCAAAACCCTGCGAAGAAAGTCTTTTCAAGTTCTTCGCACTCGGCTTTTGACACCTTATACTTGCCCGTAGTTTTAAGAAAATTCATTCTTTCTTCCGTAAGAGCCGAGTCTCTGTCGGAAATTTCATAAATCAATCTTTCCAGATTACTGGATATAAGTATATCCATAGAAGGAGAAATCGTTTTATAAAATTCTCTGTTTTTATCGTAAACCCCGCTCGCAAAAAATTCCGTCAGAACGTTGTTGGAATTAGAAGCGCAAACAAGCTTATTTACCGGAAGCCCCATTTTCTTGGCATAGTATCCGGCGAGAATATTCCCGAAGTTGCCCGTCGGCACAACGAAGTTTATTTCGTCGCCGAGATTTATCTCCCCCGCATTTACGAGATCGCAATACGCCGAGAAATAATACGCTATCTGCGGAACGAGCCTTCCGAAATTTATCGAATTCGCGCTGGATAAAACCACGCCTTCAGACTTAAGTTCGGCATTGAAATTTTTATCCGAAAAAAGTTTTTTAACGGCGTTCTGACAGTCGTCGAAGTTTCCTTTAATACCCACCACGTTGACGTTATCGCCCTGCTGGGAACGCATCTGCAATTTTTGCATATCCGACACGCCGTCCGAAGGATAAAAAACCATAATTTTTATTCCTTCCGCATTGCAGAAACCCGAAAGCGCGGCTTTGCCCGTATCGCCGCTTGTAGCTACAAGAATAAGAATCTCGTCTTTTATTCCCGTCATATCGGAACCTTTCCGCAATAAATACGGCAAAAGAGTCAATGCGATATCCTTGAACGCCAGCGTAGGACCGTGAAACAATTCCAGAATAAACAGATTATCGTCAACTTTTACTACAGGCGCGGCGTCGCCTTCTTCAAAAAGCGAATATGCTTTTTTACACGCCGTAAGAAGCTCGTCTTTATCGTATTCTTCGAGATATTTGCCTATAACGAACGCGGCGCGTTCGGCATAATCCATATCGAGTAGAGTATTCAATTCGTTTTTCACGTCCGGAAAATATTCCGGAACGAATAATCCGCCGTCGGAAGCAAGCCCTTTGGATATTGCCTCGGCGGCGTTTTTTGCAACGTCTTTTCCTCTCGTACTGTAAAACTTCATAAAAAACACCAAAAAAATAATAGTCAGAATATTCCGACTATTATTTTACACTATCCGCGATTAAAAATCAACTTAATTAGCGTGCTTTGCCACAAACTCGGGCAAATCTTCTTTTGACGAGCTTACCGTAAGAACGAATTTAACTTCAAAGTCTTTTTCAAGCTTTTCCATTGCGGCAAAAATGCTTTCTAATTCCGATACGGGTTTTCCCGCAATTCTCGCGATACCGTCGATAAATATATATTCGTTATCTCCGTTTGCGGCAACGATACCTTTAATGAATCCGCGCAAAGCGTCCTCGTTCTGCAAACCGAAAGCGGAAACGTTCAAAAACCTGATCTGATATTTCAGATCGTATGCGTATCTGTTGGTATCCGTAATAAAAATCACGTGACCCTTCGCGCTGTCCAGCGCCGCGTTTGCACCGTCTATTATCGCCTTCGTTTTGCCTGTTCCTTTCGGTCCGTAAATGATCTTCATTAAAAATTTCCTCCTCGAAGATTTCCTGTATACATTTTATAATAAATTTTCAAAAAATACAATTGTTTTTTAAAAATTTGTCAACTTCTGTCCGATAAATTTTTATAAAAGTGCTTATCAACCGACCTTATGATGTTTACGATTTCGTCGTCGCCCATCACGCTGCATCTTCCGTTGGCGTATTCCCTGTCTATAACGTCTTTTACTTTTGCCACTATGGGGTGTGTTTTTTCTATTTTTCTGTCGCCCATCAGCTCGAAATAGTCGTTTATCCAGTAAGCTATCCCCGCAAGTCCGCTCGTATTGTTGATGGAAACGTGCAATGCTCTGTTAAGCAATTTTTTCGTATCGAAAATGTTATAAATCTCTTCGTCTTTAAGCATTCCGTCCGCGTGTATACCCGCTCTCGTAGAGTTGAAGCTTCTTCCCACAAAAGGAGTTCTGGGCGGAATTATGTATCCGACTTCGTTCTCAAAGTAATTAGCGATATCGGTAATCGCGGTATAATCCATTCCGTCGGGAGTCCCGCGAAGAGAAGCGTATTCTATCGCCATCGCTTCTACCGGACAGTTACCCGTTCTCTCGCCTATTCCGAGCAACGAACAATTTACCGCGCCGCACCCGTAAAGCCAAGCGGTAGCGGCGTTGGTTACGACTTTATAAAAATCGTTGTGACCGTGCCATTCGAGCATTCCGCTCGGAACTTCGGCATAGTGTCTTAAACCGTAAATGATACCCGCAACGCTTCTCGGCATTGCCGCGCCCGGGTAATTCACGCCAAACCCCATCGTATCGCAAGCGCGGATTTTAACGGGTATACCGCTCTCACGGGAGAGTTTCATAAGTTCAGCCGCAAACGGAACGACAAAGCCGTAAAAATCGGCTCTCGTGATGTCTTCGAAATGGCAACGCGGACGAATACCCTCGGACAAAGCGTCTTTTACTATGCCCAGATATTTATCCATCGCCTGACGGCGGGTAAGATTCATTTTCTTGAAAATATGATAATCGGAACAGCTCGTTAAAATACCCGTTTCTTTTATTCCCATGTCCTTGACAAGCTGAAAATCTTTCGAGTTTGCTCTGATCCAGCTGGTTACTTCGGGGAATTTCAATCCGAGATTAAGACAAGCTTCCACCGCCTTGCGGTCTTTGTCGGAATACAAGAAAAACTCCGACTGTCTTATAATACCTTTTTCGCCGCCGAGCCTTGAAAGAAGTTTATAAATTTCGACTATTTGCTCCACCGTAAAAGGAGAAACAGACTGCTGACCGTCTCTGAAAGTCGTGTCCGTTATCCAGATTTCGTCAGGCATATCGGTAGGAACGACTCGCTGATTGAATATCACCTTGGGAACGCTTTCGTAATCGAAAACGTCTCTGTACAGCTGCGGTTCGGTAACGTCCTGAAGCGAATAGCTGTATATTTTTTCTTCTAACAGGTTTGTTCTCTTGCTCTTTTCGATCATTATTTTAACTCCTTTATAAACAATTTAAGTCTTTCAAGCCCTTCTTTTATGTCTGAAAGCGAAATCGCGTAAGACAATCTTATACATTTGTCGTCGCCGAAAGCGAGTCCCGGAACGACGGCAACGCCCTTATTAAGAGCCGCGTCCGCAAACGAAAGCGAACCGTTAATCGGCGCACCGTTAAACTTTTTTCCGTAACAAGCGGAAACGTCTGCGAATACGTAAAACGCGCCTTTAGGTTCAATACAAACGACGTTTTCGGTATTCTGCAATACTTCTACCATATACTTTCTTCTTTCGTCGAAAGTTTTTTGCATTTCCGAGATAAACTTATCGCTTTCGGGAGAAGTCAATGCCTCTACCGACGCGTATTGAGATATAGAACACGGATTGCTTGCCGTATGGCTTTGCATACTCGCCGCCGCTTTTGCGATGTCGCGCGGCGCGGCGAAATAACCTATTCTCCAACCGGTCATCGCATAAGACTTGCTTACGCCGTTCACAACCACGGTATGCTCTTTCATATAATCGCTGCAACAAGCGATCGAATAATGTTTCTCTCCGCCGTATACGAGTTTTTCGTAAATCTCGTCGGATATAACGTATAAACCGTGTTTTTCTATGACTTTTGCAATAGATTTAAGCTCGTCTTCCGAATAAACCGCGCCCGTAGGATTGTTGGGCGAATTTATAATCACGCACTTGGTTTTTTCCGTTATCGCTTTTTCAAGCTGGTCGGCGGTCATTTTATAACCGTTTTCTTTTACGCAATCCACGTAAACGGTTTTCCCTTGCGCAAGCCCGATAAGTTCGGGATAAGTAAGCCAGTAAGGCGTTGGCAGAATTACTTCGTCGCCGGGATTAACCATTGCGCAAATCGCGTGATACAGCGAGCTTTTAGCCCCCGACGACACGACGATTTGCTCAGGCTCGTAATAAAGACCGTTATCTTTAAGAAATTTCTCGCAAACTGCTTTTTTCAGCTGAGGCGTTCCCGACGCGGGAGTGTATTTGGTAAAGCCTATATCGATGGCTTTCTTTGCCGCGGCGTTTATGTAATCCGGGGTATTGAAGTCCGGCTCGCCCGCGCCGAAACCTATGACCGAAATTCCTTCGGCTTTCATTTTTCTGGCTTTATCGGTAATTTCGAGCGTCAACGAAGGTTTAATGTTTTTTACTCTGTCCGAAATCATAAGTTTTCTCCTTTTTTATTCTTCGTCCGATCCTTGCGCCAGCCTGCTTTCTCTGTCGGCAATGCCGAGCGCGTCTATCATCTCATCTAAATCCCCTTCCATAAAACTGTCTATCGAATGAAGCGTAAGCCCTATTCTGTGATCGGTAATTCTCCCTTGCGGGAAGTTATACGTTCTTATTCTCTCCGAACGGTCGCCCGTGCCAACCTGACTTCTCCTGTTGTCGGAATATTCCTTATCCGCTTTGGATCTGTAATAATCGTATAACCTGCTTTTAAGAACTTTCATGGCTTTTTCGCGATTTTTGGTCTGCGAACGCTCGTCCTGACACAATACCACTATTCCCGTGGGAATATGCGTAAGCCTTATGCACGATTCGGTTTTATTTATATGCTGTCCGCCCGCGCCTGAAGAACGCAGCGTGTCTACGCGTAAATCTTTTTCGTCTATATTGACTTCTACGTCGGTTACTTCCGGCAGAACCGCGACCGTTGCGGTGGAAGTATGAACTCTGCCCTGAGACTCCGTTTCCGGAACGCGCTGAACCCTATGCACGCCGCTCTCGAATTTAAGCTTGCTGTAAGCGGATTTTCCGTTCACGGAAAAAACCACTTCTTTTATTCCGCCGAGTTCGGTTTCGTTGCTGTCGATTTCTTCCGTTTTCCAACGTTTTTTTTCGGCGTATTTAACGTACATTTTATAAAGCTCGTAAGCAAACAAACTCGCTTCTTCGCCTCCTGCGCCCGCACGGATTTCCATTATAACGTTTTTATCGTCGTCGGGGTCTTTGGGGAGTAAAAGAATTCTCAGTTCTTCCGCAATTCTGACAGACTTCTCTTTGAGTTCGTCCGTTTCCTGCAAAATAAGCTCTTTCATCTCCTTATCTTCTTCGGATAAAAGCGAATTGTTAAGCGTTTCGATTTCCGTTTCCGTCTTCTTGTATTCCGTATATTTTTCTACGGTTTCGCGCATATCGGCAAGCTCTTTGGCGTAAGCCTTCCATTCGTCTTTTTTCGCAATTACGTCGGAATCCCCTACGAGTTTGTTAAGCTTATCGTAACGCTCAAGCATTTTATCGAGTTTTTTAAACATTTACAATTCCGCCTTTACAATCCTGTCGATGCCTTCGAGGTCTTTATACGTCACGACGTTTTTATAAGCTTTTAACAGTCCGACAACCTCTTGCGCCTGACCGTCGCCGCATTCAAGCAGCAAAACGCCGCCATTTTTAAGATGTTTCTTTGCTTTTTTAGCTATAATCCGATAAAAATCAAGCCCGTCTTTGCCGCCGTCCAACGCCGAAACCGGCTCGAAGTCTTTTACCTCTGTTTGCAGAGAAGGTATAACCGAACTTTCTATATAAGGCGGGTTTGACACGATAACGTCAAACTCTCTGCCTTTAAGATTTTCGAACATGTCGCTCTCAACAAACTCTATTACCGCGCCGTTTAACGAGGCGTTTTCTCTTGCAAGACTCAGCGCGTCTGAAGAAATATCGCTTGCCGTCACTTTTGCTTTGCTTTGTTTATTTACGGCTATGGCAATCGCGCCGCTTCCCGTACACAAATCGAGAACTTCGGAATTTTCGTTGCAGAAAAGAAGAGCTTTTTCGACCAGCGTTTCCGTTTCCGGTCTGGGAATAAGCACTCTTTCATCCACCTTTACGGTGTAACCGTAAAAATCGGCGTTTCCGATGCAATACCAAAGCGGTCGCCCCGTAATGCGTTCTGCGACTATTTTATCGATTTTTTCCACGTCTTTGGGCTTAACGAGAGAATCGCTGTATACCTCGTTTCTTTTTATTCCGAGAGATAACGAAACAATCCACTCCGCTTCCGCCTTTTCCGTTATACCGTTGTCGCAGAGTTTTTTATAAACCCTTTCGGTAAGAGCGGCGCGTTTTTCCGAAACGACGAACTTCTGCGTCGGCAACGTTGCGTCCGCGTCTAACCTTAAAACCGCGTTAAAAGCGGTTATCGCGACTTCAAGCATATCTTCGTCAGGTTCTTTGGTCGTCAATCTTTGCAACAACAATCCCGGAACTTTAAGCGGATAAAACACGGGGTTTTCAGTTCCCGCAAGAAATTTCAGCAGCTCGTAAGAAACGCCCGCAACCAACGGCAAAAGCGCGATTTTTATCAGAACGCGCACCGCGTTGTTGAGAGTAACGCCGGAAGTGGCAAGAATCGACTCGAAACACGCAAACGCCAGAATGCTTATCACCATAACGAACACGATAAAAGTCGTTCCGCATCGATTATGCACGCGCGTACACTTTTTTGCGTTTTCGGGCGTAAGTTCAAGTCCTTTTTCGTAACACGATATGGTTTTATGTTCCGCGCCGTGATACATAAACGTTCTTTTTACGTCTTTTATTAGCGAACAAATGCAGATATATCCGATGAAAATAAGAAGCTTAAACCCGCCCTCGATAAAATTTTTCGCCCACGGATTAACGGAATCCCCTACAATCCATATCCTGAATTGTTGCGGCAGAAACATAAACAAAAAAACGGCAAGACACAATCCGAGAACGACGGATATCGTCCCTACAACGCTCATAACGTTTATTTTGAGCTTTTCGGCAAGCCACTTTTCAAATTTAGAAGGCTCGCCTTCTCCGTAAACGTCTGCCGAACGCATCAGAACAGCCGTACCTGAAAACAGGGACTGAAAAAAAGAAACTATGCCTCTGACTATGGGGATTTTGCGCGTTTTATTCGGTTTTAATCTTTGCGTTTCAAGACGAATTACGCCGTCTGCATCGCGCACGGCGATTGCCATAGACTTTGCGCCGCGCATCATAACGCCTTCTAAAACGGCTTGCCCGCCGATGGATACTTTCTTTTCTTTTTTAGCCATAAAACCCCGGAACTGTTTCCGAAAAAAGTAATTTTTCCGGAAATCGATTTAAAAATAAACACGGCTTTAAAAGCTGTTACTTTCAAAGCCGTGTAAAAAATACTTATTTTGCTTTTCCGTATCTCTTGTTGAACTTATCAACACGGCCACCGGTGTCAACTAATTTTTGCTTACCGGTAAAGAAAGGATGACATTTGCTGCAAATATCAACCTTTATTACGTCTCCCTTTTTAGTCGAACCCGTCGTAAAAGTCGCTCCGCAGGCGCAACTTACGGTAACTTCGTGATAATCGGGATGAATTCCTTCTTTCATAACTACACCTCGTTTTTTATTTACCGTGTAATTATATATTATTTTCAATAAAAAAGTCAACTGATTTTCAGAGCGTTTTCACAAAATCTTTGAAAAACGCATATCGACCGTATTTTGCTTGATTTTTTTTTACGATTATAGTAAAATAAATTAGATTTGAAACTAAAAAGGAGCGTTATCGTAAAAATATGAAAGGCTGGAAACTTACCGAGCCGTTCAGGCTTGAATTGAAAGACGTTGAAGAACCGAGTTTTACGGTCGCGTCTTCTAAAGTTAAGGTAACAAAAGCGTTGCTTAAACTATCCGACTTATTACGTTATCGCGGAGACCTCGATTCCCGCGACATCGTTCTTGGCAGTTCCGGTATAGGCATCGTAAGCGAAACCGACGCTAATCTTTTGGGGCTTGAAAAAGGCAAACATATTTACGTCGATCCCAACAGAGAATGCAACAACTGTTATAACTGCAAAAACAAGGAGTATCATAAATGCTCCGATTTGCAGGTCGCGGGAGAAGATTACGACGGCTTTTTAAGCGATTTCGTTTCGGTCACCCCCGATAAATTGTTTATTCTCCCCGACAGCGTAACGGATTTCGAGGCGTTGTTTATAGACGATATTTCTCTCGCCGTTTCCATTTTCGACAAGCTTAATATTAAAAAAGGCGATTACGTTTCCGTTATAGGCGCAAACAATTTCGGAATTATTTTCGCGCAGCTCCTTATTTATTATCAGGCCGTCCCCATCGTTATGACTTTGGACGCGGAAAGTTACGATATAGCCAAAAGCTCCGGCATATACTATACGCTCGGCGCAAACGACAACTGGCAAAAAGAAGTATCTTCCATCACCAGCGGAAGAATGACCGACAAGGTCGTTTATATCGCAGATTGTGATATTCAGATTGCAAAGGCGTTCTCGCTCGCTTCGTTCGGCGCGTCGGTGGCGTTTACGGGCGTAACGACTAAAAGCACTTCCGTTTCTTTTATGCAGGCGATAAAAAAACATCTTGACATAACCTGCATCAACAACGGTTACGGCAACGCCACGACAAGCATTAACCTGCTCGCAAACAAGGCGATTAACCTTTCTTATCTTAAACTCGATACCGCAGCTTATGACGATATGCCTGCCGTGTTCGCTAAAATGAACGAAACTTATGAAAAAGACGGAAAATTTTACGAAACGATCGTAGATTTGATTTAATTCCGTTTAAAACGATAAAAACCGCCTGTCGGGCTTTTCCGCGACAGGCGGTTTTGTTTATATTCGTATAATTTAGTCCGCTACGGTAACACCGTCGGGAAGTTTATATTCGGTTTTAATTCCGTTTTCCGTCGCAACGTGTTCGACCTCTATCAGACCGTATGCCGTAGGGACTTTTCCTTTCACCCGTTTTAACCCCATAAGATCAGGCTTGATCCTGACTTTTTTGCCGATTGAATTCGCGGTTTATTGCTTCAATTTGAAATATTTCACCGAATTATTGAACGATATATCCTTAATCACGTTGCCGAAAAAATTCAGATCGGAAGTCATTTCTCCGTTCTCGATAAGCGTTCCAAAATAATTGCAGAGAATTCTTCTGAAATAATGATGACGCGGATAAGAAAGGAACGATCTGCTGTCCGTAAGCATTCCTACGAACGCGCCGATATGCCCCGTAGCGGTCAAGTCCTGCAGCGGGAAAAAGGATTTCGCTTTTTTCGTAAAAGACGCCGGCGCAGGCAACGTTCGCGTTCGTATCGACAGAACGGACGCAAACACTCCCCTCGTCTTTACGATTAAAGTAAAATAATCCGCGCAAAAATATGCAAAACGGAAGCCTGCGACCGCAGGCTTCCGTTTTTATATATTCAAAAACTCTTTTGCGTTTTTATAAAGTATCTTTTCTTTATCGGAAACGGAAAGCGGAATTTTATCAAACCTCGCTAATTCCTCTTCCGCGTTCCACATCGGAAAATCCGTGCCGAAGAAAAATCTTTCCGCGCCGAATAAATCTATAAGACGTTTCGCCTTTTCTTCTCCGATAAACGGCAGAGAAGAACTCGTATCGAAAAACACGTTGTCAAGCCCCTTATAAACGCCCGTTTCGTTCCACCTTCTGTAACCGCCGAAATGTGCGCCGATAAAACGCATGTTTTTGTGTTTTTTTGCAATCGCGGCAAGCCTTGACGGCGCGGAAAAATCGAACCTGTCATCTCCCGTATGAAAAAGAATCGGCAGTAACCCTTCTGTAGCGATATACATTTTTTCGGCGTTTTCGCCGTCGATATAAAATTTCTGAAAATCCGGATGGAGCTTTATCCCCTTTATTCCCGCGGCAACGCACCTTTTAACTTCGGAATTTATTTCTTCTTCCGAAAGGTCTTCGTGCAACGTCATAAATCCGATAAACTCGGAATGTTTACGGCATTCGTCTATAATGAAATCGTTGATTGCGAGGACCTGCGCCGCTTTGGTCGCAACCGAATGCACTATAAAGCGGGTAATACCGGCAGCTTTGCCTTCTTCTATAAGTTTTTCGGAAGTACCTTCGGGCATCTCCATTTTTATATCGTAAAACTCGCCTATCGCCCTTGTGGCTTTATCCGCTATTTTTTCCGGATAGATGTGCGCATGCGCGTCTATTATCATTTTATCGTTCCTCTGTAAATCTTTTAAGCCAGGATATATCCGTTTTCCATTCGGAAACTCTGTTAAGTCTTTTTTGCAACTCGTTCGCCGCGCCCATATCCGCCCGCATCTCCGCGTAAGAGCATTCGTTTACTTTCATATAATGGTCTTCGGCTTTCTCGTGGTCGCCTTTGAGCCACGTCCTGTTTATGTGTATCGCTTCGTGACAATCTCGACAAACCGCAACCACATCTTCGAGCTTCTGCACGCCTTTTTTCTCGTCGTAACTCCAGCGTTCGTGCGCGTCTAACGCGCGGGTTGCTTTTCCGCAGACAGAACATTTACCGCCTGCGCGTTTTTTTGCTTCGTTCCTTATAAAATCCCACTGCTCCTTCGTGAGAATGCTTCTTAAATTACAATACCAACAACCGTCGGGAACAAACTCGAAATTAAGCTTTTTCTTTTTCATACCCGCCTCGATTCGTGACAGACGAAATAAATTATCTGATAGCTTTCGGACAGCTTTTTAATCAGTTCGAGCGATTGTTTTAACTTATCGTCGTCAAGATTATAAAAAGGATCGTCTAAAATAACGAAAGGCTTTTCCGCGGTAAACAGAACGTCCGTAAGCGCAAAACGCTTGCAGATTTCAAAAAGGTTCTTAAACCCTTTGCTGTAATAATCCGCTTCTCTGTTTGCCGCCACCTCTTCTATCGTTATTTTAAGATCGGTATCGATATCCGCGGTTACGCCCTTAGCGATAAACCCGAGATATTTGTTAAGGCTTTCTTTAAGCGGCGATCTGTAACGCGCTTTAAGGTTTTCGTCCGCTTCGTAAAGAAAATTCAAAGCCGTTTTAGTAATTTTCAGATCGTATTCGCATTTTTTTATCTTATCGGATAACTCCGCTTTTCTGTTTTCGTAGTCGAAAAGAGAATCCGCTTCCGCTTCGTAAGCGCGAATACCCGATTTTTCCGAAGCAAGCAAATCGGCTTTCTTTTTATAGGCTTCCTGAACGCTTTTAAGCGACGAATTAAGTTCTTCTACGCTATGATCGGTTTTTACGTTTTCAAACTTTTCCGCATCGGCGGCAAGCTCTTTTATTTCACGGTTGAGATATTCGATTCTTTCGGTCAGTCGTTTATATTCATCGTAATTTCTTTTTATTTCTCTTACCGCAAACGAATAACCTTTCGTACAATCCGCGCCGAAGCCGCCGAGAATTTCGTTTAAAGATTTTTCGTATCCGGAAACGATTTGCATATATTCCGAAAGCTCTTTCTTCTTCTTAAAAAGGATTTCGTTTTCGCCGTTTTCTTTCCCGTCGGACTTTTTAAATAAATAAACGGACAAGCCGCCGCACACCGCCGCCGCCACAAAGGCGCACGCACACAAGACGAAGCTACCCGTTATCGCGGCAACGACTCCTATTATCGCGCACAACGCCGCTAAAACGACCACCGCTGCAGGGGCGGATTTTCCGCTCTTTTTCGGCACCTGCCGACTCGATTTTTCCATAACCGCGACGTCTTCTTTTAAAAACCTTTCTCTTTCCGAAGCTTTGTTTAATTCTTCCACGCAGACTTCGAGTCCCGAAAGCATATCGTCGTCTACTCGTTTGCCGTTTAAAATTTTTTCGGTTTCGGATCTTTTCGCGGAAAGAGAATTACGTTCGTTCACCGCTTTTAAGTAATTTTCTTTTTTTACCGACAACGCTTCCGTCACGCCGGCGGCGTTTATTTCTTTTATAAGGTTTTCGCTTTTTATTTTTAAGTTTTCGGTTTCTTCTTCAAGCGTTTTTACGGACGATCTGAGGCGTTTCGCTTCTTCGTCCGCGCGGTTGGCTTTTCTTATTTTATCGTCTAAAGCGAATTGCTCCGATTTAAGCTCGGGTATAATCCCCCTGTTGCCACTGTATTTATAGCTTTTGGCTTTCGCTTCTAATTTCGCAACGGCTTTATCGAACGCTTCGGAATCTTCCGTTTCGCTTATTTCGTTGAATTTAGCGGTAAGGCTTGTATTGCTTTTCGCTTCGAAATCTTTCTGCGAAACGAATACGGTAGAAATAAAACCTTCTTCGTCTATCTGAAATATTCTCCCGCCGAGATTTTCCGTCTGCGAAAATTCTTTTCCCGTTCTCGCGTCGAACAGCCTGACGGAGTCTTCCGTCTTTTTGTTGCCGAAAAACCGTTCAAGTCGATATATTACGCCGCCGCGCTCGAACTCTATGCTTCCGCCGAACGTCTCCGTGGAATTCCACGGCTTATATTTGAGTCTTTCGTTTTCGGCAATAGAACGTTTGCCTTCGTCCAGACCGTAAAACATAGATTTTATAAAAACGCCAAGAGTGCTTTTACCCCAGCCGTTATCTTCTTTTATCGTATTAAGTCCGTCCGAAAAATCGTATTCGAAATTTTTAAGTTTTCCGAACGACGCCACTTTGCATTTTATAAGCTTCATCTTATATCTTCACCTTTAAGCGCGTTAAGACCCAAAGTAATAACCGCGGTTTTTTCCTCTTCAGACAGATCGCTGTTTTTTACAAGACGCATAAATTCCCCCCTGACCGACTTATCGTTCTTAAAATCTTCTTCCGAAATTTCAAGCGCGGTTTTATCGTAAATTCTAACGAAAAAAAACTCTTCGAGCAGTCTTGACTCAAGACCTTCCGCGTCGATTTCAAAATCAGTCCTGCGCGAACCCGTAAGCGTGATTTTTATAAGCGAAGAAGACGGATAATTCTTTTTGAGAAATTTTACCGCTTCTTCGCGGAACATATACCAGTTTTCCATTCCGTTTACGGACATCTCGGTTTCGAAAAATTCTCTCGAAGAAAAGCATACAAACCGACGGCTCACGGTTTTTTCGTCGGTTTCCAGAAGAACGAATCCTTTTTCTCCCGTTTCGTCAAACCCTCTGCCGTCAAGACAACCCGAATATGCGTAAACGCCGCGATCGTCAAGTTTGTTTTCGGAATAATAGTGAATATGACCGAGAGCAAGATAGTCAATGTTTTTGTCTTTTAAAAGCGGCAGACTGATAATTTCCGCTTTGTCCTCGGATTTATACCCCGCAACCTGCCCGTGCAGAACGACTATGTTTATATCGTTTTCCGCAAGAGAAAGACTGCCGTATAAAAATTCCGGATTCTCGCCCGACGTCGCGCCCGTTATCGCGGTATTGCCGTATCTATAAGACGTCCATTTATCGGCAAAACGCTTTAAATTCGCGGGAAGCTCTTCTTCCGAAAAAACGTCCGACTCGTCGTGATTGCCCGACAGATACAAAAAATCAACCGCCGGATTGTTTTTTACGGCGGCGACAACCCGACCTTTCGTCTTGGCGGATACCTTTTTGCCGTCGAACATATCGCCCGCGATTATAACCGCCGTCACGCCGTTATCGGTAGCGTAAGCCGCGAGCTTTTCAAAAGAACGGATTATTTCTTCTCTTCTTATTTTACTTTTTTCTGTCGGAAGCGTGTCGATTCTCGAATCGAGATGCAGGTCCGCGCAATGGATAAATTTCATATTTTATATTTTACTACAAACTTTTAAATAAGTAAAGAAAAAGATAAACCGAAAACCCGATTTATCTTTTATCTCATTATAATCGTCTAATACGAAAAACGGTAACTCACTCGACGGTCGTGCCGACGGCGACTTCGTTTTCCGCGGTTTCTGCGTCTTTGGCAAGACTTTCCGCCTTTACTTTGCGCGCCGCCGCCTTTTCGTTAATCTTATACAATCTGTGAAGCTTAGGAAGATTATATCTTAAAATCGCGAGCGACAAACCGTTATACACAACATTCACAATCGCAACGGGTACGCCGAAACACCATTTATACGTCGGAGCTAAAAATATTATAGCAAAGCCGGCAAACATGCTTGCGGCATGGATCGCAACGCCGTAGTTCGCTTCTAAAATATATCTTTTAACGTATTCGTTGTTTTTCGGATCGGAAATCTTGTTTTTGCGGAAAGCCGTAAACATTCCGAGTTCGGGAATTTTGTCTTTCCATTTCTTTATGCCTGTTTTTTCAAGAAAGCGGGCTTCCTTTTTGCCTGCGGCAAAACCGACCTTGTCGCCGCCGAACCATTTTTCAGGAAGCAGCCACCTTATAACGAACGCCGTTATACCGTCTGCCGCGATTACCGCAACGACGTTTAATATCACGCCGAGCACGACGAATTTTGCGTCGAACCCGAACACGGGCGCGGCGAAAATCATATCGAAAACGGCTATAACAGCCATACATATCAAAATAAATAAGTAATACATAAATCTTATCGTCAGTCGTCGTATACGAGCGACTTTTTATACACGCTTTCGTAAAGCTTTTTCCAAGCGTTATAATTCTCTTCTTTAAGATATTCTGCGTTATCTTTTTCGGAAAACTCTTCTTTAGGATAAATCGCAGGCAAAAACGTTATTTTACAAAGCCATAACGTTCGCGCCGTCCGCGTCGGTCTTGTCCGTTTCTTCCATAGTAATAAACGAAGGAACGACGGGAACTCTGTTTTTAGCCGCGATTTTAAACGCACCGCTCTTCATAGGACGGGGTTTTTCGTAGTTCCACCACATAGCCTGTTCGGGATAAATAAGAATTTTTTCGCCGCGGGCAAGCAAAATTTTAACGGACTTTAAGAACTTTATCATCGTTTCCGTATTAGACGATAACGGCAAAGTGTTGCAATGTCTGAAAAAGAAACCGAATAAACCCTTAAACCCGGTATAATTGCCTTCTCTTATCACCTTGTAAAGCTGTTTGCCCTTTGGCAATTCGTTCCTTATTGCGCGATACACTATATAATTGTCGTAAATAGAAAAGTGATTGCAGGTTATAATCGCGCCGCCTTCCGTTTTGCGATAATTATCCAGCCCGTCGACTCCGCTGATAACGATAGAACCTTTCTTTATCTGCTTTTCAAAAAAAGCAACAGCCATTTTGTTGGCGATTCTGTTTTTTAATTTCGCAAAAGGCTTTTCGTCAAGATAGTCCGCTTTGCCGGGCGTCAATACCGGTGACGGAGGATCGTCCTCTACGTCACGATCGAAAAAACCTTTCTTTTCGTATTCTCTGATTCTGTCGTATATCTTTTGCCTGTAAGGCGTAAGTTTACAATAATCCATTTATAATGCCTCTTTAGTTTTTGCAAAATTTATTAAAGTAATTATCGGGATTTTCCGCTTCTTTAATAGCTAATTCCACAAGCCCCTTTTCGCAGGCTTCGTCTTTTTTCTTGTCTTCTTCGGTAAAATTTTCTCTCACTTTAAATATGTAATCGTAGAAAACGGACTTTTTCGCATAATCCCAAAAATAATCTTCGTACATCAGATCTTTATAATGCCAGGGTTTTGACGTGAGATTGTAATGTATAATCCGGGGATTTTTCACTTCTTCCGTTTTGACCGATCTGACGGGCATAACGTTCCATTCTTCACTCAAAAAAATCACTCTGTCTTTACATAAAACGTTAAGGTAGTCCTGATCCTGCGCTACGCGGAATTTATATTTTGACAATAAATCGTTAAAACCCGCGTAAAAATCTTCCTCTCGGAATCTTTTAAGATTCATCACGATTATTCCGGCGTTGAAATAACGGTTTCCTTCTATACCCAAAACCTTTTTCGTATATTCCGTAAACGGTGGTATAACGCTGACCGCTCCGTCCGGTATACCCGCAATAAGCGAATCTTTAAGATCGGTATCGAACAAATCGGCAACGTCCGTAAGTACTATCGTATCGCTGTCGAGATATACCGCTTTATCGTATTCGGGGAACATTCCCGCAATAAAAATTCTGTAATAAGTCGTAAAAGTATAATAATCTCTCAATTCGAGATTCCCCGACAATGCGTTTATCTTGTCCGCCACGTCAACAAATTCTATAGAAAACCAACTTTCGGATAATTCCAGAATATGCTTTTCGTGTTCTATTTTTACTCCCGAATTCAAAATGAATATTTTATAATCGTTATCTTTTGACGAATTATCTTTAAGCGATAAAAGGGATACGTGCAAAAACGGAATATAATTATCGTCTATAGCAAAAAACACGGGAACAACTTTTCTTTTTTTCATAGCATACCTCCTTGGTTACGCTACAATTATATTACGCCCGAAAAATTTTTACAATTGAATTAACTCTACGAATAGAATTTGGTTAGTGAAAGACGCGATACACCGTATCTCACGCGGCGAGAGTACTCAGTTTGCTTTCGCATGACGGAATAAACTTTCTACCGACGGTAGAATTTTAAGAAAAACGATTGATTTTTGAGTGAAAATGTGCTATATTTTATTTATGAACAGTATTAAAGACTCTCTTGCAAAAAACATTACAACGTTAAGAATCAAAAATAAAATGACTCAGACGGAACTTGCAAGCAAACTGAATTACACGGATAAATCCGTTTCCAAATGGGAGCACGGAGATTCCACGCCGCCGATAGAAGTAATAAAAGAGATTGCAGACCTGTTCGGCGTGACGGTGGATTTTCTTATTTCAGAAGGAAACGACGAGTCCTACGATAAAATTTACGTAGGCAAAACTAACTTTGCGAATAAAATAATAATAACCTGTCTTGCCGTTCTTATCGTCTGGCTGCTTGCTACAATGGTATTCTTTTATTCCACATATTTCAGTTTAGGAAAAGCCTGGCTCGTTTTTATCTACGCTCTCCCCCTGTCGTTTATCGTTCTCATCGTTTTTAACGGCATCTGGGGAAAACGAAAATACACATTTATTCTTATATCGTTTCTTATATGGACTGTGCTTACAACCTTGTTCTTGCAGGTTTCAGGAGGCAAGATGTGGGCGATATTCCTGCTTGGCGCGCCGCTTCAGATCGCTACTATACTATGGTCGCAGTTAAAGCCGAGAAAACGCAAATAGCCCTTTTTACACGTTTTTCGCCCGATAATTCGCAGAGCTTTCGGTTCGGCAGGCGGGCGATTATTTTTTTGCAATCAACCCGTATATATTAAATCCCGAATTTCTGAATTTTTTCTCGTATTCCGTTTCTACGTTATCGGAACAACAAACCTCTTCCGTATTTACGCTGAATCCGCTTTTTTCCAACGTCTTGTACGAGTAAACAAAAAAATCCTTATCGTCCGTCTTTTGCCGTATTAAGCCGCCGTCGCAAAGAATTTCTTTATAAAACGCAACAAGCTCGGGTTTGGTCAACCTTCTGTTTTCATATCTTTTCCCCGGGAACGGCGGAGAAAAATTAAGGTAAACCGCTCGGACGGATTCCGGTTTTATATATCTCGCGAGATAGTCCGCGCCGCAATTGAAAATTTTCACGTTATTCAGCCTCGCGTTTTTTATGTTCTCTGCCGCCATAACGGCGATATTCTGCAACAACTCTACCGCAAGGAAATTAACGTTTGGATTTCTTTTCGCCTTTTCTGTAATAAATCCGCCTTTACCGCAACCGATTTCTACTTCTACGGGATTATCGTTTCCGAAAAGTTCTGCGTAATCAAAATACTTTTTATTTTTTGCCGCCAACAACGCGTTAGGCTCGTCGGTATCCGCGATAAGCATCACGTCTTTAACCTTTTCTACCCTTTCCGCTAAATGTTTTTTCTTTCTTATTCTCATATTTGTCCGTTTTTATAGTTGATAAAAATATTTTATCATTATTTTGAAATTGTGTCTAATAAATACGTTATTTTTGTTGCAAAAAAAAATCAAATGTGGTAAAATAGCCATTGTGTTAAGGAAGCGATAGTTAGTCTTTTATAAATTAAAAGCAAAACGTTGCGGAATTAACTAAAACTGTTACGGGGTGTAGCGCAGTTGGGGCGACGCGTTAAGCAAAGAGTCCGGTGGACGGTTTGTAGCCAAAGCCCGCGAGGCTTTATGCCGAGAGCGGAAGCGCCTTGGGCGCTACCGTAAACGGAATAAATGCGAGTAAAAACTTAATAAAAACGTAACACAATTTTCGGGGTGTAGCGCAGTTGGTAGCGCGCTTGTCTGGGGGGCAAGAGGTCGCAAGTTCAAGTCTTGTCACTCCGACCACATAAAGAGCAACAATCGTTGCTCTTTTTTGTTTATTCATCAAGGCTTGAACGTAGTTCACATACGGAGCGAAGCGCAGTATTGCGTAGCTTTGCGGAGCAACCGTCTTGTCACTCCGACCAAAGCGCAGTATCGCGTAGCTTTGCGGATACGTATACCGTAAAAATATTTCGAAATAAGCCTTGACAATTAAATTTCAATATTGTATGCTTAATATGAAAAGTATAAATAATTTTGAAGAGAAGGAAAATGGTTATTGCGGAGAGAAGTAAAAAATATTATATTCCGTTGCTTATCTTAGGAATAATCGGTATTATCGCAGCAATTTGAGCAACTGTATCGCCGGATACGTTGCCAAGGGCTTCTTTAATATTCTCTTGGATAATAAGCATCGTTTTATTACTGATTGCCCTATACGGTCTTTTATCCCCCCGCAAAGCCATAGTTAAAAGCGGCGACTATCTGATTATCAATTACTTGTTCCGCAAAAAAGTTATACCGCTCGACACAATCGAAAACGTTTCAACTACGGAGCGCGGAGAATATTACAACAGAAAACACTCCGTTTCTTCGGACATAGCTTTCTTCAAAGATATGAGAATATTAACGGTAAACCATAAAGAAAACAATATACTGTGTCACTCTTCTGTTTTTATTAAGAATGCGTCGGCTGTAAAATGTTCTATAGACAGTATTATAAACACGGATTAAAATTTTTTTATTGACAACAAAAAGCGTAGCCGTTCCTATCGGAAAAGCATAAAAAAGAAAGGTTGCAAATATTTTGCAACCTTTCTTTTTTAATGGAGCTGATAACCGGAATCGAACCGGTGACCTCGTCCTTACCAAGGACGCGCTCTACCATCTGAGCCATATCAGCACGCCTTTTTCAAAACGCTTATTTATTATAGTAAATAAAATATATTTTGTCAATATAAAACAAGTCGATTTTTAAATTTTTTCACAAAAGCCGACGAAAAATCGTCGGCTTTTGGATTTTTATATTTATCAGGACTCTTCGGCAGGCTCTTCTTCGCCTTCTTCGCCGCCGTCGGGCGTTATGGCAATTTTAGAAACCGTAGTTCCGTCTTCTATTCTCATAATCCTGACGCCCTGAGTATTCCTTCCTATCGTGCTGATATCGTCCGATGCAACTCTGATTATCGTTCCATTATTAGTGATTATCATTATGTTTTCGTCTTCACCCACAAGCTTTAAGCCGACAAGTTTTCCGGTTTTTGCCGTAAACGCGCCCGCTTTAACGCCTTTGCCGCCGCGGGATTGCAATCTGTAATCGGAAATTTCCGAACGCTTGCCGTAGCCGTTTTCCGTCATCGTAATTATCGCTTTGTTGTCGTCAACGATAGACATATCGACTACCCTGTCGCCCTTTTCTAAGGTCATACTCTTAACCCCCTGCGTATCTCTGCCCATAGGTCTTACGTCGGTTTCGTTAAACATAATACATTTTCCGTCGTAAGTACCGATAAGCACTTTATCCGAGCCGCTCGTTAAGCCGACGGATATAAGCTCGTCGTTTTCGGTGATTTTAATAGCGATTTTTCCGACCTTTCTTATGTTGGAAAATTCCGAAAGAGCGGTTTTCTTGATAAGTCCGTCTCTCGTTGCCATCATAATAAAGCCTTCCGCCCCTTCTTTAAGCGGCAACATCGCGCAAACCTTTTCGTTGTCGGAAAGCTGCAAAAGATTTACTATCGCCCTGCCGCGCGCCGTTCTCTGCGCTTCCGGTATAAAGAAGCATTTCATACTGTAAACCTTGCCTTTATCGGTAAAGAACAGTATGTCGTCGTGAGAAGAGGTTACGAACATATTCTCGACAAAATCTTCCTCTTTGGGTTTATGCGCCGTAACGCCTTTACCGCCGCGGCGTTGAGTTCTGTATTCCGAAGCAGCAACGCGTTTTACGTAGCCGAAATGCGTTAAGCTTACCACCACGTCTTCTACGGGTATCATATCCGCGATGTCTATATCGCCGTAATCGTAAGAGAGTTCCGTCTTTCTCGGGGAAGGATAATTACTTTTTATCTCTTCCATATCGTTTTTGATTATTTCTTTAATACGCCATTCGTTTGCGAGAATATCTTTAAGATCCGCAATCGTTTTATCGAGTTCGACGAGTTCGGCGTTGAGTTTTTCGACTTCCATACTCGTCAGTCGTTGCAATCTCATTTCGAGTATAGCGTTGGCTTGCTTGTCGGACAGCAGGAATTTATCGATCAAAGCCTGCGCCGCCGAGTTTTTATCCGAAGATTTTTTGATAATCTCGATAACCTCGTCGATATTCGCCAAAGCGATAACCAAACCCTTTACGATATGCTCTCTTTCTTCGGTTTTCGCAAGATCGTATTTAGTTCTTCTTTCTATAACGGATTCCTGATGCGCTATATACTGCTGTAAAATCTCTTTAAGCGACAAAACTTTAGGCTCGCCGTCTACGAGAGCCAAAAGAGTTATGCCGTCTTTAACCTGCAAGTTCGTGTGCTTGAAAAGCGTATTTAGAACGACCTGCGCGTTCGCGTCTTTTTTAAGGTCGATAACCATACGCATACCGTGACGGTCGGATTCGTCTTTAATATCGCTTATCCCCTCTATTCTCTTGTCTTTAACCATATCGGCAATCGACTTTATAAGAAGAGCTTTATTGACCTGATACGGAAGCTCCGTCACGACGATTCTTTCGCGAGTGCCGTTGTTGAATTCTTCTATATCGGTTTTGGCGCGCAAAACAAAGCCGCCCTTACCGGTTTTATAAGCTTGTTTAATGCCCACTCTGCCCATCAGAACGCCGCCCGTGGGATAATCGGGAGCGGGAATATATTCCATAAGCTCTTCTACCGTAATTTCGGGATTATCGAGCATCGCGATACACGCGTTTAAGCATTCCGCAAGGTTGTGCGGCGGAATGTTCGTCGCCATGCCTACGGCTATACCGTCGGAACCGTTTACGAGAATGTTCGGAAAGCGCGAAGGCAACACTACGGGCTGCATTTCCGTATCGTCGAAGTTAGGATAAAAATCTACGGTATCCTTGTCGATTTCCCTGAGCATTTCGTTGGAAAGCTTGGAAAGTCTTGCTTCCGTGTACCTGTAAGCCGCGGCGGGGTCTCCGTCTACCGAACCGAAGTTTCCGTGACCGTCTACGAGCGGGAAGTTTATGGAGAAGTCCTGCGCAAGACGAACGAGCGCGTCGTAAACCGAGCTGTCGCCGTGCGGGTGATATTTACCGAGAACGTCACCGACGATTTTGGCGCATTTCCTGAACGCTTTATCGCTGGTAAGTCCCGCTTCGTGCATAGCGTAAAGAATTCTGCGGTGAACGGGCTTCATACCGTCTCTCACGTCCGGTATGGCTCTCGACACGTTTACCGCCATAGCGTAAGCGATAAACGACTTTTTTATTTCCTGATTGACTTCTATATTTATGAGCTTGGTTTTTTCGAGAGTTTCTTTAAACCCTGCGGTAAGCTCGGGACTTGCGTCTTTTTTTGCCATCGTCTTTTCTCCTTATTATACGTCTAATTCGGTAACGAGTTTTGCGTTCTGCTCGATAAACTCTCTTCTCAGCTCGGGATTGCCGCCCATAAGCCTGTCAAACGTCTGATCGGCTTCTACTGCGTCTTCCATAGAAACGCGAAGCATAGTTCTCGATTCGGGATTCATCGTCGTATTCCAAAGCTGTTCGGGATCCATTTCGCCCAGACCTTTATAACGCTGAATATCGCACTTTCCCGCTACGGCGAGATAATCCTGCAATTCTTTGTCGCTGTAAAGATATTTGTCGTCTTTGCCTTTGGTCGCTTTATAAAGCGGCGGTTGCGCTATATAAACGTGTCCGTGTTCTATAAGCGGACGCATAAACCTGAAAAAGAACGTTAAAAGCAGAATTCTGATATGGCTTCCGTCAACGTCGGCATCGGTCATACAGATTATTCTGTCGTAACGCAGCTTGCTTTCGTCGAAATCGTCTTTGATGCCCGCGCCGAAAGCCGTTATCATAGCTTTTATTTCTTCGTTTTCGAGAACGTGGTTATATCTTGCTTTTTCTACGTTTATTATTTTACCCCTGAGCGGAAGCACCGCCTGAAAACGCCTGTCTCTGCCCTGTTTCGCGCTGCCGCCTGCGGAATCGCCCTCGACGATAAAAATTTCGCAGAATTCGGGGTTTTTGTCAGAACAATCGGCAAGCTTTCCGGGGAGAGCCATACTTTCGAGCGCGCCTTTTCTTCTCGTGCTTTCTCTCGCCAACCTCGCAGCCTCTCTCGCGCGTTGCGCGGTAAGACATTTCATAAGAATTTCTTTCGCGACGGCGGGATTTTCTTCTAAAAAAGAACCGAAATATTCGTTCATCGCCTTGGTTACGAAAGCTTTCATTTCGGAATTGCCGAGTTTGGTTTTAGTTTGCCCTTCAAACTGCGGCTCGGTGAGTTTGACGGAAACGACAGCGAAAAGACCTTCTCTCACGTCTTCGGGAGAAACTTTTTCCGTACCTTTGAAAACGCCGAGCTTCTGACCCGCTTCGTTTATGATTTTTGTAAGCGAGGTTTTAAAACCGTCTAAATGCGTACCGCCTTCTTCGGTATTTATGTTGTTCGCAAAGGAATAAATAACTTCGTTATAAGTGTCGGTGTATTGTAAAGCGACTTCCACCTCGGTATCGCCGTAAAACACGTCGAAATAAACGGGTTTGGCAAAAAGCGGGGTTTTATTACGGCTTAAATCTTCCACGAAATGCGCGATGCCGCCCTCGTAACGGAAAGTATCTTCCTGCTCTTTTTCCGCGCGGGTATCGATAAGCTTAATCGTTAAACCTTTATTAAGATAAGCAAGTTCTCTGAGACGAGTTTTAATCGTATCGTAATTGAATTTCGTCGTTTCGAAAATTTCGTCGTCCGGCATAAAAGTAACGCGCGTGCCGGTATAATCCACTTCTCCTATCACGGAAAGCGGTGCTTGCGGAATACCCCTGTTATAAATTTGCTTGTAGATTTTTCCGTTCTGGAAAACCTCTACTTCGAGCCATTCCGAAAGAGCGTTTACGACCGACAAGCCGACGCCGTGAAGTCCGCCCGAAATTTTATACCCCCCGCCGCCGAACTTGCCGCCAGCATGGAGTTTGGTAAGCACGACTTGCACTGCCGAAACTTTTTCGGTATGGTGAATCGCCGTGGGAATACCCCTTCCGTTGTCCTGTACCGTACACGAACCGTCGCCGTTTATACGCACCGTTATCGTATCGCAATAACCGGACAAAGCCTCGTCGATAGAGTTATCGACGATTTCCTGCACGAGATGATGCAGACCTCTTGCGTCGGTAGATCCGATATACATACCGGGTCTTTTACGAACGGGATCAAGTCCCTCTAAAACCTGTATTTCGGACTCGCCGTATTCGGCGGTTACTTTTTTGTTTTCTTCCATTATTCACCCGAAAAATTTATTATTTTTTTGCATTTATATTTTACCATATTTTGAGTTTTTTTACAAGCGATATCCGGAACTTTTAAAACTATTATATAGTTTTAACGGCAAATAAAAAAACTCGAGTTCTATCGTTTTTTCTTTTTATGAAAAAACAATGAATATAATATGTTTTTTTGTGCAAACTGTTATTAAAAAATAAAGGAGAATTATTATGAAAACTTGTTCCGACTGCGGAAAACCCATAGACGAAGGATACTCTTTGACCTGCCCGAATTGCGGCGAGGAGCTGCACCTCGACGAGGAAACCATCCTGAAGGACTCCATCCACTGCCCGAAGTGCAACGAGCTGCTTGAGTTCGACTTTGACGAGGACGACGAGGAAACGGAAGTAGTC
>CAJLXC010000001.1 GCA_905210545.1 uncultured Eubacteriales bacterium | reverse complement strand
ACGCAGTTATCAGCCGCCAGATCCTGCACCGGCAGGCTGCATATATCCTCAATACGCATTGTGGGGTAGTGGTCGGCAGCATTGCCGTTGCATCGCTTGTCCTGGTAGCTCCACGGGGGATCTGCGTATATAACGCTGTATTTTTTATTTGGGAAAGGTATCATTGTTTGCCTCCTTAGAAAAACGATCCTCAAGCTCAAACACGCCCCTGGGCTGCCCTTTATAGTAGCCTTTCATTGGTCGCTCAAGCACAAATTGCAGGTAACGCAGCCTTTGCCAATATTCGGGCAAAAAGTTGTATATGCTCCGCAATTCCTTGAGGTTCTTATTACAACAGCACCAGCAGGAAACACGATCCAAAATATCATAAAGGCGTATTTTTTCTGCCTCGCTGTCGGTGTCCTCATACCAGTAAAAATGGTGATCGTAACAATATTGGAGGCACTCTGCCTCTGTCATATTCCAAAGCGTTGCAAGTGGTGCGATTTTGTAAGGCTCCAACCGTTCAAGCCTTTGCTGCTCATCTGCTGCAATTCCTATATACACGGTTGCATTTTTGCTTTTTGCGTAACGGTCAAGTGCTTTGAGTTTTTCAGTTGTACCCCAGCGGCATAAGCCACCGCACCATCCATAACCTTTGCGATCTCTGCCTTTTACCGGCTTATCAAGCATTGTGTATAAAAACGGTTTTGCCGGTTTTAATTCGGTGTATGTAATGCCTCTTACTTTCAGCATACCAAGGGCAGCGTTACGCACATTGTATATAGCTTGAAATTCCATCCCGGTATCAAAGAAAACAACCTCGTTAAGCGGTTTGTTTTCGTATATCAGCCGGAGGAGCATTGCCAAACTGTCCTTGCCCCAGCTTACAGAGGCCATATAATAATCCATTTTTACCGCCTCCATATCGGTGAAATATAGGTAAACAGCTTTTCTGTTACCTTAAATTGGTTGCCCTTGTTTCTGTCGAGGGTGCGGGTAAAGGGCTTTTCCCACACGCACACAAAGTCTGGCGGGGCAGTCTGCTCACTTATGTAAACGGTGTGCCCGGTATCGGCAAGCAAACGCATTGCCTGCCAAAACTCTGTGCTGTTAAATTTCTCGTTATTGTAACCGGTGGTATTGTCATACGGAGGATCCGCATATACAACCGCCCCCGGCGGTATAGGTACTTGTTTATAATCACCGCAGAATATCTCGGCGCCGCCGAGCGTTGCCATATCTTTAAGCAGTGATCGCTTGCTTTGTGCGGCATAATTTGTGCCGCCCTTATTTCGTGCATATCCTCCAAACCATTTGCCGCCAAAGCTGCACCCAAAGCCCACAAAACCTGCAAGCACCGGATCTGCATCCTTATTGGCTCTTATGGCTTGGTACTGTTCCTCTGTTATCGTTTCCGGCAGTTCATAACCCGCCTGCACACCTCTTAACATAGCAATCAAATACTTGTGCTTGTCATTCAGTATAATGCGGTCATAGCCGGTAACTTTGCTTTCAACGGAGCAGCTACCACAGAAAAGGCTAACAAAGCAAGCCCCCCCCGTAGCGTTGAGGATCTGCGCCAAAGGTGTTGCTATACGGCTCTTGCCGCCTTGGTATCTCATTGAACGCTCCCCCCCGTTAAGGGTGTTATTTATAATTTCGGCTATGTAGCGGGCTATGCGGCTTTTGCCTCCCATATACTGCATAGCCGAGCCTCCTAATCTTTCTTAAAGAATTTACCAACCCAACCATCGGCGCCAAGGGGCAAGCCCGGAGCCCACGGAACAGGGCGGCTCATTATTTCAACCGTTTTTGCAAGCATTGCCTCGTTGTCTGCAAACGGTCTTATATCAATTACCACCTCATCGTGTATGTGGAATATAACCGGCAGCCCTGCTGCCTCCAGGTGTTCAATAGCCTGTGCCAGACAATCACGGGCAATGGCTTGCACACAATTCTCCACGAGCTTGCCGCCGTAGGTTTCGATGCGTTTCCATTTCTTTGTGGTCTGGTCCATACCCATATACGATATTGAGGGGTTGCCCCATTGGTTTACGCCTATTTGCGGGGCATTGTAAAATAGTTTTCTGCCGCTTGGCAGCGTTATTGTCATATAGTCGGTGCCTTGTGTTGCATCCCATTCGTGGGCAAGTATAATGCTGCTTACGCCCACGCTGCCGCCCTGGGTGATAACCTGCACGGCGGCGGCATCCACCTTATACCACAGATCCCTTATGCGTTTGTTGGCATCACGCCAACGGCTCACAATATCGGGCAGATCCTCCTCCGGTATGCCCATATCAAGTGCACCCATATTGATAAGTGCGCCGGTGCTGCCTTGATAACCGAGGGCCAATTCCGCAACCTTTCCTTTTTGCCGGAGGGCATATTCGGGGTTGCCCTTTTTTATAAGGTCAATGGGCACGCCGAACATCTGCGAGGCTGATGCCTCGTATATTTTGCCGTGGGTGCGGAAAACCTCAAGCCTCCACTCCTCACCGGCAAGCCAGGAAATAACACGGGCCTCAATGGCCGAAAAGTCGGCATCAATCAGCACATTACCGGGTGCGGCAATAAATGCGGTGCGTATCAGCTGTGAAAGCGTGTCCGGCACACTGCCGTAAATGCACTTTAAGGCATCCAGCTTACGCCCTTTTACAAGGTCACGGGCAAGCTCCAAAGGCTCTGTATAGGTACGGGGCAGGTTTTGCACCTGCACCAAACGCCCCGCCCAGCGGCCTGTGCGGTTGGCACCGTAAAACTGTAAGAGCCCACGCACACGCCCATCCTGGCACACGGCCTGCTCAATGGCATCGTATTTTTTGGTGCTTGTCTTGCCGAGCTCCTGCCGGATCTCAAGCATACGCTGTACCTCCGGGCTGTTATCGTCACGGGCAAGCATTTTGGCAACGGTGTCCTTGCGGAGCCCGTTTATTTCCTCGCCGGTTTCGCTTTCAAGCCAAGAGGCAAGCTGCTTTACGCTGTTTGGGTTGTTTAACCCGGATATTTTCACAGCCTCGGTTGTAAGGGTGTTGCGGACCGTTGCCCCAAGTTCAAGGGCGCCCTCAACCATCCCCATATCAATAGCAACGCCTCGGCTGTTTATAATAAGATCCGTTTCCCATTCCTTTTGCACAAAGTCCGGTACGGGTACCGCCGAAAGCCTGCGCTCAATTTCCATTTCGGTTGTAACATCCTGGCGGTTGTACTCTTTGAATAACTCCCAACGCTCCGGTGCGTGGTGCGGATAGTTCCGTGTTCTGCCGCCGTTTGCCTTTGATGGGGCACACGGCACGCAGAAATAGCGTATAAGGGCTTTGCCGGTATTCAGCTTGCGTTTATCCTCCGGCAAGCCCAACGCTCTGCCTGTGGCATCCAAGCCCGCTGTATAGCCTGCATACAAGCCGTGAAACATTGTGCAACGCCACTGCGCCGGTGGCAGCTGCCTGCCCATATACCGTGACAGGCAGCCCCACTCAAAGGGCGCATTGTATGCGTGTTTTAAGCACTGCGGATCAAGCAACGCCTCGGCAACCCACTTGGGGAGTGTTTCACCTTGGGCAAAATCACAGCACATCGGCTCCGCACCGTTAAGGGAGTAGGCAAAGAGGAGGATCTCAAAGTCGGGGCTTTGTATGTACTTTTGGGCACCGGCTTTTTGTATCGGTACACTTGAAAATGTTTCAAGGTCAATACTTAAATGATCCATACTCTTTTACCTCCTTTTCGTAATTTTTCGGTGTGATATTACCAGGGCTGTCCGGTAATCGGGTTTACCGCCGGGCGGCTCTGCGGCTGTGCAGGTGCCGCCTGGGGCTGCGGAGCAGCGTATGCCTGCGGTGCTGCCTGCTGGGGTGTAACGGGGTTATACTGCGGCTGATAAGCCGGAGCAGCAGGCTGTGCCTGCGGATAACCGGGAACAGCGGCCGGCTGTGCAGTAAAGCTCTGGCCGAGCCCCTCAAAGTCGCTGGCTGCGGATGCACCACCGGCAAGAGCCTCACCGTCACGGGTTTTGAGCACATTACCGAGGCCACAGCCCACGCCCTTGCTGCCTGCCGTGTCATAGGTGAAGAAGTTAATAGTTACACGGGCATACATACCGCTGTAAATATCCGAGGGGGCAAGCTCACAATCGAGGTTGTCAATGCCGACAACCTGCGGCTTACTCTTGGTGCTGGCGGTCAATACCCAATGCCCTTTGCACTCATCGCCAAACGGCAAGCCGGACGGACGGAGCCCGTCACCATCGTGCACAATCTGCTTGGGTGTGGGGTGTGCGCCGCCCCATTTCTTGCTTACGCCGTCCTCATACGCCGCCTTAATAGAGGCGTTGATGTTGGCAATGGTTGCGGCATCGGTCTTTGGGATAAGCAGCGTAGCGCTGTACTTGGGCTCACCGCCCTGCTGGGGTGCGCGAGGTGTAACGAGATTGACATAGGAAAGCCTAACCTCGCCGGTTAATACCTTAGTTGCAATGTTCTGGTACATAATTCTTAAACTCCTTTATTACATTAAATTTCATTCGGTGCATTGTTTGCATTTGGTGCCTTGGCTGTTTCCATAAACTGCTTGAGCCCTACCTCTACCAAGCCGAGGTACTCAAGCACTTGCTTGAGGGTTTCGGTGTCGCTTGCTTTAATAGTGGCAGGATCACCGGCAAACGCCTCTGCAATTTCGTGTGCGGCTTTGCTAACCTTTTTGCCCTGCTGAATGATACGCACGCCGAGCTTTATTTCCTCCGGTGCGTTGCTTTCAAGCATTATTTCGGCTAACATATCTGCCAGCATATTGCTGGCTTGGTTGCGGGCTTTCATTTCCTCAAGTCCACGGGGGGGGTTTATTTTCGTTAAACATTGTTGTTTGCCTCCTTGTTTTTATAAGTTGTGGTACAGTTCTCTGTATGCACCATCAACAATTTTTTGAATTTTCGCCCTGTCAAGGCGTGCCTCGTGCGTAAGATCCTTTAATTCACTTAACGCAGCGAGGGCACCCTGGCAGAGGGCGAGGTAGCCATCAGCTGTTCTTTCGGCCTCCTGCCGTGCCTCCTCTGTGTACTTTGCATCCTCTGCAATTTCCTCTATGTAGTCGGAAATAAACCGGGCGGCATCGTTACCGAGCTTTTCACGAACAAGACGATCAATAAAAACATCCTTTTCGGTCAGCACAACCTCCATTGTGCCATCAAGCAAATAAACCGTTTCAGCCATCGTTTACCACCTCCGCAAAGTCTGCGGCGGCAGGGTTGTAAGCCTCCCGTTTATCCGTAAGCAATGCAAGGGTGGGTTTCCCGATGGGCTTTACCACAAAGCTGCCGAGCTTGTCCGCAAATTCGGTTTTGCCCATAAGTTTCTCAAGCTCCGTAAGCGTTTTAGGCTTGAGGTCATATAAGAGTGATTTATCATACCCGGCAGCCATAGCGGCGTTAAGGGCGGCCTCCGTATCTGTAAAGGTGCGGTTGCTCCTGCCTGCAACGGCTTTCCAGCCGGGAATTGTACCACCTTTGAGAATAGTGCCGAGGGCATATTCCTCAAGATCCTTGTACCACTTTACAAGCTCCTGGCCTCTTACAAGCAGATCGCCAATTTCGGCATCCGTAAGCACGCCCTGCCCAAAGAGGGGCGGCTTTTCAGCGTTCTGCGGTACGCAGTCCTTAAATTCCTCAAGTGCGGTGTTTTGGTCTGCACGGGCTTTGCATTTCGCTTTGCCTCGGCAAAAGCGGCAATGCTCACCGGGGCAAAATGCCCCAAGCCCCATATAAGCCTTTGCGGCAACGGGTTTAATGCTTTCACCCCAGGCAAGCAGCTCCTCAACCGTTATGGTTTCGCTGCTTGGCTCCGTCTGGATGCGGGGCTGGTCTATCGTCATACAAACCTTTTTGATGCTGCCGCCATAAACGGGCTTGTACCGTTTTAAGGCACCGAGGGCATACAAACGCATTTGCGGGTTGTTTTCGGCCGATACGGGCACGCCCTTACCGTGCTTGTAGTCGGTAATGCTCAAGGTATCACCGCCAATCATAATGCAATCGCAGGTGCCAAAGCCCTCCGGTACATATTCGGCAAAATCAACCTGCACCTCGGCGGCCACATTCGGCTTTGCGTTATACTGCATAGCCTTTTCGGTAAGGTGCTCCAGGTACAGATCCGAGGTTTTGTCCATCTCGTCCTGGTAAAGTGGGTTTTCTTTCAGTTTTTTAAGCCTCGTGGTATAAGTGCGTGGCTTAATCTGCGTGGTAAAGTGTTTAATAACTTTCAGCTCACAAATAGCGTGAGCCAGGCGGCCCTCCTCCGCATATTCCGATGTATTTTCCGGGAATTGCTCCTCAAAGCGAGGGGCGGCGGTGCAATGCAGCCAACGGGCTGCGGAGGATGCCGACAGCAGAGCGTGTTTTTCCGGTGTTGGCATTGTTATCCCTCCTTAAATCGCTGCGCCCAGGGCTCTTAATTCGTTTGCAATGGCTCCGTAGCTTTCGGGTGCAAGTTCTGTAAGGCTTGCCACGCCAAACTTGCCGAGCAGCCCCATAAGCTGATCCATCTTTCCGGCATCAATAAGCGCCGAGCCTGCGGTTGCAATCATATCAAGCGTGTACTGCGGTGCAGAGGTCGGAACGGCGGGAGCCGGTGCCACATTAGCCGCAGGTGTTACGGCGGGAGCAGGCGTGGCAACAGGGACCGTGGGGGCAATCGGGGTTGCCGTCTGGGCAGGTGTCGCACTCAAAGGTGCACCAGGTGCCTGTGCGGGTGCCGCTACCGGTGCAGGGGTAGGGTTTACCGGTGCCGTAGGTGTTGCGGGCTGTGCGTTAGCGCCAACGCCCATATTGATGGTGCCCACATTGTCAATGTGCTTGTTGTCTGCGCCAAACTGGTTACAAACGGTGTGCGGGTTTTTGCCGTCAAGTGCGGCGGCAATGTTGTTGAGCACCGCCATAAGGTCTGTGGCAGCCGTGATCGTTACTTTCATTTCTAACATTGGTGTTAGCCTCCTTGGTTATGTAAATTTTATTTGTTTGACAGTCGCATTTTTCGCCGGGATCGAGGTTTGCACCGCAATCCGGGCAGGTGTGGTAATAAGCCATTACTGCTGTACCTCCAGCACTCCGAGCCACTTTTCGTATAGCTCCATAATGGCTCTTGAGTACGATGTACTGTATACACCGGCATCCCAAAGCCTTTTTGCCCCGGTGCGGCCGCAGTTATATGCCATAACCGCCAGCCCCTCATCACCGTAACGGGTTAGGTTTTCACCGAGGAGCATTACGCCGGCCTCAATGTTTCCCTCATAGGTAAGGGGATCAATGCCCTTGTTACGCAGGTACTCAAAATTACAGCGGTTAATCTGCATAATGCCGTGATCGTCTGTCCTGCTTTCGGCATCCAGGTTAAAGCCGCTTTCTTTTTCTGCCACGGCCAAAGCCAGGGCAAAAGGTACATCATACTTTTGGCAGCTTTCATACATTACTTTTTGCAAGTCATAATCAAGCGACAGCCCCGGCACACCTTTTGGGGTTTCTGCGGTGCTTGTGAGCTCAATTACTTTTGCTGTGGGCTCATCCGCACGGATCTTGGCAGCAATCTGTGTGCTTTCCGTTATGTCAGCTTGTCCGGCGGGTGTGTGGCTTGTAAGGTGATACCCAAAGAGCGTGCCGAGGGCAAATATTACAAGCACAATGCCGATAATTACGAGCCACGCAATACGGTTGTTACGCTGTCTTATTTTTCGTTTCCTTATGTCGGCAAGTTTACGCTCTTTGGCTCTCTGTTGTTCTGGTGTCATTGTTCGCCATCCTCCTTTTCGGCCGTTTCCTCAAGGCTGTTTAACAGCATTACGAGGGAGGTGTACCTTTCTTGCTTTGGAAAACGCCGCCCGGTTTCATAAGAGCGCAAAACCTCAACACTTATGCCGCTTATTTTTCCGAGCTCTTGCAGTCTTATGCCCGTTTTGGCTTTTACCCGTGTAATTCTTTCGGCAATGTCGGAGGTGTCCGGTCTTACGGATGCACCGGTTGCGATCTGGGGAATATCCCAACCGCCTTTTGATAAAAGCGCAAGCACGATGCCCAGCCGTTCACTCTTGCAAGTGGCAATAAGTCTGGCAGCCGAAAGGTAATCATCCGGGGAAAGTAACCTCATCGGCGCAACGGTGTCATCGTTTTTCAAAGCCATACCGGCTGAATACACGCCCGTTTTGCGTATCATAGGCAAAACGCTTGATGTAACCCACCGCTTAAACTCTTTTGCGGATGGCAGCTTGCTTGTAAGTATCAAGCCGTATAAACCGCTTTCGTTTATAAGTACCGGCTTTGTTTCTCTGCCGTTGGTGTCGCAAATTGCTACCCCCGTTAGCTTATCCTCGCTGTCAACCCTCTTTGCCAGGGCATCCCTTGTGTTGGCGTAGCCCAAAATGCTTGCCACATCCCTGCCTACAAAATAGGGGATGTTTTCAATGGTAATTGAGCGTATTTCGCCAAACTCCGCATTGCTGAATGTTTGCAGCTCATTCATTTTGTTTTACGCCTCCTTGTCTTTTGCCTCGCCTCTTAAGGCTTTCCAGCATTGTTTTTTGTGCAAGCTCCGCATCGTACCCGGCACGGCCGTTGGCATCAATCTCTCCTGTGCTGCCTCGGTTAAGTTCTCGGTAAATCGTGCTGATATGCACGCCGAGTGTGTCCGCAATATCCGGCAGGGCTGCACCTGCGTTGTATTGTTCCTCAAAATGTTTCCTATCCTCATAGGTAAAATATTTGCAAGTGATAAGGTTTCCCTCCTTTCCGTTTTTCGGCCAAAAAAAATAATGTGCGAAAGGCAATAACCTTACGCACATTTAGGTGTGTTGTTGAGGCTTTTACCTTTCGCACATATTATAAAACTCTTTTCTGTTCTCCGCCGAGCCGAAAATATTTAAATGTTTTGTTAATTTTAGTAATAACGGTTGACAAAACCGATTAAAAGATATAAAATAAATAAGCTGTTTGACAGGATAGTGTTTTATGCGTCTTCGGTTTTCAATCGGATAGCGTGAAAAAATCGAACACGCGCCATTAGCGCAATTGGATAGAGCGCAGGTCTACGGAACCTGAGGTTAGGGGTTCGACTCCCTTATGGCGCACCAGAAATCGTCAGTATTTTACTGGCGATTTTCTATTTCAGACAAATCGCGTCAATCATAGGGGATTGCGGGTTATAACGGATAAACGTCTTCTATTTCGAAATTAAGTCCGTGTTCTTTGGCTTTTTCCCAAAGCTGAACGCATTCGAGACACTCGGTGTAGGCAAGTCTTTCGCCGTACTGGAATTTTTGTCCTTCAACGTCTTTATAGTCTTTCAATTCGTCAATACGTTGAATTAAAACGCGAATAAGAATATCGAGTACGTGGTCTACCGGTAAGTCTTTCATATTCATAAAAGAAGATCCTCTTTTATTATCGCCGTAAACGGACAAATAATGTATTTCTTTTTATTATACAAAAATAAACGGATGATTAAGTCCGTACTTTTAAGTTCTTCGCAAAATTGCGGGAAAAAACTGTTAAAAACTGTAAAAAACTTTATAAAACCCTATAAAAAAAACAATATTGAATAAATAAATTTTTTTATCCCGTCTAAGAAAGTGTTTGCAGATGCTGTGTTTCGGCGGGAAAAACGCACCGCACCGTCATTCCTGCGGCAGGCGATGTTGCACCCACCCCATATTGTCGTTCCGGCGTCAGGCGTTTTCGCCGCACCCCATTTTGTCATTCCGAGGAGCGCAGCGACGCGGGAATCTCCTTTTCTATAATGCAGCGCAATCTCGCCCGCGGGTACGTGTCATTGCGAGGCTTTTGTAAAAAGCCGTGGCAATCTCATTCAATTCAACGCACGGATAAAACACCGTTGCAATCTCATTCAATTCAACACACGGATAAAACCCCGTGGCAATCTTCTGCTCGTTACGCATATTTATGAGTATGTTAAATAAAGCAATCATCGACTTAAACGCAATAAGACAAAACGCGCTATCCGTAAAAAAGCTTTTACCCCGAAAAACAAAGTTCTGCGCCGTCGTTAAGGCAAACGCTTACGGGCATGGCGCGGAAAAAGTCGCAAACGCCCTGTATCCGATTGTCGATTGTTTTGCCGTTGCGCTCGTGGAAGAAGCCGTCGCGTTAAGGTTATCCGGAATCGACAAAGAAATTCTCGTATTAAACAGTCCTATAGGGACAACCGATGCGGACGCTATAGCGCGTTACGATTTAACCGCAACGGTTTATAAAGTCGGCGACGTTATTATGTTAAACGAAGCTGCAAAAAAGGAAGATACCGCCGTCCGCGTTCACGTAAAAATAAACACGGGTATGAACAGGCAGGGCGTTGACGACGCTGAAGAGCTTAAACGAATTTTAGAAACGATAGATAAATGCGGGCGGGTGGCGATAAGCGGGGTATACACGCATTACGCTTGTCCGGAGAACGATTCGATGAGAAAAAAAGCCACCGACAAATTTTTACTTGCAAATAATCTCGTTAAGGGGTATAATAATAACGTAATCGCGCACGCGTCGGCAAGCGGCGGAATGCTTATGGGCGAATACTTCGATATGGTACGTATAGGGATTCTTTTATACGGTTATAAACCGTTTGAAACCGATCGGATTTCCGTTATTCCCGCAATGCGTATTTACGCGCCCATAACAGGAGAACGCTCGATAAAAACGGGCGAGGCGGCGTTGTACGGGAGTAAACCCGCGCAAAAACCCGAAAACCTGACACTGATAAGGTACGGCTATGCTGACGGTTTGCCGAGAAACGAAATTTACGGAATTTATAATAATCGCTGCATGGACGTTTCCGCTTATACGGGCGTTGCGCGCGGAACTAAATTCATAAACGTTTTATCCGATGCGGATCGGCTTGCGGAAAGTTACGGCACGATAAGCTACGAAATACTGACTAAGGCTGCGGTTCGCGCCGAGAAAATTTATATCGACTGAACGGTTTCGCAATATGATTTTGCGTTCGGTTCACAGGAGAAAATATGTGGTTTTATATTAAAAAAGCGGTTTTTCCGTTTGTGTATTTGTTTTTTATGGCGGTAACCGCTTTCGGAATTCTTTGCATTAAAGAAAGTCTGTTGTGGCTTAAAATTTTATTGAGCATTCTTAATCTCGGTCTTTATTGCTTTATCGTCGCCGGCGTTTTTTATAAAGAAGGACAAGAAGCCGTTAAGATAAGGCACGCCAACGATCTGGAACGCCGCGAAATGGTTAGAACGGGAACGGTCAGACCGCTTAAGCTTAAAGAAGAGTACAAGCCCTGGAAGGGTTATTTTATCGGCTTTATCGCTTGTATACCGCTGATTTTTTGCCTGCTCGTGCATTCGATTATTATGCTCGCCGGCGGAACAACAAGAACTTTCGGCGTGATAGGCGGGTTCATTTATTTCGTGGTTTTCGTTTTTTTTAGTTTGTCCGGCAAAACGTTGGCAATGGCTGATTATTTTTACGCGCTTGCGGCTGTTCCTTTGTTAATCCTTTTATCCGGCGTCTTTTATAATCTCGGCGCGAGAAAGATTATAATTCAGCAAAGGCGAATAAGAGAAAAACAAGCGCAGATTTACGGAAAGTAATTACCGTTTTTGTCATTGCGGAAGCTTTTAACGGCTTGCATTCCGTCATTGCGAGCGAAGCGTGGCAATCTCATTTTGTGATTGCATTATTGAAAAGAGATTCCCACGTCAAGCCGCTGCGCGTCTTTCCTCGAAATGACAATATTGGGGTGTAGCGGTTGCGTCTACTCCCGGAATGACGGTGAGATAAAGACGTATTAAACAAAGAATAGAGGTTATATGAGAATAGTCGGCGGAAAATATAAAGGCAGAAGGCTTGCGGAATTTAAAGGCAGAGATATTCGCCCGACTTCCGACCAGACGAGAGAAAGCCTTTTTAATATTTTGCAGTTCAGAATTTACGGCAAATCGTTTCTGGATTTGTTTTGCGGTACGGGTGCGGTCGGAATAGAAGCGTATTCCAGAGGCGCGGGAAAAGTCGTTTTAAACGACGTTTCCCGGGAAAGCGTTAAGCTTGCCAAAGCCAACCTTGAGAAGCTCGGTATCGCCGACGTAGAAGTTAAAACGTCCGACGCGTTGACGTTGCTCGATACGGTTACGGAAAAATTCGATTACGTCTTCATCGATGCGCCTTACGCCGATAAAACAGGCGAGCTGGCCGTTGCAAAGGCAATTCGTGTTCTTAAAGACGGCGGAGAAATAATTTACGAAAACGAAAAGCCTCTTGTCGAATGCCCGAAAGGACTTTATGTGTCCGACGAACGCAAGTACGGCAGGGCGGGGCTGACGTTTTTCAGAGCAGAATAAAATTCTTTGTCTGTCGGTCGGGACAGGCGGAATAATAAAAGAGATTCCCACGGCAAGGAGGTTTTTGCAGGGGAAAGGGACTGTTTTCCGAGTCCGTCCCTATTCCCCCGCGCCCCCGTTACCCTGAAAACTCCTCATATCCCCCTTGCCCCCTTATTCTTTAAGGGGAGAGTATTTCGTATATCGTCATTGCGGACGCCTTTGACGGACTGCCCTGACGGGCTTATTTCTTCGTAGCGTCAGCGGAGAAGCGGCTTTTGTAAAAAGCCGCGGCAATCTCACCCGCGACAGCGGGGATAAGTTAAGCGCATAGCGACAAAAAAATGAATGAAAATAGAAAAGTCTGCGTTTTTGCGGGAACGTTCGATCCCGTGACGACAGGACACGAAAACATAATAAAAAAATGCCTGGAAAAATATTCGGGCGTGATTATCGTTGTGGGCGATAATCCGAAAAAGAACCCTTTCTTTACGCTTGACGAAAGGAAGGCTCTTTTAGGCGTCGTTTTCGGCGGAGAGCCGCGCGTGCGGATAACGACTTATGCCGAGAATTCCGCAAATTACGCGGATTTTTTGCGCGAGAACGGCGTTACGGATTACGTCCGCGGTATTCGTTCCGAAAAAGACAGGGAATACGAAGATGCGTACGCGCGAAAAAACGCGGAGCTTTATCCGTTCGTAAAAACCGTGTATTTTTCGCCCGATCCGGAATTTTCAGACGTAAGCTCTTCGCTCGCGCGGGAAAAAATAAAAAACGGCGAGGATTTTTCGCAAATCCTGTCTGAAAAAGCCTACGCGGCGGTCTGCGCGTTACTTGAAAAACGCAAGGGATAAAATCAATCCGAAAACAGAACTTAAAATCGCTTCGAGCAGTTTTGCAACGAGAAACGGGGCGATTTTTATTTTTGCCGATTTAAGGTATGCCGCCGACTGAATTATCACGCATATACCGCCAAACCCGCAAATCCCCGCGACTATGGGCAGCGTGCAGAAATTCACGCCGCTTAAAGAAAGCTCTTTTAAGCCCGCGGTACACTCGAATATTCCGGAAGCCACGCCTTTTTTTACGGCTTCGTTTTTGGTGAAAAGTCCTATAAAAGCTTCTATCGGCGTAAACGCGCCCGCGTCCTTTAATATTTCCGACAAAACCGTAAAAATGGCGATTATGCCGCCAACGACTAAAATAGAAATTACCGAAGAATACGTCGCTTCGTAAAGAGAAACGTTCGCGCCGGAAAAAGACTCCGCATTATCGGACGGGCGTTCCTTTCGTTTGTAAAAAGAAAACAAAAAGCCCGTCGTCAGCACGGCGAGAAAATTACAGAAGAACACGCACGCGCCCAAAGCTCTGTCGCGGAACATCAATCCGCCCACGCTTGCAATCAGAAACATAGGCGAAGGGGAAGAACAAAACGAGCAAGCTCTTACCGCTTCCGTTCCGGAAATAAGTCCGCGCGTTTTCAGGTCGGCAACGGTTTTCGCGCCGACGGGATAGCCCGACAGCGCGCTTATAAAAAATGCGTAACCCGTTATTCCGTTCGTTCTGAAAAGCGACCGTGTGACGGGCGATAATTTTTGCGACAGCCTGCCCGTGACGGAAAGCCCCGAAAGAACGGCGGTTATAAAAAAGTAAGGAAACAGCGCGGGCAGAAGCGTTGCCGCCCACAGCTTTATTCCGTTTGTAACCGCATAGGAATAGCCTTTGCCGAAGGCGAGCGCGCCCGCAAAGCACAGCAAAAGAGAAAATATAACGATCTCGTTTGCGGAGATACGTTTTTTTGCCGAATAATTTTTTATCATAGTTACAGTATATTTCGTTTTTTTTTGCGATATGAGCCGCCTGACTTAAACCGTGCGTCGCCCGGGCGGAAAATTTTATTTTTAAACGTCGGGAATAATTGAGGAAACGATAAAAATTTACTTCGTCTACTTTGCGTTACCGCTTGTAAAAAAGCAACGGATATGTTAAAATAACAAATATGGATTTATTTGATCTGGCAAACGAGAACAAAAAAACCGTTCCGCTTGCCGAAAGAATGAGAGCGAGAACGCTTTCGGAATTTTTAGGACAAGAGCATATCGTTTCGGAAACGGGACTTTTGCGGCGCGCCATAAAAATGGACAGACTGGGGAGTTGTATTTTCTGGGGTCCGCCGGGCTGCGGCAAAACCACGCTTGCCAACGTTATCGCAAACAACACGGACGGCAATTTCGTTAAGCTCAACGCCGTTTCCGCAGGCGTTGCGGACGTTAAAAGGGTGGTGGAAGAAGCCCGCGCAAACGCTAAAATGTACGGCAAAAAGACGTATTTATTGTTAGACGAATGTCACCGTTTCAGCAAAACGCAAAGCGACAGTCTGTTGCCTTCTATAGAGGCGGGCGACGTGATTTTTATCGGTTCTACGACGGAAAATCCTTACGCGGCGATGACTCCCGCCATAGTTTCGAGGTGCAGGGTGTTCGAGCTGAAAAGACTTTCGGAAGAGAACATAATACGCGCGCTTAAAAACGCCGTGACGGATAAGGAACGCGGACTCGGCAATATGAACGTAACCGCCGACGACGACGCGATCGGACATATCGCGCGTATTTCCGCGGGCGATTTACGCGTCGCTTACAACGCTTTGGAGCTTGCCGCGCTGACCACGCCGCCGCAAAAGGACGGCAGCGTAAGGATAACGCTTAAAGACGCGGAAGAGAGTATTCAGCGCAAAGCTCTTTCGTTTGACGAGCAGATGTATTACGATATGCTGTCGGCGTTCTGCAAAAGCTTAAGAGGTTCCGACGCAAACGCCGCGCTGTATTATATGCAAAGGCTTATTCAGGGCGGGTGCGACCCGCTGCTTATCGCGAGAAGAACGATAGCGCACTCCTCGGAGGACGTGGGTATGGCAGACCCGCAGGCTATGATAATGGCGACCAACGCATATCTCGCGGTAGAGCGAATGGGCGTTCCCGAGGGGCTTCTCCCGTTATCGGAAGCTATAATTTACGTCTGCGAAGCGGAAAAATCCAACTCGGTCGTAATGGCAATGGACGCCGCCGCAGAAGACGCGAAAAACGTTAAAGACGACAACGTGCCGCCGTGGGTTAAAAACGCCGTATACGGCAGCAAAGAAGATAAAGCTATGGCTCGGCAATATAAATATCCGCACGATTACGGCGGTTATTGCGAACAGCAGTATCTGCCGGATTCGCTTAAAGATAAGATATATTACGTTCCGAGCGATCACGGCTACGAAAAAACGGTGAAAGAAATAAGAAAAAGAAAGGGTAAGAAAAATTAAATTATGGATTATTCAGCTAAACTTGCAAACGAATTCAATATCCGCGCGGATCATTCCGCCAACATAATCGCGCTTATAGACGACGGCAACACCATTCCGTTCATCGCGCGGTACAGAAAAGAAATGACCGGCTCGTGCGACGATCAGGTTCTGCGCGAATTTTCGGACAGATTGAAATATCTCCGCAACCTTGACAAAAGAAAACAAGAAGTTGCGGACAGCATAACCGAACAGGGCAAAATGACGGACGAAATTGCGATTTCGCTCGCCAAAGCCGAAACGATGACGGAAGTAGAAGACGTTTACCGCCCATATAAACAAAAGAGAAAAACCCGCGCTTCGGTCGCGGTCGAAAAAGGGCTTCTGCCGCTTGCGGAATTTATTCTCGCGCAGGACAAAGATTCCGATCCGAAAGCGGAAGCGGAGAAATACGTAAACGCGGAAAAGGGCGTGGAAAACGCCGAGCAGGCTTTAAAAGGCGCAGCCGACATTATCGCGGAAAAGGTTTCGGACGACGCGGAACTAAGAAAAACTCTGCGTAAAAAGATTGCGGAAACGGGCGAAATAGCCTGCAAGCTTTTAGAAAACGAAAACGCGAAAACCTACGATATGTACGCGGATTATACCGAAAAAATCAGCAAGATTCCGTCGCACAGAATTCTCGCGGTCAATCGCGGAGAGAAAGAAGAATGCCTTAAAGTATCGATAACCGTAGACGACGAGGCGTTCGTTGCGGCGATCTGTTCGGTATACGTTAAAAACGACGGAGAATGCGGCAAAATCGTTGCGGCGGCTTGCGCGGACGCGTATTCCCGCCTTATATTCCCGTCGGTAGAAAGGGAAGTGAGAAACGATCTTACCGAAAAGGCAGACGAACAGGCGATAAAGATGTTCGACGTAAACCTTCGCCCGCTTTTGTTGCAGCCGCCGCTTAAAGGCAAGACGATATTAGGACTCGATCCCGCTTACAGAACGGGTTGCAAAATCGCGGTGATAGACGCAGAGGGCAACGTGCTTGCAACCACGGTTATTTATCCCACGCCGCCGCAGAACAAGATAGAAGAAGCCGAAACCAAGCTTATCGCTCTTATAAACAAATACAAGGTAGACGTGATTTCGATAGGCAACGGCACGGCGAGCAAGGAGAGCGAAATTTTCGTTGCGAATCTCATTAAAAAGTGCGAACGCCCGGTGGCTTATGCGGTAGTAAACGAGGCGGGCGCGTCCGTTTACAGCGCGTCAAAGCTCGGCGCGGAAGAGTTCCCCGATTTCGACGTAACGCAACGCTCGGCGGTGTCTATCGCGAGAAGATTGCAAGACCCGCTTGCCGAGCTTATCAAAATAGACGTTAAGTCCATAGGCGTAGGGCAATATCAGCACGATATGCCTGAAGCGAGATTAGAAGAAGTCCTCGGCGGCGTAGTGGAAGACTGCGTGAACTCGGTCGGCGTGGATCTTAACACCGCTTCCGCAAGCCTGCTGTCTTACGTTGCGGGCTTAAACAGCGGAATAGCGAAAAACATTCTGGAATACAGAAAAGAACAGCCCTTTAAAAAGCGCGACGAACTGTTAAAAGTCAAAAAGCTCGGAGCAAAGGCTTACGAACAGTGCGCGGGATTTTTGCGGATAATCGGAGGCGCGTCCGTTCTCGATAACACCGCGGTACATCCGGAAGATTACGAAGCGGTAGAAATTTTGCTCAGAGAAACGGGTTATTCTTTAGAAGACGTAGAAAAAGGCAATATCGGAGACCTTAAAGCGAGAATAGAAAAATTCGGCTGGGACAACGTCGCCAAAGATTGTAAGATAGGCGTGCCGACTCTCCGCGATATTGCGGACGAGCTTTTAAAACCCGGCAGAGATATAAGAGATACTCTCCCCAAGCCCGTTTTAAGAAGCGACCTTATGAGCCTTTCCGACCTGAAAGAGGGAATGGAACTTACCGGCACGGTAAGGAACGTCATCGATTTCGGCGTGTTCGTGGATATAGGCGTTCATCAGGACGGACTCGTGCATATTTCGCAGATTTCCGATAACTATATCAAACACCCGTCCGACGCGCTTAAAGTCGGAGATACGGTAAAAGTAAAGGTTCTGGGCGTTGACGAGGTAAAAAAGAAAATTTCTCTTTCGCTTAAAACTTCGGAAATGCCGCACGGTCTTGCGGTCGGCAATCAGAAAACCGACAGAGAAAGAAAAGAGGGCAGGCGCAACGCGGAAAGAAAAAGAGAAAACCGCGAGCCGCAGTCCAAAGAAGAGTTGCTGAAAGCGTTGTATAAAAAGTTCGGCAGATAAATTCCGTAGATACAATCCCGCCGATCTTAACAAAACGTTTTGGTTTTAATAATAGGCGTTATGGTAATAGAAAAGAAATTGACGAGCGGTAATCTCTGGAAGCAGATTTTGCTTTTCGGAATACCGCTTATGGCGTCTAACCTGTTACAGGTTTTGTTTAATATGTCCGACATAGCCGTAGTGGGGCGGTTTTCGGAATCGGGATCAAAGGCGATCGGCGCGGTCGGATCTACCACTATTCTCGTAAATCTCTACACGGGAATACTCATCGGTATAGGCAGCGGCGTAAACGTTATCGTTGCAAAGTTTTTCGGCGCGGGGGATAAAAAGAACCTTAAAGAATCGGTGCATACTTCCGCTTTAATAAGTCTTTTTATAGGTATTCTGCTCGCTGTGGCGGGATTTTTTACCGCAAACGCTTTTTTAAGACTTCTCGGCACGAAAGCCGACCTCATCGGCGGCGCGAATACGTACCTTAAGATTTATATGCTCGGTATGCCCGCGGTCGCGCTCTACAATTTCGGAAACGGAACTTTCAGCGCAATAGGCAATACCAAAAAACCGCTGTTGTATCTTTTTATAGCGGGCGTTCTTAACGTGGGGCTTAACCTGTTTTTCGTAATCGTTTTTAAAATGGACGTTGCGGGAGTGGCTCTCGCGAGTATCATCTCGCAATACGTGTCCGCGATACTCGTAATAGCGGCGTTGTTCCGCGAAAACGGCGATTGCAAGCTATCCTTCGGCGCGCTTAAAATTCACGGCGACAAGGCGAAAACAATGCTTGCGCTGGGGCTTCCCGCAAGCTTTCAGAATTCTATCTTCAATATAGCCAACCTGTTTATTCAGTCGGCGGTAAACACTTTCCCGTCGGTCGTGGTAGAAGGCAATTCCGCGGCGACTAACTCGGACGCGCTCGTTTACCAGTTGATGGACGCGTTCTACATAGCCTGTTCGAGCTTTATCGGTCAGAATTTCGGCGCGGGAAACAAGAAAAGAATTCTCCGCAGCTATCTCATATGCACGATTTACTCGTTTGCGGTCGGCGCGGTTTTAGGCGGCGGACTTGTTCTTTTCGGCAAAGGGTTTTTATCCATATTCACGGACGACCCCGCCGTTATGCAGGAAGGTATGGCAAGGCTTAAAATAATGGGCTTTTCTTATTGCATCTCGGCGTTTATGGATACTACGATATCCGCGTCGCGAGGATTAGGTAAAACCGTCGTTTCCACGATTATAGTTATAATGGGTTCGTGCGTTTTCAGGGTGGTCTGGATTCTCACGATTTTCGCAAAATTCAGGACGATAACTTCTATATATCTTTTGTACAGCTGTTCCTGGACGATAACCGCGATAGCGGAAATAATATACTTTATTTACGCTTATAAAAAAGTTACCGGAAACTTCACGGCGGGAGCTCCCGCCGCGGACGGAGAAATAAAAGAAGAAAATAAAGGAAGCGCCGCTGTTTAGCGGCGTTTCCTTGTTTCCTTTTCAATTTCGATAATTATTTATTATTCGGGAATAAATTCTTCAAAAATAATATTGTCGCAAAAAGGTTTTATCCCGTCGTAGATTTTTTGCGAAGTAACCGTCCAGCAAAGCACGGCTTTGTCTTTGGTCTTTTTTCGGGGGAGCGGCACGCCCGAATAATGATAGCTGATAAAATCGGGCTTAATAAATCCGTTGAGCGGCATGTTTTTTATGACGAACCGCGTAACGGGGTTTTCTTTTTTAAGGTCGTTTTCGTCGTCGGTGGCGAGAATTCCGCGGATAAATTCGGGCGCGAGTTTTTTTACGCGGGCGATATAAAACGGGTTAAAGCTCTGAACCGCAAATTCGCCGCGATAGCTTTTAAGCCTCGCCACGGTTTTATCGACTACCGTTTTATCGGGTTGATTTTTTATTTCGACGAGCAGGGGGATTTTGCCTTCGGTTATTCTTAAAACCTCGTCGAAGGTCGGAATGGTTTCGTCCGTTCCTTTAAGTCTTAATTTTTTCAGTTCGGCGGCGGTTTTGTCGTAAATAAAGCCCTTTTCTCCCGTCATTCTTAGCAGGGTTTTGTCGTGAAAAGAGAACAGTTCGCCGTCTTTTGAAAGGTACAGGTCTATTTCTATCGGATAGCCGCGTTCGGCGGCTTTCAGATAGGCGGATAAAGAGTTTTCGGTAACGCCGTTGCCCCAAAGTCCGCGGTGCGCTATGGGTTTATTCAATAAAAAACTGTCTTTGGTTATTCTCATGTCAACTCCGATTTTAATTTACTTGCAAAAATAACGCCGATAATGTATACTTGTATGGTAAACGCTATAAAAAAGCGCGGCGTTGTCGTTCTTTTTTATTCATTGTATCACAAAACGGGTAAATATATGTCTATAGATCAGAAAAAAATAAGAAATTTTTGTATAGTGGCGCATATCGATCACGGCAAAAGCACGCTCGCGGACAGACTTATGGAAATGACGGGGCAGGTTTCGGAGCGCGATATGGAAGAACAGCTTTTGGACTCTATGGATTTAGAGCGCGAACGCGGCATTACCATAAAGCTTACGCCCGTGAGAATGTTTTATAAAGCGAAAGACGGCGAAGAATACGTTTTTAACCTTATCGATACGCCGGGGCACGTGGACTTCACTTACGAAGTATCGCGTTCTTTAAAAGCGTGCGAGGGTGCGATTTTAATCGTGGACGCGACGCAGGGCGTGCAGGCGCAAACGCTTGCAAACGCGTATCTCGCAATAGACAACGATCTCGAAATTATGCCCGTTATCAATAAAATGGATCTGGCTTCCGCCGATCCCGAGGGCGCTGCGGAAGAGATAGAAACAATTCTCGGAATAGACGCGTCGGACGCGCCGCGTATTTCCGCCAAATCGGGGCTTAACGTCGATCGGGTTCTCGAGGAAATAGTAAAGAAGATTCCCGCGCCGGACGGCGATCCGAACGCGCCGCTTAAAGCTCTCATATTCGACAGTTTTTACGATAATTTTAAGGGCGTTATTTGTTTCGTCAGGGTTAAAGACGGTTGCGTTAAAGTAGGCTCTAAAATCAAGACCTTTATGTCCGGCAAGACGTTTACGGTGACGGAAGTGGGCGTGTTTTCGCCTAAAATGCTGCCGACGGCGGAGCTTTCCGCAGGGGAGGTCGGTTATATAGCCGCAAGCGTAAAGAGTATAGAAGATACCGAAGTCGGAGACACGATAACCGATGCGGAAAACCCCGCGAAAGAGCCGCTGCCCGGCTATAAAAAAGCGCTTCCTATGGTGTTTTCGGGCGTGTTCCCGCTTGACGGCAGCAAATATAACGACCTTAAAGACGCGCTTTTAAAACTAAAGCTCAACGACGCGGCTTTATCGATAGAACCGGATAATTCCGTTGCGCTCGGCTTCGGATTCAGATGCGGGTTTTTGGGATTGCTGCATATGGACGTTATTCAGGAAAGAATAGAACGCGAATTCAATCTCGAAATCATAACCACCGCGCCTTCCGTTTCGTATAAGGTGTACAAGACGGACGGGACTATGCTTGTCGTGGAAAACCCCACGCACCTGCCGCCCGTTACCGAAATAGCGTATATGGAAGAGCCTATAATAAACGCGCAGATATTCACCCCGCCGGAATTCGTGGGACCCATTATGGAATTGTGTCAATTCAAGCGCGGCGTTTATAAGGATATGGTATATCTCGATAAAAGGCGCGTTCAGCTCAAATACACTCTGCCGCTTAACGAAATCATATACGACTTTTTCGACCAGCTTAAATCGAGAACCAAGGGCTACGCTTCTCTCGATTACGAAATAGCGGGCTACGAAAAAAGCGATCTCGTAAAGCTCGATATGCTTTTAAACGGCGACGTGTGCGACGCGCTCTCTATAATAGTGCATAAAGACAAGGCTTACGAGCGCGGTCGGCAGATTGCGGAACGCCTTAAAGACGTTATTCCGCGCCAGATGTTCGAAATACCTATTCAGGCGGCAGTCGGCGGAAAGATAATCGCGAGAGAAACGGTCAAGGCTTATAGAAAAGACGTTCTCGCCAAGTGCTACGGCGGCGACGTCACGAGAAAGAAAAAGCTTCTCGAAAAACAGAAAGAGGGCAAAAAGAAGATGCGTTCTATCGGATCGGTTGAAATTCCGTCGGAAGCGTTTATCGAAATTCTTAAAACGGATAACGACAAATAAGGAGCGGGAAAGGTTTGAGCGGAATATATATTCACGTGCCGTTTTGCAAAAGCAAATGCACGTATTGCGATTTTGCGTCGTACCCGAAAGAAATCGGCAAAGCGGAAAGCTATTTCGCCTGTCTGTACAGGGAGCTGCGCGGGCAAGGCTTAAAGTATAAAGACAAGGTTTTCGACACGGTTTACGTGGGCGGCGGAACGCCGTCCGTCGTACCCGCAAGCTATATCGTCGGGGCGATTAAACAGGTTAAAAAATGCTTTAATCTCGCGGAAAACCCCGAAATCACGATAGAGCTTAATCCCGGAACGGTGGACGAGGATAAAATAAAACTATATAAAGACGCGGGCATAAACCGTTTTTCGGTGGGCTTGCAAACGGGGTACGACGAACAGCTTAAACGCCTTAATCGTATACATACCGCCAAAGATTTTTTGCTGTGCGCGAAAATGCTTAAAGGCGAAAATTTCAGCGCGGATATTCTTATAGGTCTTCACGGGCAGACCGCGGAGCAGGTGAGAAAGACCGCCGATCTCGCCATCGCGGGCGGCGTAAGTCATATTTCCGTCTACGCGCTCACGCCCGAAGTCGGCACACCCATATACACGGATTATTTAAACGGCGAGCTTTTATCCGACGATGAGGTGGCGGATATCTACGACGATATCCGCGCCTATCTCAAGGAAAAGGGCTTTTATCGTTACGAGGTGTCTAACTTCGCAAAAAAAGGGTTCGAGAGCAGACATAACTTAAATTACTGGCGGCGCGGCGAATATATCGGGGCGGGCGTTTCGGCGTCTTCGTTTATGAACGGGAGAAGGTTTACCAACACTTTTTCCGTAGACGAGTATATGAACGCCGTCATTTATAACAAATCGCCGGAAATTTCTTCCGACGTAATAGAGGGCGACGACGCGGAATTCGAGTTTATTATGCTCGCGCTCCGCACCGCGGAAGGTATGAACGTGAAAAAATTCAACGAAACGTTCGGCGCGGATTTCGACGAAAAATATAAAGCCGCCCTCGATAAAAAAGGCAGGTATCTCGAAAGAGACGGCGACGTTCTGAAAATAAAAGACGACTATCTTTACGTTCAGAACGATATCATTCTGGAATTTATGAAAGGCTGACGGGATATATTACTTATGAAAAAATTAAAGCTTCACGGAGAAACGGCGTATATTCTGGCAACGGCGCTTCTTTCGCTCGCGGTCGCTATGGTCGCGGCGGCGGATTTCGGAATATCTATGGTCGTCGCTCCGGCTTACGTACTCAGTCTTTACGCGGACGGACTTTCTTTCGGTCAGGCGGAATACGTGGTGCAGGGGATTTTGTTTATCGCGTTCTGCATTATAATGCGGAGATTCAGATTATCTTATCTGTTCGCCTTTATATCCTGCCTTATATACGGGCTTGCGCTTGACTTATGGCGCAAAATTCCGATATTCGATCCGACCGTAACCGCCCCCGGCAGTATGGATACGTGGCTTCGCGTTTTGTTTTTCGTTGTAGGCGAACTTATCACCGCGTTCGCGGTCGCGCTGTATTTTTTCGCGTATTTTCCGCCTCAGGTGAACGACTATTTCGTCAAAGGCGTTTCTGAACGGTACAATATAAAAAAATCGCTGTTTAAGACCTGTTTCGATATAGGCTCTCTCGTTATCGCGGTTATAATGTCGTTCTGTTTTTTCGGCGCGCTTAAAGGCGTCGGCTGGGGAACGCTCGTCATCACGCTCGTCAACGGCGGGCTTATAGGACTTTGCTCCGGGCTTCTCGACAAAGCGTTCGAGCCGTCCGAGTTTTTCCCAAAACTCAAAGAATATTTCGAAAAATAAGTATATCGACAAATTATTCGGTCTTTATTCTATAAACAATCAAAAATCGCGCCGCTTTTAGTGTTATGCTTTGTGTTACACGGAGGCGGTATGACGGTATATATCGAATACGTAATTATCGACAATTTCGTTATAGACTATTTGCTTCTTAAAGCCTCTTTAAAAATCGCGGGCGTACCCGCGAAAAAAAGCAGGCTTTTTATTTGCGCTCTTTTCGGCGCGGCGGTCGCGCTTTTTTATCCGCTTTTAGAAAATTATCGGGTTTTAACCGTCGCGGTAAAGCTTTTATGCGGGGTTACGCTCACTCTCGCCTGCGCAAAATACCGTTCCCCGCGAGAGTACGCGATTACCTCCGCCGTATTTGCGGGAACGACGTTTTTAACAGGCGGCGCGATTACGGGTGTTTACGAAATATTCGGCATTCCGTATTCGTCCGAAACTTCCGTTGCGCTGATTATTCTGCCTGCTTTCGTCCTCATCAAAGCGGTTACGGAAACGGTAAGCTTTATTTACAGGCGCAAGGATCTGCGCGGGTTTTTATACGAAATAAAGCTCGTAAACGGCAATGCGGAAATAACCGCCACGGGTTTTCTCGATACGGGCAACGGCGTTTACGACGGAGACAGCCCCGTGATTTTCTGCGGAAAAAAACTTGCCGAAAAGCTCGTGTTTACGGGCGGCGGCAAAACGGCGGGAATAAAGCGCATAGTCGTTGCGACGGTGAACGGCGCGGAAAACAAAATCTGTTTTAAACTTGACAGAATAGAGATATATAACGGCGGGTTGCCGAATATATATAATAACGTTACGGTATGCGTTGCGGACAAGGGATTAGGCGCGGGATACGACGTTATACTGCACCCCGCGCTGATGGCGGCAAACGCCGCCTGAATCGCTTCGCTTCGGGTAAAGGAGAATATGTAGATGAACGTGATTTTGGAAAAACTTAAAAAACTGCTTAAAAAGTTTTCTTTTTCGGAAAACCTGCTGAGATACATAAACGGCGGAGAGGTTCTGCCGTCGCCTTTTTCCGCGGAAGAAGAAGCTTCTCTCGTAAAAAAGCTCGAAAGCGGCAACGAAGCCGTAAAGGACGAGCTGGTAGAGCATAATTTAAGGCTCGTCGTATACATAGCGCGGCGATTTCAGAATACGGGCGTGGATCTGGACGACCTTATTTCCGTCGGCACGATAGGGCTTATCAAAGCCGTAGGCTCGTTTTCTTCGGAGAAAAACGTCAAGCTCGCGACTTTCGCCTCGCGGTGCATAGAGAACGAGATTTTAATGCATTTAAGGAGAACGGTAAAGCTGAAAAACGAAGTGTCCTTCGACGAGCCGCTCAACGTTGACGGCGACGGCAACGAGCTGGTGCTTGCGGACGTTATGGGAACGGATTCCGACGCGGTTTATAAAAAGATAGAAAACGGGGTTGAAAGCGAGCTTCTTAAAGAAGCGCTTTCCAAACTCAACGTAAGAGAAAAAGAGATTATGGAAATGCGTTACGGTCTGAACGGCGGAGAAGAGAAAACGCAGAGAGAAGTTGCCGATATGCTCGGCATATCGCAGTCTTATATTTCTCGTTTAGAAAAAAAGATTATCGTAAGGCTTAAAAAAGAATTCGCCAAAATGGTGTAAACCCTTAAAAAAACTAAAAAAACTTAAAAACCCGACGTATTCGCTTGAGAAAATTCACGCCTTTTTTTTCGTAAACGAGAGAAAAATTTTTACACCGCCGTGTATAAAAATTACGATAAAGCTAATACTTATCGAATATCCCCGATTTATTCCGCTTTTACATAGGGGGATTATAGTATGAGTAAGGTCGTGATTTGCGGCGTGGATACCTCCACGCTTCCGAAAATAACCTATAAACAGTCCGTAGAGCTTCTCAAAAAAATAGCCGCGGGCGACGAAAACGCGCGCGAAGAATTTACCGTGGCGAATATGCGGCTCGTGCTGTCCGTTATTAAACGATTCTGGGCGAAACGCGCTAATTCCGACGACGTGTTTCAGGCGGGGATGATAGGGCTTATCAAAGCGATAGACAACTTCGATTTGTCCGTCGGCGTAAAATTTTCCACTTACGCCGTGCCTATGATTATAGGCGAAATAAAAAGATTTTTAAGAGACGGCAACTCGCTCCGCATTTCCCGCTCGATACGCGATACCGCTTATCTCGCGCTTAAAACGCGTGAAGAGTTGGAGAAAAAAGACGAAGAGGTTTCGCTTGAAAAAATCGCGGACGAAATGCACGTCGCGCTTTCCGAAGTAGCGTATTGTTTAGACGCTATTTCCGACACGGTGTCTTTATACGATCCCGTTTACAGCAAGAACGGCGACGAACTGCTGCTCGTCGATCAGCTGGGCGACGAAAAGAACACCGACGAAAGCTGGACGGAAAAGGTCGCGCTCGACAACGCTTTATCGCGCCTGAAAGGCAGAGAAAAAAAGATTATTTATTTAAGGTATTACGAGGGAAAAACGCAGACGGAAATTTCTTCCGAAGTGGGACTTTCGCAAGCGCAGGTTTCGCGGCTCGAAAAAAACGCGTTATCGTCTATCCGTTCCGCAATTTCTATGGTATAAATCAGATAAAGTCTGAAAAACACCCCGCCCGCTTTGGTTAAAAAAACCAAAGCGGGCGGTTTTTTCAATCTCCAAAACTTTTCTATAAGCTTAAAAATTTAATAGAATAACCGAACGGGCGCGTTCATAATATAATAATACTATGGATCTTTCTTATGAACAATTAAGAAAACGCGACGTCGTGAACGTTGCCGACGGGCGGTGCTTCGGGAGAATTACGGATCTTACCTTGTCCTTTCCCAAAGGGGTGATGACGGGTATAACCGTTCCCGTGCGCAAAAGAAGGTGGTTTCTGAAATTTTTCGACAGAAATTCTTTGTTTATCCCCGAACGCAATATACTTAAAATCGGCGGAGACGTGATTCTGGTCGATTTAAGGTGCGGAGAGACCTGCGAAACGAGCGTAAACCTTAACAAACCGCAGAATCCGCCCAAACCGCCGTCGCCGCAGCCGCGTTGCTGTCCCGATCCGTGTTCGCCGCCCGTACCGGATATACCGTCGCGCGCCGATTTGGAAGATTATTAAAAAAAATAAAAAGAATTTTTAAAACTTTCTTGAAAAATCCTTTCGCGTATAGTATAATAACGATAAGAGATCCGAAAGCGGGTCGTTTTGTCCGCACGGATCGGACTGATATTATGGGGGATAACTGAATATGGGTAAATTTACGGCTGAAAAAATCAGGAACATTGCGATTATCGGGCATAGCGGAGAGGGGAAAACGTCTCTTACGGAAGCTATGCTTTTTAACGGCAAAAGCACGGACAGGCTTGGCAGCGTTGCTGAAAAGAACACCGTGACCGATTTTGACGAGCAGGAGCTTGCGCGCGGCATTTCCGTGTCGCTCGGCTGCGCTTATACCGTATGGGACGGCGTTAAGATAAACATCGTGGACGTTCCCGGGTTTTTCGATTTCGAAGGCGAATTCCGCGAGGCTATGCGCGCGGTCGATTCTGCGGTACTCGTTGCGGAAGCAAACGGACAGGTTTCCGTCGGCGCGGAAAAAGCTATGGAATACTGCCTTGACAATCACGTGCCGCTTATGATTTTTATCAACGGCGTAGATAAAGAAAACGCCGATTACGTCGCTACGGTAGAGGCGTTCCGCGCGAAATACGGCAAAAAAATAGCGACTATGCACGCGCCGATTATAAGGGGCGGCAAAATGAAAGGCTACGTGTCGGTCATATCCGGCAAGGCTTACGAATTCACAAAGGGCGGGAGAGTGGAGATAAAAGTTCCCGACGAAATGAAAGGCGAAATAGAGCAGCTTAAAGCGGGACTTACCGAAGCCGCCGCGGAAACGAGCGAAGAGTTTATAGAAAAATTCCTCGATACAGGCTGGCTTTCCAACGACGAAATAATAGTCGGGTTAAAACGCGGTCTTTTTTCGGGCGATACCGTTCCGGTGGTGGGCGGTTCGGCAACGCAGAATCTCGGCGTAATAAACCTTATGAACGAGATAGTCGCGATAATGCCTTCTCCTATGGAGAGAAAACGCGTGCATTGCGTGCATATCGTCAAAAACGAAGAAGGCGAAATAGCGTGCGATATCGATACGCCGTTCACGGCTCAGGTGTTCAAAACGATTGCCGATCCGTTCGTGGGCAAGCTCAATCTTATCAGGGTGTTTACCGGCACGTTGAAGAGCGGAATGACCGTTCTTAATACCGTGACGGGCGAAAAAGAGCGTATCGGCGGACTGTATTACCTTAAGGGCAAAAAGCAGGAGTCTGCCGACGAAATCTGTGCCGGAGACATAGGCGCGGTGAATAAACTCAACAATACCGCTACGGGCGACACGCTTGCCGACGAAAGCTATCCCGTGAGATACGACCCGATCGCCTTTCCCGAGCCGTCGCTCACAATGGCGATAGCCGCCGCTAAACGCGGAGAAGAGGACAAAGTCTTTCAGGGGCTTAACCGCTTGCAGGAAGAAGATCCGTCTTTCGTCGTGGAGAAAGATCCCGGAACAGGCGAAACGGTTATCCGCGGACAGGGCGAAACGCAGCTCGACGTGCTGTGCAAAAAATTAAAGAGCAAATTCGGGTGCGAAGCCGTTCTTTCCGATCCGAAAATCGCGTATCGGGAAACGATAACCAAAGCGGCGGAAGCCGAAGGCAAGCATAAAAAACAGACGGGCGGCGCGGGGCAATACGGAGTGGTTAATATCCGCTTCGAGCCGGGCGCGGCGGACGGAGAATTCGAGTTCGTGGACGCGGTTGTCGGCGGCGCAGTGCCTAAACAGTTTATTCCCGCAGTAGAAAAGGGACTTAAAGAAGCCGTTAAAAAAGGCGTTCTTGCGGGTTATCCCGTGACGGATATAAAATGCACGTTGTTTGACGGCAAGTATCACCCCGTGGACAGCAAAGAAATAGCGTTTATATCCGCGGCGAAGCTTGCTTACGACGACGCTTGTCCGCGCGCGAATCCCAAAATTTTAGAGCCGGTATATCTTTATAAAATAATCGTTCCCGATAACTACACGGGCGATATATTAGGCGATATGAACAAGCGTCGCGGCAGGATTCTCGGTATGGAAGCCGTCGGCGGAAAGCAGGAAATAAGCGCGGAAGCTCCGCTTGCGGAAATGCTTAAATACGCTACGGAACTGCGCAGCATAACGCAGGGCAGAGGCAGATTTACGGGCAAGTTCGTCCGTTATGAAGAAGTGCCTTTTGCCGAACAGGAAAAGCTGGCGAAAGCTTTCAGATAAGCCGAAAAAATATATAACACGGAGAAATAAACGGAATGATATTATCGATTTGCCCGAATCCGAGCATAGACTGCACGATCGAGCTTGACAGTTTAAACGTGGGTATGCTTAACAGAATAGACAACAAAGTAGAAACTTATTCGGGCAAAGCGATGAACGTTGCGGTCGGCGTGGCTCGGCTCGGAGAAGAATGTCTTTCTACCGGATTTATGTTTGAAAATCACAGAAGAATGTTCGAACACGTTCTCGACAGGGAGGGCGTAAAACACGATTTTGTCGTAAACGCCGGTTCTGCGCGGGTAAACTATAAGATTATAGACAAAAAGTCTATGCTTACCGAGATAAACGACCGAGGGGAAGAGGTTTCGCCCGAAAAACAGGCGGAGCTTATCGCAAAAGTCAGAGAGCTTTCTCTCGGGGCGGAGATCGCCGTTATGAGCGGAAGTCTGCCCAAGGGCGTTAAATCGGATTTTTACGGCAAGGTTTTAGAGGTTATTCCCAAAGACGTTAAAGTAATAGTGGATACCGAAAAGAGTAATATGCTCGCGGCGATAAAAAGCAGAGAAATTTTTATGGCGAAGCCAAACGTAAAAGAGCTGGAAGCGTTTTCCGGTATGAAGGTAAAAGACAGATACGATATGGCGGAAGCCGCGAAGAAATATCTCGAGCTGGGCGTTAAAAACGTGCTGGTGTCTATGGGCGCGGAGGGCGCGGTTTTAACCGACGGCAAAGAAAATTATTATTGCAAAAGCGCGTCCGTTGCGGTGAACTCCACGGTGGGCGCGGGCGACAGTATGATAGCGGCAGCGTGCGTGGGACTTATACACGGCGTGCCTATGCGGGAATTGCTGAGAAGAAGCGTCGCTGCCGGCACGGCGGCGGGCCGTCAGCGCGGCACGGGCCTTGGCGGCGGTCACGACGAGCGGTACTAACCTCTTTTATCGCGACAAATACAACGAAATTTATTCCAAGGTGTTTGCCGAAAGGTTTTAAAAAGCAGTTTTAAAATTTGTGCGAAAACTCCCCGCGGGCGGCAGTTCTGCCGCCCGCGGGGAGTTGTTTTTGCGTTTTTTCGTCCGGTTTTTCAGTTAGACGTATTGTTGTTGAAAAAAGAACAGGAGTTTGTCGTGGTAGAAAGCAACGCGAGCAAAAGCAGCAACTGAGTCGTGTTTATCGTGTTATTATTCGTAAGTAAAAACAAAAGAGCGACCAAAACGATATTGTTTGAGTTCATAAATGCCTCCTTTTTTACGAAATAATTTATTATTCGACCGAAAACGCGATTGTTTTACGCGATTCGCCCGCTCTTTTAATGATAATATATATACATATATTCATTATATGACGGGAGAAAAGAAAAAATGAAAGTGTTGCTCGATAAAAGATTGCAGGATCTTGTGGAAGATTACGTGCCGCAGGGCGAAATTTTAGACGATCTCGTGTGCTTTTTTTCGATATTTTCGGATTATACGAGATTAAGACTTATTTCCGCGCTGTCTATATCCGAAATGTGCGTTTCGGATATAGCTTCGCTGTTAAAGCTCAACCAGACCACCGTTTCGCATCAGCTGCGGCTTCTTAAAGACCTCAACGCCGTAAAAACCAAACGTCAGGGCAAGGTCGTGTTTTATTCTCTTCGCAACGATTCTCTGTCCGACATATTGTTAAAGGGCGTGGAATTTCTCGGTTACTAATAGCCCTTCCCGCGGGGATTAAAACCTTTGTCGCGTTTTTGATTGATAAATAAAAAAAAATAATGTATAATAACGCTATGGGCGTTTTAGATGACAAGTTAAAGCTTCTGCCGACGAATCCCGGCGTTTACGTTATGCTCGACAAAGACGGGCAGATTATTTACGTGGGCAAGGCGAAAAACCTTAAAAACAGGGTGCGGCAGTATTTTTTTAACGGCGTCAAAACGGAAAAGGTTATGGCGATGGTTAAAAACGTCGCGGACTTTTACTATATAATCGCCCCCAGCGAGATAGACGCGCTGTCCTTAGAAAACAATCTCATAAAAAAACATAAGCCGAGATACAACATTCTCTTAAAAGACGATAAAACCTATCCGTATTTAAAAGTCAATCTTAAAGAAACGTTTCCCGCGTTCTCGATAACCCGCAGAATAAAAAAAGACGGCGCGAAATACTTCGGTCCGTTTATGGGCGGCGTCAGCGTGAACGGCGTTCTGGAGCTTATCAATCTCGTTTATAAGGTTCGCCCGTGCGATAAAAAAATTAACGAGTCAAAGCCCGTAAAGCCGTGCCTTAATTATCAGCTTAAAAAATGTTACGCGCCTTGCGCGGGTTTTATATCGAAGGAAGAATACGCTGCCCGCGTGGCGGAAGCGATAGAATTTTTATCCGGAGACGTTGCGGAAACGGAGAAACTTCTTAAAGCAAAAATGTCCGAAGCCGCCGAAAAAGAAGAATTCGAAGCCGCTTTAAAATGCAGAGAAATGCTCGCTTCTCTCGATAAAATCAAGCTTAAACGCGTAACGTCGCTCAATAAATTTCTCAATGCGGACGTTCTCGCCTGCAAAGACAACGGTATCTATTGCGCGGTGAATATGCTTATCGTCCGCAGGGGAATAATGTCCGGCGGCAGGAATTTTTCGTTTGAAAGCGCGGCGTTGTCCGCGGGGGATACGCTGTCCGAGTTTATAAGGCGGTTTTATAAAGACGGCTCGGATATTCCGGACGAGATAATCGTGGGCGAAGAAATGCCCGACGCGGACGTTCTCGAAGCCTTTTTTAAGAACGAATACGGAAAAAGTCTTACCGTAACCGTCGCTAAGCAGGGCGTGCGAAAACAGCTCGCGGATATGGCGGGCGTCAATGCGGAAGAGCATCTTACCACCGCGGTTGACAGAATTATTCATAAAAACGATATGACCGTTAAGGCGTGCGAATCGCTGAAAGAAAAGCTTTCTCTCAAAAACTTTCCCAAAAGAATGGAATGCTACGATATTTCCAACATTTCGGGCGTGGATAAAGTGGGAAGCATGGTCGTGTTCATAAACGGCGAAAAAGCCGCTTCGGAATACAGACGATTCAGAATAAAATCGTTCGAGGGGGCAGACGATTTCAGAAGTCTTAAAGAAGTGCTGTCGAGAAGACTCGACAAGCTTGCCGAAAAAGACGAAAAATTCCCCGAACCCGACCTTATCATCATAGACGGCGGAAAAGGTCAGCTGTCTTCCGTCAAAGAGATATTCGACGAAAAGGGCGTAAAAAATATAGACCTTATTTCTCTCGCCAAGAGAGAAGAAGAAATCTTTTTGCCGGATAAGCCGGAGCCGGTCGTGCTTTCTAAACGCGACTATTGCCTTAAAATGCTGCAAAGGATTCGCGACGAGGCGCACAGATTCGCCATAACTTATTTCCGCACCCTGCACGGCAAAAGGTCGCTTTCTTCCGTTCTCGACGGAGTAAAAGGGTTAGGAAAGGTCAAAAAAACCGCTCTGCTCGAAAGATTCAAAGACCTCGGCGGGATTATAGCCGCCGATAAAGAAACGCTTAAAACAGTGAACGGAATAGGCGAAAAGGAAGCGTGCGCGATTATAAACAAGCTTACGGAAGAAGGACTCGTTAAATATGAAGAAGTATAAACTTTTTATCACAGATTACGACGGAACGCTCGGCTATCGTTCCGTTATAGAATCCGATACGCTCGCGGCGGTAAACGAATTTATCGCGCAAGGCGGCAAATTCGTCGTCTGCACGGGTAGAATGTTCGATTCGATTAAAAACATTCTGCTCGGCTACGATCTTAAATGCCTCGTCGTGTCTTATCAGGGCGCGATGATAGACGATCTGTCGTCGGGGAGAAGAATATTTTCCGGCGGAATGGATTACAAGCTCGCGGCGGAGGTTACCGCTATGCTCAAAAAAGAAGACGCGGACGTCGCCGTAGACATAGGCGAAACGCGCGTGTACGAACGGCGTTCGGAGTTTATAGATACTTACGAAAAGGTGACGGGCGTTCACGGCAGGCAGGTAACCGATATGGTAAAGGAAATTACCGAAAACAAGTTGCCCGTCGCAAAAATCACTATTCTCGCAAACCCGCAGAAGATAAAAGAACTTACGGCAAAGTATTCCGCGATGCTTAAAGACAAGCTTATCGTGAACAACGGGGATAAGGCTCTGGCGGAATTCGTTTCGCCCGAATGCGACAAGGGCGCGGCGGTAAGGCGCGTGGCGGAATATTACGGGATTTCTTTAGACGAAGTGATTACCGCGGGAGATTCCACGAACGACGTAAAACTCGTCGGCGGCGAATGGTTCGGCGTGGCTACGGGCGACGCGGCGGAAGAGCTTAAAAAAGTCGCGGACGAAATAACGGTGCCGTATAAAGACAAGCCCGTTAAATACTTACTTGAAAAATATTGTCTTGATTGAACATACTAATATACCGGAGATAATATGGAAAACGAAAACGCAATAAACGAAAACATAAACGAAGAAACCGCGGGAACGGAAACGGTTACGGAAAAAATCCTGCCCGTAGTGCCGCTTCGCGGAAAGGTGCTGTTTCCCGATACGTTTTTAAGCTTCGACGCGGGCAGACCTTCTTCCGTTGCGGCGATAGAAGCCGCGACAGAAGAAAACAGCGAAATTTTTATAGCCGCGCAAAAAAACGCGTTTATAGACAGACCTTCTAAAAAGGATATTTACAAAACGGGCGTAATCGCAAGAATAAAGCAGATAGTAAAGCTGCCCAACAACACCGTTAAGCTCAGCGTTCAGGCGATGGTTCGCGCCAAAATAAAGCAGTTCGTCGCGACGAAAGGCTATTTTTCCGCGGCGGTAGAAGAATCGCCTTATATCCCGTGCGAAGACCCCGCGCTTACCGAAGCGCATTTCAGAATAGCCAAAACCGTGTTTTACGAATACGCGCTGTTCGACAAACGCATAACCAAAGAGATGATAACCACCATCACGGGCATAGATTCGCCCGACGCGTTCATGGATAACGCGCTTTCGGTCACGGCGATAAAGGAAGCCTCCGCACAGGCGATTTTAGACGAAGACCGCACGGAAGAAAGATTAAAAGCGTTTGAAAAACTCTTTTCGGACGAGCTTGAAATTGCCAAGCTCGAAAAAAAGATTACCACCAAGGTTCGCGCGAGCATAGATAAAAGTCAGAAAGAGTTTTATTTAAGAGAACAGCTTCGCGCCATTCACGACGAGCTGGGCGACGCGGACGACGAAGACGAGCTGATAAAGAAAATCAAAGACGCAAAGCTCCCGCAGGAAGTGGAAGAAAAGGCGTTGTCCGAAGCGAAGCGGCTTGATAAAATCAATCCCTCCTCGCCTGATTATTCTATAATACTGAATTATCTCGACTGGATTCTCTCTCTGCCTTATAACGAAGGGACGAAAGATACTTTCGACCTGAAAAAAGCCAAAGAAATACTCGATAAGGATCATTTCGGGCTGGAAAAGGTGAAAGAAAGAATCGTAGAATATCTTGCGGTGTTAAAGCTCACGGGCGCGCTTAAAGGTCCGATACTTTGTTTCGTAGGTCCTCCGGGCGTGGGCAAAACCTCGGTCGCGTCGTCCATAGCGCGCGCTCTCGGCAGAAAGTTCGTGAGAATGAGCCTCGGCGGACTTAAAGACGAAGCGGAAATCCGCGGACACAGAAAGACTTACGTCGGCGCGATGCCCGGCAGAATCATAAACGGGCTTAAAACCGCAAAAAGCAAAAACCCCGTCTTTCTGCTTGACGAAATAGACAAGCTGTCTTCGGATATTCACGGCGATCCCGCAAGCGCGCTGTTAGAAGTTCTCGATCCCGAACAGAACGCGACCTTCCGCGACAGATTTTTAGAAGTCCCGTTCGACCTTTCCAAGGTGATGTTCATTACCACCGCCAACTCTTTGGATACCATTCCGTATCCGCTTCTCGACCGTATGGAAATTATAGAAATCAACGGTTATACGGACGAAGAAAAGCGGGAAATCGCAAAAAGGTATCTTATCCCCAAACAGACGGAAGCCAACGGTCTTACGCCCGAACGGGTTTCTTTTACGGACGAAGCCGTTACGGAAATTATAGAAGGCTACACGATGGAAGCGGGAGTGCGTAATTTAGAGCGCGAGCTTGCGGCGGTTATAAGAAAGATTGCCGCGGAGAACGCGGAAAACCCCGATACGCCCCCCGCTACGGTTAAAAAAGAAGATGTCGCGGGGTATCTCGGCGTAAAAAAATATCTTAAAGACGGCGCGCTCGACAAAGACGAAATCGGCGCGGCTACGGGGCTTGCCTGGACGAGCGTGGGCGGCGTTACGCTCACGATAGAAGTCGGTCTTATGCGCGGCAAGGGCGAAATAATCCTTACCGGCAAGCTCGGCGACGTTATGAAAGAATCCGCAAGGGCGGCTATAAGCTATATAAGAGCCAACGCGCATAAATTCGGAGTGGACGAAGAAGCGTTTGAAAAGAACGATATTCATATCCACGTTCCCGAAGGCGCGACGCCCAAAGACGGACCGTCCGCGGGTATTACCATGGCTACGGCGATACTTTCGGCGTTTACGGGCATACCCGTTAAAAAAAGCGTCGCCATGACGGGCGAAATAACGTTGCGCGGCAGAGTTCTCGCCATAGGCGGTCTTAAAGAAAAAGCTCTTGCGGCTTATCGCGCAGGTATCCGCCGCGTGATTATCCCCAAAGCCAACGAAAAAGATATTGCGGATATACCCAAAGAAGTGAAAAACGATATAGAATTCGTTACGGCGGAACGCGCGGACGAGGTATTTAAAGTCGCGCTCGCAGAAAAAGCGGGGGTGTGAGAATGAAGCCTTTTACCGCGAAATTCATAACCAGCGTGAACAGCGCGGACAGGTTTTACGTTACCGATAAACCGATAGTCGCAATATCGGGAAAGTCAAACGTGGGCAAGTCTTCGCTTATCAATATGCTCGGCTCGAATAAAAAGCTCGCAAAAACATCCGACACGCCGGGCAGAACCCGACTTATAAATTATTTCGACTTCGACGAATTCGTCCTCGCGGATCTACCGGGGTACGGGTACGCAAAGGTCAGCAAGGAAGAAAAAGAGAGATGGGGCAGGCTTATGGACGAGTTTTTCGCCACGCAGAAGCTTGCGCTCGTGGTTTCGCTTGTGGATATAAGACATCTGCCCACCGCGGACGATATGGCTATGGTCGGCTATCTTTATCATTACGCGTTGCCGTTTATTCTCGTCGCGACGAAAGCGGACAAGCTTTCCCGCGCGAACGTTAAACCGCAGCTGAACAAAATCGCCGCCGCGTTAAAAGTGGGAACAGGCGATATAATAGCTTCTTCCGCAGAAACGGGGGCAGGCAAACAGGAAATTTTTTCCGCAATAGAAAAGGCGGCAAAGCTCTGAGCTTTGCCGCCTTTTCGGATATTTTTAAAATGCCGTATCTCTATGATATTGCCGTTATGTTGCGGAAAACGGCTTAAATATCAGTCTTTTTTGCCGTAAAATTTTTCTCCCGCTCTCGGCAGAGCGGTTTCAGCATTGCCGAGCGGCTCGTTCGCGTTTCTGTAATCGTGCTTAACGCAGAACGCTTTAAGCTCGTCGGAAAGCCTTTTAAAGTTGCGCGACTGTACGTCGGACAATACTTTAAGGTATTCTTTTGTCATAAAGCCCGCAGAAGCGGAATATTTCAGGAGTTCCGCGTAATGATGAAAGCAGAACCCGCGCGAAGAATGTAAGGTCTTGAAAAACTCTTTTTCGCGTGCGAAAAGCTGAGCCACCGTTTTGTAGTATTTTATCATGCTTTCTTCCAAAAGGTCGCAGATAACGCAATGCGAAAGCGAATTTTCTATCTCTTTGGCGCGTTTTTTTGCTTGCCCCGCGGATTTTACGGGGGAAAAGAGATCGCTCACCGCTTCCGCGCGGGTTTCCGTCTGCAACGCTACGGAAAGCTTATTCTGCCCCGCGAACAGTTTGCCGAAGTGTTCCGCGCAAAATCCCTTTTTACGCACTTCTATTCTGCAATCGTCCGCCATAACCGCGTCGTTTAAAAACTCGTGCAAAAACTGCTTTTCGGCAACCTTTCTTATTTTGCATAACGGACATTCCGTGTCTTCTTTGAACTTGTCTTTGATAAGTCCCGTGTCGATATGATAACCCATAAATAAAGTATAACCGATTTTTTCCTTTTTTTCAATAAAATAAGCTAAACCGTTGTAATTTTTTTCCTCGTGTGTTAAAATGATAAAAGCTTGAATGAAGTCTCGGAGAAAATATATGATTACCGAAAAAGTGGATTTATACGAATATTTCGGATTGAAACGCCCGCAGAACGGCTGCGGTTATCTCGTGACTTACGTTCACGGACCTACGGAACGCCGCCCCAACCGTCTGCGCCCCGCTATGCTCGTTATCGGCGGCGGCGGGTATTCTTACGTTTCGCAGAGAGAAAAAGAGCCTGTTGCTTTTAAGTTTCTCGCAGAGAGCTACAATACGTTCGTGCTGGAATATTCCTGCGCGCCCGTCGCTTATCCCGCGCAGCTTAACGAAGGGCTTATGGCGATGGTTTATATCAGAGAAAACGCCGCAAAGCTCGGCGTAATCGCCGACCGCGTTGCCGCGATAGGCTTTTCCGCGGGAGGACATCTTTGCGCTATGCTTGCAAATCTTTTCGATTCGGAAGACGCAAAAAAACTTTTGGGCGATAAAATTTCGCTCGCAAGACCGGACGCGGTTATTCTTTCTTATCCCGTCATTTCTTCCGGAGTAAAGGTGCATAGGGGCAGCTTCGATAATATCTGCGCCGGTAACGCAGAGCTTGAAAAAAGCCTGTCGCTTGAAAACAGTGTAAAAGAGAACTCTTCGCCCGCGTTTATCTGGACAACGGCAAACGACGACTGCGTTCCGTCCGAAAACAGCTTGTATTACGCGCTCGCGTGCAAAAAACACAACGTTCCGTTTGAATTACACGTTTTTGCAGAAGGACAGCACGGCTTGTCGCTTGCCGACGAAGAAGTGTTTACCGTAAACGAACCCGTTCAGATTTGGGTAAAATTAGCTTTGGTCTGGCTTAAAAACCGCGGTTTTTGCATAGAAGAAGGCGAGTATTAAATAAAAAGCAAAAAAGTTTTTAGCAAACGGTAAAAATCGTTGATATTTTTTCAAAATTGTGATAATATGTTAAGGCTATCCGAAAAATAGCGATAACGCGACGCGTTAAAAAGCGTCGCAATGCTGGTGTGGCTCAGTCGGTAGAGCAGCTGATTCGTAATCAGCAGGTCAGCGGTTCAAGTCCGCTCACCAGCTCCATAAAACAACGCGGAACGCTTTTGCGTTCCGCGTTGTTTTTTAGTGAAAAGTAGCGGACTTGAATTAGGAGCGAGCAAACGAAGTTTGCGTGTTCGCCGAAAGGCGAAAAAACAGTCCTGTGGACTGTTTTGCGGGAGTCTCGAGAGAAGCAAGTCCGCTCACCAGCTCCAAACAATTTACTGCCCAAAAAGTTAGCCGGAAATAATTATTTTAAAAAAAATTACCCCGCAAAGTGGGCAAAAACCCCTTTGCAGAGCCTTTCGAGTGGTCAAAAGACATAAAAAACGGCTGAAAACGCTTCGTTTTCAGCCGGAATGGTAGAGGCGTAGGGACTTGAACCCTAGACCTCTCGCATGTGAAGCGAGCGCTCTAACCAACTGAGCTACGTCTCCATTGCAACAAATATTTTACCACATTATAACGGGTTTGGCAAGCATTTTTTACTATTTAAATCGGCGGTCGGTATTAAAGAGCGGGTTTTTACGCATACTCGTTTTATAAATGTTTTTCAATCGCTTGTTTCTTAAAAAATTATCGGTAAAATCGATTTTAATAAGTCTTATTTTATTTGTTGTGTTCTTGACTGCCACAGCTTCGGTATCGGTTATGGCGTCGGGAGCAATGCCGTTTTACGATTTGCAACCTGCAGAACTATGCATAAGGTCGGAATTTTTTACGTCTTATCCCACGTCTTCTGTGGAGCGCAAGCACAACATAAAAACCGCCGCCGCCGCGCTTGACAAAACGTTTGTGGATGTCGGCGGGGAATTTTCTTTTAATTTTACCGTCGGCGAAAGAACGGAAAAAAGAGGATATAAAAAAGCCAAAATCATTGTCGGCGGAAAATTTACGGACGGAGTGGGCGGCGGCGTGTGTCAGGTTTCTACTACTTTATATAACGCCGTATTATTAGCGGGGCTTACGGTTACGGAATATCATCCGCACAGCCTGCCCGTTTCTTACGTTGCGCCGTCGTTTGACGCTATGGTCAATTCCGGGAGCGCGGATCTGAAGTTTTGTAATGACACTCACAACCCCGTTGTCGTTCGCGTTTTTGCCGATGATGCCGTTATAAGGGTATGCATATTCGGCGAACCCATGACCGAGAAATACGTTCGTCAAAGCCGAATTACCGAAGAAATCCCCTCAACCGTTTATGAAGTGGTAAAAGACGAAAAAGGAGATTATCCCGAGTTGTTCGAAGGGGAAAGGAAAGTTCTTTCTTACGGGAGGAACGGTTATAAAAGCGAAGGTCTGCTGATAAAAACGCTAAACGGAAAGCCGGTATCGTCAAAACTTATACGTGTAGATAAATATAATGCGGTAAAAACAGTCCTTATAGAAGGAACTCGAACACGTGAAAATACGGACATTGTAAAAGAACCGCAATAAAGCCGCATAATGCTTTATTAAAAGTTATAAATAAGCTTGCCGTCCGATAAAACGCAAAATTATTGCGGGAGTTTTTATTCTTTTTGCATTTTAAATTATTTCGTTTTAATTTTAATAAATTTATCAAAATACTTTGACAAAATAAATAAATTATGATAACATAGCATATACGTGAAACGTCTTGTGCGTGTGCTTTATACAGTAACGGTAAGGAGAAATACCCAAGTGGCTCAAGGGGCTCCCCTGCTAAGGGAGTAGTATGGCTTAAACCGTAGCGAGGGTTCAAATCCCTCTTTCTCCGCCATTAGGGAATAATACGAACCCTGACGATAAGTTAGAGTTCGTATTGTTCTTTTCTAACGAAAATTTCGGCATAAAAGTCGATTTGAACGGCAAAAAGAAGAATCAGCCGGGCGTTTAATCGCTCGGCTTTTTCTATGCTTAAAAACAGATGCTTGCTATGAAAGACCGTATAACAGTTTTTTCAAAAGACATAACAATAAAGATACCGCTCCGGTTTTTTGCCTTTCGCCACCCCGTTGTAGCACAGTTAAAAGCCGAAGTAAACGGGAAAAATTGTCGCTGAAAACTTTGATAATACCAAGAGTCAGACTCGCTATTGAGTTTGGCTCTTTTTTCATTTACGCAACAATTTTGTCCATTTTCGTTGACTTCGGGGATTGCGACTTTAAAAAACTTTCTCAATTTAAAAAAACGGTTCTTTCAAAAGAACCGTTTTTTTTTAAGATTCAGTCAATAATTTTTCAAATTCTTTGGCGGCGACGGATAAGGAAAAATCGGCGCGTTTTATAAGGCAAACTTCGCGCGGGAAAATTGTTTCTTCCGTTTCGAGCCTGAAAACTTCGCCGTTTGCGATTTCCTTTTCGGCAAACGAAGCGGGGATAAATCCTATCCCTAAATTGTTCTGAACGATCGGCAGAATCTGATTTGACGTGGAAACTTCGATGTCCGGCAAAAATTCGAGCCCGTATTTTCCGAATATTTTTCTGTAATATTCGTAAGTTTTGCTTGTTTTGTTAAGGCTGACGATACAGTGTTTCGTAAGCTCTTCCAGCCTTACTTTTTCACCCGTGAGATATTTGTATCTTTCCCCGCAAACGACGATATCCTGAAATTTCTTTATCGGAACGGATTTCAGGGATTTATCGAGGTCGAAAGGCGTTGCGATAAGCACGAAATCCACCGCCTGATTTTTAACCGCGCCGATAGCCTGAGCGTTGGTAAGGTTGATAAGATTGAATTTGATTTTAGGGTATAAAGAGTGAAACTTGCAAAGCGCGGAAAGCAGAACTTCGTGCAGGGCGGTTTCCGAAACGCCTATTCTTAAAATTCCCTCTTCGAAACCGTTATAACGCGAAAGTTCTTCCTCTGCGGCGGCGATCTGTTCATATGCGATAGAAACTCTCCTATATAGTTTTTCGCCCTCGGGGGTCAGCGTAACGCCTTTGTTAGAGCGCGTGAACAACACGCACCCGAGATCCCGTTCGAGATTTTTTATCGCCCTCGTAACGTTGGGTTGTTCGGAGTATAACGCCTCCGCCGCGGCGGTGATATTGCCGTATTTCGCTACGAAATAAAAGGTTTTATAGTTTTCGAAATTAGTGTTCACTTTGACTTTTCTCCATATCAAAAATAAATGGCAAGCATTATAAATATATATTTTACAGATATCTACGAAAGGATTATACTGTAATATGTAAGATATGTCAAGGAAGTTTTATGAAAAAGACAAAAAACAAAATTTCGCAATCTATGCTAATGCTCGTATTCATTATAATATCGGGCGGATTGCAGGACGCTTATTCTTATTTTTGCCGCGACGGCGTTTTTGCGAACGCGCAGACGGGGAATATAGTGTTTTTAAGCGTTAATCTGGTAAACGGAGATATGGCGGGCGTACTGAAATACCTCGTTCCCGTAGCGTTTTTCGCGCTCGGAGCGATTCTCGCAAAAACTCTCTTTTTCCTGTTCGACAAAAGAAAAGTATTCTGGAAAGAGGTTGTTCTGCTTGTCGAATCGGTTACGCTGTTTGCGGTCGGGTTTATGCCGCAAAGTATGAATCTGTACGCCAATGCTCTCATATCTCTCGCTTGCGCGATGCAGGTGCTTTCCTTCGACCGGATTTATGGCAACGATTTCGCAAGCACGATGTGTATCGGAAATATCGTCCGTATGTCGGGTTCGTTCGTTACGGCGATCGCAAAAAAAGATAAATCGGCATTAAAGCGTTTCGGATTGTATCTCGCAGTCGTCGCAATATTCGCCGTCGGAGCGGGCGCGGGGTATCTTCTGCAGAAAGCTTTCGGAAACTATGCGATTATGTTTTCCGCCGCGCTTACGTTTATAGCGTTGCTCGCGTTTATCGGTAAAGAAAACGCCGATAAAGAGAACGGGGCGGAAACGGGGAAAGCGGAAGCCGAAAAATCGGATACAGAGGAGGTGAACTTATGAAAAAGAAAAAAATAATCGTTCTCGTCACGGGGCTTATAATCATAGCCGCGCTTCTTGTAGGGATATTCCTTATCCCCGCGAAAGAAAACGGCGAGAGTATAAACGGAACCATGCGCGACGAGGTTCTGCACGAAACGAATAAGATAAATCTTTTCGGGCTTGAAGTAAATCCCGGACTTGTTTCCGCATTTACGGTAACGGGCGTGATATTTGTCTTTTCGCTTATCGTAAGGATTTTCGTTATCCCGAAATTCACTTACGTTCCGAAAAAATTCCAGCTCGTTTTAGAAACCGCGGTCGGTACTTTCGACGATATGGCAAAGAGCAGCAGTCCCGGCAGAAACAAATTTCTGGGAGCGTACATTTTTACGGCAGCCGCCTATATATTCATAGGAACGCTGTTCGAGCTTTTAGGACTTCAGGCTGTAACGACGCTTAACCGTTCGGTTTCGCTTCCCGCGCCGCTTGCGGATATAAACGGTGCGATAACGATGGGTTGTGTATCGTACCTCGTGATTCTGGGCGGGGGAATAGTTTCCAACGGTATCAAAGGAGTAGGGAAAACTTTAAAAGATTTCTCGCTGCCCATATCTATGAGCTTTCGTCTGTTCGGCGCGCTTTTGTCGGGTGCGCTCGTAACCGAGCTTGTGTATTATTTCTCGGCGTTGTCGTTCGTCCTGCCCGTCGTGGTCGGCGTTATGTTCACGCTTTTGCACGCGCTCATTCAGGCTTACGTTTTAACGATGCTCACTTCTCTTTTCTACGGAGAAGTTTCGGAAAAGAAAATGATAAATATAAAAAATAAGAAAGAGGTAATAAAAAATGCTTAAAATTTTCAAACGTGTTTTATTGATTCTTTGCGCCGCTGCGCTTTTGACCGTTATCGCCGTTCCCGCGGTGAAATCCGTTGCGTATGCTACAAATAACGAACAAGCCGAAGCGGTGACTTATGCGGAAAACGAAGTTGTAATCCCGGCAGAAACCGAAACGTCGGCTACGGAAAATCGGGACAATTCTAAAGGAAGCAAAGCAATAGCCGCGGGTATCTGCGTTGGTCTTGCGGCTGCGCTCGGCGCGCTTGCAATGGGTATTGCGATAGCTAAGTCCAACGAAGCGATCGCCCGTCAGCCCGAAGCGACTTCGCAGATAAAATCGGGTCTTATGCTCGGTCTGGTATTCATAGAAACGGCAATAATTTACGCGCTTATAGTTGCAATCCTCGTCATATTCGTATTGTAAGGTGAAAGTTATGTATAATCTCCTTTTAAGCGGAATCCCGCTGAATATAGACTGGCGGCAGATACTTCTGCATTTGCTTAACCTCGTCATTCTCTTTCTTATCCTTTATTTTTTGCTTTATAACCCCGTGAAGAAATTTATGGAAAAACGCAAAAAATATTACGAAGAACAGGACGAGCGCAGCAAAGCGACCCTTGCCGCGGCAGAAAAGGAAAAAGAGACTTACGACGAGCTTTTAAGCAAAGTCGACGAAGAAACTGCGGAAAAGAAACGCCTTATAATAGCCGACGCGAGAGCGGAAAGCGAAAGGATTTTAAAGTCCGCCGAAGAGGACGCTTCCGACACGCTGAAAAAGGCGAATATAAAAGCGGAAGAGGTAAAAAAGCGCGCCGAAGAACAGGCGAAAGAAGAACTTTCGGACGTTATAACGAAAGCCGCGAAAGAGAAAATCGAGGCGGCTTGCTCGGTGGACGGATTTATATCGGAGAATATAAAAAATGGCTGATAATCGTGTTATAGGTGAGTTTTTGTCCGTTAATGAACCGACGGCGGAAGAAAAAATCAAGCTCGCCGAATTCTTTCGGACAAAGCTCGATCGCCCCGTCGATATCGTGTGGGTTAAGGACGAAAGCGTAAAAAAAGGCTTCGTTCTGAAAATTCTTAACGAGGTCTACGACAACACGCCCGAAGGACTTTTAAGAAGCCTTAAAACGGCGATCGACGAAACGGATAAAAGCGGCGATTACATTTCGCTCGTGAAAGAAACGGTCGGAAAATGGAAGCCGCGCGCTTTGCCCGAGGAAATAGGCAAGGTTTGCTCGGTTGCCGACGGCGTTGCCGAAATCGAGGGGCTCAGCGGCGTTAAATACGGCGATATCCTCGCTTTCGAAGGTGGCGAAAAAGGACTTGCGCTCGACCTTTCCGAAAAGAAAACGGGTTGCGTTCTTTTCGACGGCGACAACATAGTCGCGGGCGAAAACGTTTATAAAACGGGCAAAACGGCGGGAATCCCCGTGTCCGAAGAAATAATAGGAAGAGTAGTGAACGCGCTCGGCGAACCCATAGACGGGAAAGGCTCTTTTGCGGCAAACAAATATATGCCGATCGAAAGTCCCGCGCCCGCCATTATAGACAGAAGCCCCGTAAATAAACCGCTTAAAACGGGTATTTTAACAATTGACGCGATGTTCCCAGTCGGTAAAGGTCAGCGTGAACTCATAATCGGCGACCGTCAGACGGGAAAAACGAGCGTCGCAACCGATACGATAATCAATCAAAAAGGCAAAAACGTCATCTGCGTTTACTGCGCGATCGGACAGAAAGCAAGCACGGTGAAGAGAACAGTAAAAATGTTCGAAGAAAGCGGCGCGCTCGATTACACCGTCGTTGTGTTTTCCGCCGCGTCCGATTCGGCTTCGCTTCAATATATCTCTCCGTTTTCGGCTTGCGCCATCGCCGAATACTTTATGAACGAAGGGAAAGACGTTCTTATCGTTTACGACGATCTTAGCAAACACGCCGTGGCTTACAGAACTCTTTCTCTTCTTCTCGGCAGAAGCCCGGGGCGTGAAGCTTATCCCGGCGATATATTCTATCTCCATTCGAGACTTTTAGAGCGCTCGGCTCATTTAAGCGAGAAAAAAGGCGGCGGAAGTATGACCGCGCTCCCGATTGTCGAAACGCTCGGCGGAGATATTTCCGCTTATATTCCGACAAACGTAATTTCCATAACCGACGGACAGTTGTTCCTCGAAAGCGAGTTGTTTTTGTCGGGACAACGCCCCGCGGTGAACGTCGGTCTTTCCGTTTCGAGAGTCGGGGGAAGCGCGCAGACTAAAGCTATGAAAAAGGCGGTCGGCTCGCTTCGTCTCGAGCTAGCGCAGTACCGCGAAATGAAAACGTTCGCTCAGTTCTCAGGCGATCTTGACGAGTCGGTGAAACGCCAGTTCGAATTCGGCAGAGCGCTTACCGAAATTCTCGTGCAACCGCTTCAGAAACCTTATCGCGAATGGGAAGAGATAGTAATTCTTGTCGTATCGCTCGCTAAAATCACGACGGGTCTCGGCGTGAAAGAAATACGTCCGTTTTTCGGCAGGTTTTTACCTTATTTCGAAGAATGTCGCGTCGACGTGATATCGAATATCGAAAACGGCAAAACGCTGTCCGACGACGATAAGGAAATAATCGTTTCGGAAGCGAAAAAGTTTTTATCCGAAAACAATGTCTGAAATCAACGAAATCAAAAACAGAATAAAAGGTGTTGCGGCAACGCAGAAAATCACTAACGCGTTGTATCTCATTTCTTCCGCAAAGGTAAGAAAAGCGCGGGAGGAACTCGAAAAAACATCGCCTTATTTCAGAGGGATAAGAAAAGAAATAAAATCCATTTTCAAAACGGTGGATCATATCGAAAGCAAGTATTTTTATCCCGAAAACGACCATATGCAAGACGCTGCTTGCGGTTATCTCGTAATCACGGCGGACAAAGGAATGGCGGGCGCGTATAACCATAACATTATAAAACGCGTGGAAAACGAAATAAAAAAGCACGAAAATTCCAAACTTTTCGTCGTGGGCGATCTGGGCAGAGAATACCTTTCGGCGAAAGGATATAACGTAGCCGAAGATTTTTCTTTCGAGGCTCTCCGTCCGACGCTCGCCGTGGCGAGAAAAATCGCGGATATTCTCCTCGATGGGTTTGTCAACGGCGATTATTCGAAACTGTTTATTCTGTACACAGATATGGCGGACGGCGGAATAATAATCAAATCGACGAGAATACTTCCTTTCCACACCGCGGAATTCATAGCGGAAAAAGATAAAATCAAAGAGAAATTCGAATTCGTGCCTTCGCACGAGGTGGTTCTGGATAACCTCGTTCCGAGTTATGTATGCGGTTATGTGTACAGTTCGCTCGTGGACAGCTATTGCGTCGAGCAGAACGCAAGGCTTGTCGCAATGAAATCCGCAAGCGACAACGCAAGTTCGATTTTGTCGGATTTAAGCCGCGAGTTTAACCACGCAAGACAGAACGAAATCACGACGGAAATCACGGAAGTGTCTTCGGGCGCGAAATTTCAACGGAGTAAGAAAAAATGACGGGTAAAATAACAAAAATCAACGGATCGGTCATAGAAGCGACGTTCGAAGAGGGAACTCTTCCGAAAATAGACGCCGTATTAAAAATAACGACCGACGGAAAAATAAAATACGCCGAAATTGCGGCGCACGTAAACGAACGCACGGTAAAAGCCGTAATGCTTTCCGAAAGCGAAGGGTTGTTCGTGGGGCAGAGCGTAGAGACTCTCGAAAACGGTATAACCGTTCCCGTCGGCAAAGAAGTTCTGGGAAGAATGTTCGATGTTTTCGGCGACACGATAGACGGCGAGCCGCCGCTTTCCGAAAATATCGAGCGCGCGAGTATTCACAGAAAACCGCCGAAATTCGTTTCGTTGTCTCCGTCCACGGAAATTCTCGAAACCGGCATAAAAGTCATAGACCTTATCGCGCCTTACGCAAAAGGCGGAAAAATCGGTCTGTTCGGCGGCGCAGGCGTAGGCAAAACCGTTCTTATTCAGGAACTTATTCATAACATCGCAATGGTTCACGGCGGTTATTCGGTTTTCGCGGGCGTCGGAGAACGTTCGAGAGAGGGTAACGAGCTTTTCGGAGAAATGAAAGAAAGCGGCGTTTTCGATAAAACCGCGCTCGTTTTCGGGCAGATGAACGAAGCTCCCGGCGTAAGACAAAGAGTGGCTTTTTCGGGTCTTACGATGGCGGAGTACTTCAGAGACAAGGAACATAAAGACGTACTCTTTTTCATTGATAATATTTTCCGTTACGTTCAGGCGGGCAGCGAAGTTTCTGCGCTTCTCGGAAGAATGCCTTCGGCGGTCGGCTATCAGCCCACGCTTGCGGAAGAAACGGGTAAACTCGAGGAACGCATTACTTCCACGGAAAACGGATCGATAACTTCCGTACAAGCCGTTTACGTCCCTGCGGACGACCTTACCGACCCCGCTCCCGCAACAACGTTCACACACCTCGACGCAACGACTGTTCTGTCGAGAAAAATCGCCGAGCAGGGAATTTATCCCGCCGTCGACCCGCTCGAATCCGCGTCGAGAAACCTCGAAGCCGATATCGTCGGAGAAAGGCATTACCGCGTTGCGATTAAAGTCAAAGAAACGCTTGAAAAATATAAAGAATTGCAGGATATAATCGCGATTCTCGGTATGGAAGAGCTTTCCGAGGAAGACAAGAAAAGCGTTTACCGCGCGAGAAAAATTCAGAAATTCCTGTCGCAACCCACGCACGTCGCCGAAAGATTTTCTGGGCTTAAAGGCGTGTATGTAAAACTCGAAGACACGATCGACGGGTTTGAAAAAATCGTAAACGGCGAAGTCGACGATTTGCCCGAAAACGCGTTTTTCAACGTCGGAACGATAGCGGACGTTTACGAAAAAGCCGAAAAAATCAGGAAAGGTGAAATCTGATGGCAGTTTTTTCTTTAAAGCTTCTCGCCGCGGACAAGGTTTTTTATGACGGAGAGTGCGCCTCTCTCGTCGTTCCCTCCGCGGACGGACAGTACGGGATTCTCGCAAATCACTGTAACGCGGTTATCGCCGTCATTCCGGGCGTTGCGGAAGTTAAGGCGGAAAACGGAGAAAAAATCGTGGCGTTCGTCGCTTCGGGGATTGTGAAAATCGAAAACGGAAAAGTGCTTATGCTTGTCGAATCGTGCGAAAACGCGAAAGACGTAAACGAAGCCTGGGCAAAGAACGCGCTTAAGGAGGCGAAAGACGAAATCGCGAGAAAGAAAAGTCGGTTTAACGTTTTGTCGGCGGAAATCAAAATAGCCCGTGCGCTTAACCGTTTAAAAGCCAAAGAACACGTAAATTAAATGACGAATTTTAAATAAAAACGCTGAAAATACGATAAAACGCTCGCAAAAGACTTGGTTTTATGCTAAAACCAAACTATATTCCGAGAGATTTTAAATTGACGGCTATATGTGGCCGGTAGTTTGAAATCGCATATGGGGGTATAGCTCAGTTGGTAGAGCGCTTGAATGGCATTCAAGAGGTCGCCGGTTCGACCCCGACTTTCTCCGCCAAGAACTGTACGCACCCTAATGAAAAGTTAGAGTGCATATTTTTTTCAGTCGAATGCTTCGGAATGATAATTAGACTACGCTTTATATACGCATATACTTCGTAAATTTCCCTTTTGCTTGTTTCGTCTTTATCGTTACTGCTACAAGCAAAAAAACATGTAAAACACAAAACTGCAATTGCACATAAAACAATAATCAAAACCTTTTTCATAACTACTCCATTCAAACAATTAAAAAAATAAAAAGGCGTCGCCGCTTGCGGACGACACCCGTAGAATACGTTTCGCAAGTTCAAGTTGCGACACTTTACCTATATCCCCACTGACAATGGGTTTGTACGAAACGCAGTGCTACCAAAGATAGTACTCTATTATCAGTGGGCGAACTACACCCATTAGGGAAATATTAAGATAAAACGTCGCAAAAAATTCAAAAGTTTTAAAACTACTGAAAAAGGTTTGACAAATTACAAAGAAAGTGTTATTAGTATGCTTGATAAATAAAGGAGAGTGTAAAGTTAGTACTTTAACACTCGAAGGGAGCAATATTATGTTTAAAAAGAAAATCATTTCTTTAATAAGCGTTGCGAGCGCGACGATTATAGCGACAACGATGCTTATTGCCTGTGGCGGCGGTAATAAAGGCAAAAACAATGATTATGAATTCGTACAAGAAGTCGAATTCGGCTATTATCCGCAAACCGAAGTTAAGGATAACGCAACTTTGTCTACGCTTAACGACGCTGCCGGCAATTTACCCGTATATTTAATAAACCCAAAAGACGGAAGCGTCTTAAAAGACGAGCCGGGAAAGTGGACGCTGTACGACTACAAATACGTTTCCAGATTAAAGGAAAATAATTCGAACGAAACGGTGGAATACCCGCATGACGATCACACCATGTATTACATAGATATCGATCTCGATAAAGACGGTAAAAACGATTACCGCGGCGTCTTTATAAGAAAGCAAAGGAAAAACTGCGAACAGGTGGAAAACGGATATTTTTATGAGGGTTACAACGGTAACTTGTATTCGGGAGACGGCTCGGCGAGTGGCGTTTACTGGTTTAAGTACGAGCCGATTACTTGGCAAGTTATGGGTGAAAGCGGCGACAACTATGTTTTAAAGAGTAAAATTATTCTCGACGCGCAACCCTACGATTTCGAATACTTCGGCGCGCTTACCAGAAAGGGAAAAGTTAACGGACAAATCCAAACCATTGTTGACTATACTTTAACTTGGGAAAAATCGACAATCCGCAAATGGCTTAACGCAACTTTTTACGATACAGCTTTTACTGCGTCGGATAAAGAAACAATAGTTAAATCGAGCGTAGACAATACGACCATCGTTAAGCAAAACGACGGCAAGGTTTACAGCGAATTCGAACTTTATCAAAGCTCTGCCGACACCGAAGATTTTGTATATACTCCAAGTCTTAAAGAATGGATCGACTGGTACGGCGTGACTCTTTCACCGGAGAATACTCTTCCGCAAAAAACCAGTCACGCTACAAACATTTCCGATTACGGCGTAGCTCAGGGTGCAAGGGCGGTCGATAAGCTTATAAATGCACAGCTCAGCGAAGGATATTATAAGAAACAACCCGTGAGCAAACGGTTTAATTACGACAAGGGTAGAAAATTCGGGGCGGTTTCTCTTCGTTCCGGCAATATCGCCGTTGCGGAAAACGGCAACTTCTCGAGCACCGGGGATAATGATACCGCCAGATTAAACTATATAAATACAGAAACGAGTACCGGCGTTTGTCCGATGATTTCGGTTAAAAAATCTTCAGTTTCGTTAAGGGACGCAGCGTAACGGCTAAATTTTAACAAATTAAATATAAAAGGTTGAGTCACGGTTCGTAGCTCAACCTTTTTGTTTGATTTTTAGCACTCTAATTGCGTTTTGCGGCAAAATTTTAATTAAAAATACCGATTTGTTTGTTTAAAGAGTTTAGTTTTACTTTAAAACTACGATTTATTTAATTAAAGCGATTAAGGTTATTGAAAATTTGTTTATCGTAAAGCTGCGTATTATAGCGTTGCCGAGCCTTTAAAAATGGCGGGATTACTTTAAGATGTTTTGACGATATATTTGGTAAGTTCGTCGCCGCCGACGTTATGTGTGCGTCAACGGTGAGGTGGTCGTTTTCGTTATGGCAACCGTGATTAGTCAGTTCGTAGAAGTATCTTATATAAAGATGAAGTAGTCATAGCGTTTAACTTTACCGACCAAAATACACCCCAAAATGCGATTGCCCGACAGTATCGAAGACGTAGAAAGAACAGCACAGCAGGCTGAAAGGTGTGCTTCTAAAAATACTGCGGGTGTGTACAAGCAAGGCGCCATTCCGCCAAAACGGCTAAAAACGACAGTTTTTAGCCGTTTTTTTATGTCTTTTGACCACTTGAAAGGCTCTGCAAAGGTAGTTTTGCCCGCTTTGCGGGGGGGTAGTTATTTAGAAAACTATTATTTCATTATCACTAAATGTATACTCGTATTGCTTATTACCGTTTTCGTCCGTGATTTCACGAATATGGAACACACCTGTTTTTCCGTCAATATTGTAATTTACTTTAATTGAAACCTTATTGTCTTTTACCTCGCGTTCCACAACGTATTTGCCTTTCGACGTGCCGCTT